>JAFKJJ010000541.1 GCA_017306025.1 Planctomycetota bacterium
GTCCGCCTGGGCGCGGGCGACCATCGCCTCCGCCTGCATGATCTCGCCGCGCCGAGTGTTGAGGACGGGGATCGGGGTGAAGAGCCACACGCCCATGAACGAATCCTTCGTCTCGTTCAACTCGAAGGCCGGGCCGATCGACGGGTTGCCGTAGCGGTCGGCGACCTGGAGCCGCAGCCGGGCCTGCGCCTCCGCGACCATCAGCCTGCGGGACTGGAGGTCGGGCCGCTCTTCCAGCGCGGCCTTTGCGTACGCCTCGAAGTCGGTCGTCGGGACCGGGAGGTCGAGTTCGCCCTTCACGTCGAACGAGTCGTCGAGCGTGCCGAACTGCCTGCGGAGGTCGGACCGGGCGAACGCGAGGGCGGTCTTCCCCTGGCCCAGCGCGGCGCGGGCCGCGTCGAGTTCGGTGCGGGCGACGATCAGGTCCGCCGACCGCAGCCGGCCGAGATCCGCGAGCTTTTTCACCTGCGCCACCACGTCCTCGTTGAACTTCACCGTGTCCTCCAGCACGTCGAGCTTGCGGCGGCGGTACACGACGGAATTGAACGCGCGGTTGGCGGCGACGGAGACGAGCAACTCTTGGGTGGCGATGTCCCACTCGGTCCGGGTGACCACGGCCTGCGCGGCGGCCCGGCGGTGCTTCCCCTGCCCGCGGATTTCGAGGTCCAGCCGCATCGTCGCTTCGGTGAAGGCGTGGTTGGTGATGCCGGAACTTTGCGGCCCGCTCACGCCCATCTCGAACAACTGGAAGACGGGGTTGAACGGGTATGTGCGGGCGATCACGACCGCGCCGCGGGCGAACCCGCGCTGCTCGCGGATCGCGGCGAGGCCGGGGTTGTTCTCCAGGGCGAAGCGAACCGCATCCTCGGGGCCGAGGACTGACGGCACGGCCGGGGCGGCCGGCTGGGGGGGCTTCGCGTCCTGGGCCGTCAGCTTCCATGCGCCCGCCGGGATGACGGTACCGGGGCGGGATCGTTCGGCGTCCGGGGCACGCTTCGCGACGATCGATGGCGGGGGCGGGAGCGGCCGGCCCCCTCCGTAGGGCTCCGGCACGGAGGCGCAGCCGGCCACCACCCCCGCAAGGGCACCGCCGACGGCGCGAAGAAGCTGTATGCGATCACCGACGAAGGCCGCAAGTATCTCGACGATCACCGCGAAGCGGCCGACGCCCATGGCCGCGAGATCCCCATCTAAAATCCGCCCTTATGCCCTCAAGTTCCGCCGGCACACGCCTCCGCGGCGACCGGGCCGGGGCGTCCGGCCGACCACGCTTGTGCCGTCTCATTGGTGCCCCCCGTACCCCCCGGTTGCGGCCCTTCCGCAGCCTGCGGCAATGACAGCCGGAACCGACTGCCTTGTCCGGGTTCACTCCCCACCTCCACCCGGCCTCCCAGGATCGCCGCCAGGCGCCAAACCACCGCCAGACCCAAGCCCACCCCGGGCTTGCCCAGCCACCGGGCGTTGCCCGCCCGGTAGAACGGTTCAAACACGCGCGACAACTCGTCGGCCGCGATCCCGCACCCGCGGTCGATGACCGTCAGCGTGACGCCACCCGCCCCGGCCCCCACGGCAACGGTCACAGGCGTGCCGGGGTCGCTGTACTTGCAGGCGTTGTCGAGCAGGTTGTCGAGGATCTGGCCGAGTAGCGCCGGGTGAGTGCACACCCGCGCAGGGGCATCCGCCCGAACGGTCAGGTCGGCGGCACGGGCGTGTTCGGACCACCCCGCGAGCCACGCCCGGCACCACTCGCCGAGGTCGATGGCCTCCGGTTCGGGCAAGGGCGTCGCCTCGGCACGGGCGAGGAACAGGAGCGAGTCGATGATCTGCCGCAGTTGCGTCCCTCGTCGCTGCACCACGCCCAGCACCCGCTGGTACTCCGCCGGACTGCGCTCCCGTTTCAGTGCCACCTCGACGGAGGTGAGCAGCGCCGTCAACGGCGTGCGCAGTTGGTGCGAAGCGTCGCCCGTGAACCGCTGCTGCCGCTCCAGGGCTTCGCGGATGCCGACCAGAAGGTCGTTGAAGGCGCGGCCGAGGTCTTCCAACTCGTCCCGGCTCTCGGCAACGTCGAGGAACAGCCCGGGGTCGGACTCGCGGCGGAGCGTCCGGGCCGAGGCCGCCATCCGCGTGATCGGCCGCAGCGCCTGCCGGCACAGCCACCGCCCCCACACTGCGGCCGTCAGCCACACGAGGCCGGACACCGCGGCCAGCGTCCCGGCGAGCTGCGCGAGGGTCTCCCGCACGGGCGCCTCGGCCAGCGCGACCGTGAGGACGAGCGCGTCGCCGTGGAAGGTGCGGTCGGCCGGCAGTGTGACGGCCCCCGGCGGCTGACCGGCGGGGAAGGCCTCGCCGAGTCCGCCCTCGAACGGCCGCGGGCGACCGTCGAACGGTTCGGCGTCGAACTGACCCGACCGCACGCGCCGGGCCAGCACCCGCCAGCCGCGGTCGGTCGGCAGCACACTCGCGCCCCGGTCGAGGTTGGGCGAGCAGTCGACGAGTCTCCCGGCCGGGTCGTGGATCGTCCACCTTACCTGGTCGGGCGCGGGGTCATCGCCGACGGCCACCTTCCGTTCCAACGGCTCCCACTCCACGTCGCCGGGGTGAACCTCGATGGCCGCGACGAGCGTCTGCATGGTCGCGTCGAGCCGGTGGTCGACCTGGGCGTTGAGGTGGCGGTGGGCCAGGGCGTAGAGGATCACCGAGAACCCGCACAGCACGAGCGCGAGCGCGACCAGGAAGAACAGGGACAGGCGGTTGGTGAGGCTCATGCGCCCTCGCCCTCCGGGGCCGGTTCGCCCAGCATGTAGCCGCGCCCGCGGACCGTGTGGAGCAGCCGCGGGCCGTGGACTTCGAGCTTCTTGCGGACCTCCATGACGTGGACCTCGAGCGTGTTGGACAGGCCGTCGTACTCCTCCTCCCACACCTGCTCGTAGAGCCGGGTGCGGGACAGCACCTCGCCTGCGTGCCGGACGAAGAACAGGAGCAGGGCGAACTCGCGCGCGGTCAGAGCGAGCGGTTGGCCGGCTCGCTCGGCGCGGTTGGAGGCCGGGTCGAGCACGAGGTCGTGGTGGCGCAGTTCGGTGCCGGCCAGTGCCGGCGGGCGGCGGAGCAGCGCCTGCACCCGCGCCAGCAGTTCCTCGTAGGCGAACGGCTTGCACAGGTAGTCGTCGGCCCCGGCCCGGAGGCCCTCGACCCGCTGCGCGATCGCATCCCGCGCGGTCAGAAACAACACCGGCGTGGTGCGGCCGGCCGCGCGAAATTGGCGCAGGAGCGTGAACCCGTCGGGGCCGGGGAGCCACCAGTCGAGGATCACGAGATCCCAGTTCGACGTTTCCAGGGCGTGCCCGCCGGTGTGCCCGTCGGCGGCGTGTTCGACGACGTACCCCTCCTCGCGCAGCCCCTGGGCCACGAACTCGGCGATTTCGGCATCGTCCTCGACGTACAAGATGCGGAACGCCATCGTCGGTCCTGCCCGAAGCCGGTGCGCGGTCGTGCAATCTGGAAGCTAACGTCCGGCTCTAAACGCGCGGTGAGCGATTGATAAACTCAGGGCTTATCCTCGCCGCGAAGTCCCCCAGGCGAATGCGACTTGCCCGGGGCGGAGCGGGAATCGGGAACGCCGGGGCCGACCTTGGGGGGCTCGGCCCCACGCGAGCGAGTCGCAATCAGGCTGAATGTCCCGACCGCGAGCGCGGCGAGAATTCCGGCGGCCGCGACCCACGCCAGTCGCCTCGAACGCTGCGGCCGGCCGGCCGCTGTCGAGGCAGCGAGCGCCTCGTCCGCGTTTCCTGGAACGGCTTCTCCTCCGGATCCGGGATCGCTCCCGTGCTCGCGTGGCGTGCCGTCCCGGACACCCGGCTCGGGCGGGCGGGGCTCCTCATCCGGCTGCCCCTTCTGCCAGTACGCCCGTCCGTCGGCCGCACGGAGCACCGAGATCGGCGAGTTGCGGAGCAGTTCGGCCGCCAGCGCGTCGCCGCGGCGGGCGCGGGACGCGAGGTCCAGAAAGATCAACAGACACGCCGCGAGCATGTCGTCCGGGTTCAGGCCGGTCGGCCACCAGAACGTGTGCCCGTCGAACTCGAACGCCCGCCGTTCGCCGCGACCTGCCGCCATCGCGCACCTCGCCTCCGTCGGCGCGTTCGCCGTCGCGGATGATTGACCGAATCGTTCGCCGCACTGATCGCTACCCCATTCCGGACCCCGCCACGCCCGCGACCGGCCCAGGACGCCCTACTCGACGCGAACCCGGCGGCCTTGAGGATGCCGAGGGGTGCGATACATCGACCGCCCCGGCCGCCTCCGCCCGTTCGGTGACCGTCTTCACTTCGCGAGGGCTCTGGCCGTCGGATGAACTGCGCACTGTCGAAAGAGTGGAGGAGCCCTGAGCGCGTCATACTCCCTTCAACCGAGGCCGCCGGTCGTGACGACGCGTACGAGTCCGGCGATCACGTCGGCCGGCAGCGGCGCGGCCCGGAGGTCGGCCACCGTGCGCTCCACCTCGCAGGGGACGCGGCGCAGGACGGCGCGCCCGTCCTCGATCACCGCGTAGCACGCCAGCCCCCCGTGGTCCCGCGCCAGACCGACGCTCCCCGGATTCACGACCGTCGTCCGCCCGAACGTCCGCACCCCTGGACGTGCGTGTGGCCGAGCAGGACGAAGTCCGCCGCGAGGCCCGCGACGAGATCCTCCCAGGCGTCCGGCGAGACGTACTCGAACAGCCCGCCGGCGGGCGTGGCGTGACCGACGCGGAAGTGCGCCCCGCACCACTCGAATAGGTCCACCGCGAACAGGTGCCGGAGGTACTCGACGTCGTCGGCACCCAAGAGGGTGCGGTGCCACGCGCGGGTCGCCAGCGAGTACGGGCGGTAGGGCCCCATGCAGTGGCAGTCCTGACTGGTCGCCAGTGCGTTGTCGTGGTTGCCGCGGATCGCGTGGCGCGCGTTTGCCTGGAGCCAGCGGACGCACTCGACGGGGTGGGGGCCGTAGTCCACCGCGTCCCCGCAGAACGTCAGTTCGTCCCACGACCCCTCGGCGCGGCTCACGGCATCCAGGGCCGGCCAGTTGGCGTGAATGTCGGATAGGACCAGCATCTTCATCGGCCACCCTCGCGGTGTGGGGTTCGGGCGACGGGGCGGTCGCGGCATTCGGGCATCCAGGGTCAGGGCGATTGTCGCAGTTCCTCCCGGCGGCGCTGGTACAGGTCCGCAGCCTCGCGGAGGACGGCGAGTGCGGCTTCCCGGCCGTGGGGAGTTTCGACCGTCACCTCTTTCCCCTCCAGCGCCTTGTAGTCCTGGAAGAAGCGGCGCAACTCCAGCACCTCCGCGACCGACAGGTCGGAGAGGTCGCGCACGCCGGCGAGGAACGGGTCATCGACGTGGACGGCGATCAGCTTGTCGTCCTGCCCCTTCTCGTCGCGCATGGGCATCACGCCGACCGCCCGCGCCCGCAGCAGCACGCCCGGCACGAGGTCTTCCTTGCAGACCACCAGCACGTCGAGCGGGTCGCCGTCGGCGCAGTACGTGCGCGGGACGAACCCGTAACTGGCCGGGTAGTACACCGCCCCGTAGAGGATGCGGTCCACCCGCAGAAGACCGGTGGGCTTGTCCAGTTCGTACTTCACCCGGCAGCCGCGGTTGATCTCCACGAACACCGGGAACCAGTCGGCCAGGTCGTCGCTCAGCGGCACGTCGTGCCACGGGTGCCCCCGCATCAGCGTCTCTCCCCGGTGTCAGTGGAACGCACGCCCGCGTAAGTCGGCCGAGCCCGCCGGATCGTTTCACAGACCCCGACGCAGACCGCGACCCAACCCATGCCCACCGCGTATCCGGCCAGAACATCGGACGGGTAGTGGACCCCGAGGTACAAGCGGCTCCAGCCGACGGCGGCGATCAGGGCTGCCGCGCTCCCGAGAGCGACGACGCGGGCGCCTCGACCTCGCGCGCGCAGCAGGGCGAAATAGGCAAGCGCCCCGAAGCACACGACCGAGCCGAGGGCGTGCCCGCTCGGAAAGCTCGCGCTCGTCTCGACGGCCACCGGATCGGGAAACGACGGCCGGGGTCGATCGAACGCCCGCTTCAGGGCTTCGCGGAGCAGGCCACCCCCGGCCAGTGAGACCAGCCAGCAGGCCAGGAGCCCGTACCGCCGCCACCGAGCCAACAGGACGGCGGTCACGACGGCGAGCACGCCGATCGCCCAGACCGAGCCGAGCGCGGTGACCACGGCGGCGACAGCCGCCATGTCCGGGTGCGAGCGGGCGTGGGCGTGGAAGGCGGCAGCGAGTCGTTCATCAAGACCGGTGCCCGCCCACACCTGCGCGGCGAGTGCCGCACATCCTCCGATCCCCACTGCGGCGAGCAACGCGGCTACGGTGAGGTGCAACCCCCGCGGGTGGTCGGGTGCGAGCCGGCGGCCGAAGAACGACCGCCCGCGAGTTTCCGTTGGTATTCCCACACGCCCTCCGCTGGTGTGCTCACGGGTCGCCGTCGACATCCAACCTCAATTCGGGCGAGCGAACGCACCCCGACCGGGGAAGGTCGCGCCCGGGCCGAGGTCGCGCTCGATGCGCAGGAGCCGGTTGTACTTCGTCACGCGGTCGGTCCGGCTGAGTGAACCCGTCTTGATCTGGCCGACGGCGGTCGCGACCGCGAAGTCGGCGATGAACGTGTCCTCGGTCTCGCCGGAGCGGTGGCTGATGACGGCCGCGTACCCGGCCTTCCGCGCCAAGCCGATGGTCTCCAGCGTCTCGGTCACCGTGCCGATCTGGTTGAGCTTCACGAGGATCGCGTTGGCGATCCCGGCTGCGATTCCCTCCGCGAAGATCGCGGGGTTGGTCACGAAGTTGTCGTCGCCGACCAACTGCACCTTCTTGCCCAGCGCCTGGGTGAGCGCCTTCCACCCGGCCGCGTCCTGCTCGGCCACGCCGTCCTCGAGCGACACGATGGGGTACCGGCCCACCCACTCCTCATAGAGCCGCACCATCTCGTCGGGCGTGCGGTCGGCACCGCCGGACTTCGCGAACCGGTACCGGCCGCCCTCGAAGAACTCGCTCGCCGCCGGGTCAAGAGCCAGCGCGACCTCCTCGCCCGGCTTGAACCCGGCTTTCTCGATGGCGGCGAGGATCACCTCCACCGCCTCTTCGTTCGACTTCAAGTTGGGTGCGAACCCGCCCTCGTCCCCGACCGCCGTGGCGCACCCCTTCTCGGCCAGCACCGCCTTGAGCGCGTGGAACGTCTCGGCCCCGTACCGCAGCGCCTCGCCGAACGACGGCGCGCCGAGCGGGACGATCATGAACTCCTGGAAGTCCACGCTGTTGTCGGCGTGCGCCCCGCCGTTGAGCACGTTCATCATCGGCACCGGCAGGACGGAGCCGCCGACCCCGCCGAGGTACTTGTAGAGCGGCAATCCGGTCGACGCGGCGGCCGCACGTGCCACGGCCATCGAGACGCCGAGGATCGCGTTGGCCCCGAACTTCGCCTTGTTCGCCGTGCCGTCCGCCTCGGTCATCCGGCGGTCGATGGCGGCCTGGTTCCGCGCGTCCCGCCCGACGACGAGCGGGGCGATCCGCTCCTCGACGTTCTGGACGGCCCGCAACACGCCCTTGCCCCCGTAGCGGGACTTGTCGCCGTCGCGCAGTTCGATGGCCTCCCGCGTCCCGGTGGAGGCACCGGACGGGACGGCCGCGACACCCGTGCTGCCGTCGTCGAGCCGCACCTCGACCTGAACGGTCGGGTTGCCCCGCGAGTCGAGGATCTCCCACGCGGACGCCGCCACGATCTGGGCCATCTCACTTCTCCAGTCTGGGGTCACTGTTGACCCGGGGTTTCTTTGATAATCTGCACGTCGTCTACGATCGCGACGCCCTTCGCGAGCATCCCCTGAAGAGCCTCCAGCACCTTCGGGAAGTGGTCGGCCGTCTCGATGATCTCGACCCGGATCGGCAGGTCGTCGTTGAGCGACCACAGCCGCGCGGCGTGGTGGACGTGCCGCCCGCCGTACCCTTCTTCGCAGCGGATCACCGTTGCCCCCGCGATCCCGTGATCCCAGCACTGCTGCACGATGGCCGAATAGAGCGGCCGGCCGTGCCACTGCTCGGCCGATTCGACGTAGACCGTCAGCTTCTTCCCCGCGACGTAGGTGAACATGACTTGGCCCTCCCCTTCTCACCGCCGGCCGAAGATCAGGTGGGCGGCCAGCGCGCCCAGGAACACGCCGAGGAACCCGACCGCGACGCTCCCGAAGACGTTCGCCACGGCGGCGAACCAGTTCTCGTCGCGGACCAACTTGAAGGTCTCCCACTCGAACGTCGAGAACGTCGTGTACCCGCCGCAGAACCCGGTGCCCAGGAGCAGGTAGAGGCCGCGGCGGGCCGGCTCCGCACGCTCCAAGAACCAGACCGCACAGAAGCCCAAGACGAGCGAGCCGGTGACGTTGATGACGAACGTCCCCCACGGGATGCCGCCGGGCCACTGCTGGGCGTCGATCCACCGGCCCAGCCAGTACCGCATGTTCCCGCCCACGGCGCTGCCGACCGCGATGAGCGTGATCGGGTGAACGGCGACCTCCACCAGCCATTCCATGCGTCTCCTCCTCTGCGCCACGGTCGGCGGTGTCCGCTCGTTCCCCACAGGCTCGCTCCTCCGCGGGATTCAAACCGATCCCGAAAGCCGCGTCCGCATCAACGCCGTTCAAACAATCCCTCGGGGACCGCCGCTTCGGCGTCCTTGGGCAGTTCCATCCCGAGCGCGCGAGCGAGGATCACGGCCACGGCTTGCGGAGTCACTGGCTCCTTCCTCGCCCCCGGTTTGACCCCGGGGCCGAACACCACGAGCGGAACGTGCGTGTCGTAGGGGTGCGGGGTGCCGTGCGTCGTCCCGGTCAGCTTGCCGGACATGAGGTAGTGCGGCTTCAACACCACCGCCACGTCCCCGCACCGATCCGGGTGGAAGGAGCGGCGAACGGCGGCACCGACGACGTCGCCTTTCGGCAAATCGGCGAGTTGGCTCCGGCCGTACGCCGCCTGGACGCCGGCCTGCTGTCGCAGCCAGCGGACCAGCGCGGCCTCGGCGTCGGCCGGTTCGACCCCGTGGTCCTTGAGAACCGCCCGGTTGAAGTACACCCACGGCCCGGGGCCGGCGTCCGACTCGACCCACCGGGACTTCTTCTCGCCCTTCTTGCCGAACGTCTCCTGGAGGAAGTCGTCGGCCTGAGAGGTGAGGAGCGAGGGGGAGACGAACCCGGCGTCCTTCCCCTGGCCGCGGGCCACCTCCGGGAGCGGGCAGATGCCGTGATCGGCGGACAGGGCGAGCACGTAGCGCCCCTTGCCGACGCGGGTGTCGAGGTAGTCGAGCAACCCCTTGAGGATGAGGTCCGTGCGGAGCGTGGTGTCCAGCACCTCGTGAGAATCCGGCCCCCAACAGTGGCCGACGATGTCGTTGCTGGAGAAGCTCACGCACAACAGGTCCGGGGTGTCGTCCTCGCCGAGGCGCTCGGCCTCGACGGCCTTCTTGACGAAGTCGAGCAACAGTTCGTTTCCGAACGGCGAGTTGTACAGCGCGTCGTAGTACTTCTTGCCGGCCGCCTTTTGCCCGCCGTCCATCGGGTGCGGGAATCTGCGGCCCTGGCCCACCCCGACGCCTTCCCCCGCGATGTCGTCCGGCCCACAGTGCCGCGGGTAGTCGAGGTCCGACCGCAGACGGTTCCAGTTCTTGCCGAACCAGCGATCCGCGGGGCGGCCGGTGTTGAACTCCTTCACCCACGAGTGCAGCGCGTCGCGGTAGTAGGTGGAGGTGACGAACTGACCGTCGGCGGTGTCGAACCAGTAGCAGGCGTCGGGGCGCCGCCCGCCCATCAGCACCGCCGAGCGGTCCTTGAACGACACGGCGACGACGCGGCCCTTGCCGCCGGTCGCGTCCTTCAGCGCGTCGGCGACGGTCGGCGCGAGGAGCCGTTCGGGGGACAACCCCAGCGGCTGCTTCTTGGCGGGCGGAACGGTTGGGTCCGCGTTCGCGGGCGGCACGCGCTCGTACCGCTCGGAGTCCACGCAGTACACCTCACGGCCGGCGGCGCGGTCGTACCACTCGTTCGTGACGATGCCGTGTTTCGCGGGGGACACGCCGGTACTGATCGAGGCGTGTCCGGGGCCGGTCATGGTGAAGGCGTAAGGGTAGTGGCAGTTCTGAAACCACGCCCCGTCGGTACAAATCCGGCGGAACCCGCCCTCGCCAAAGAGCTTCTCCCAGCGCTCCAGGTAATCGCCCCGGAGTTGATCGACCACGATCACCACGGCCAGACGCGGCGGACCGGCCGGCTCCGCTCCGCGCGCGACGGGGGCGAGAGCGATGACCGCCGTGACCACAACCACCCGGCGGAAGAACTCCGATCCACAGCCGAACCGGTGCATGGAATAATCCCTGTTGTGAACCGATGAGCCGGACTACCTGCCCCCTGCGTCGCGCTGCCCGGCCAAGGCCAGCGTGCCGACGAGCATGACGCCGCCGGCCAGCCCGAAGGCCAGCACCGGCGAGACGGTCGTCCACAGCACCCCGACGGCGACGCTCGATACGAGATCGCCCACCCCGTTGACCGCACCCAGGACGCCGTAGCCGACGCTGCGGGTCTCGGTCGGAACGTAGTCGGCCGCCATCGCCCCTTCGATCGCCTCCTGCACCGCGACGTACAACCCCGCCAGCACGAACACCGCGCCGAGAAGGAACAGGCTGTCGGACTGGAGCGCGAAGGCGAGCGCGACGAGGCCGGCGGTGGCCGCGCCCAACGCGTAGCCGACGACGAGGACCGGCCGGTGCCCGATGCGGTCGGCCAGCGCCCCGACCGGGTACGACGCGAGCGTCTGCACGAGGTTTCGGCCGGCGTAGAGGAGGCCGGCAATCTGCGCGGCCTCAACAAGGCCGTACCGCGGAACGAGCAGCGCCGCCGCGGCGGCGATCAGAAGCGTGTGGGCGAAGTCACCCAGGCCGAAGAGACCGACCGCACGCAAGTAGCGGCGGAAACGTGCCGGCAGTGACCGCAGCGCCGCGCCGAACCGGAGTTTCGGGTTGGGCACGCTGCGGTCGTCCCGCACGAACAACGCGAAGCTCAACACCGACAGCACGCCGGGGACGAGCGTCAGCCAGAAGACCGTGCGGTACGGCCCGGACTCGTCGGCAAGCGGCAGCGTCTGCGCCCACGCCAGCAGGGCCACCCCCAGGAGCGGGCCGATGACCGCCCCCACGGTGTCGGCGGCGCGGTGGAACCCGAACGCCCGACCGCGGGTCTCCGGCGTAACGGCCTCGGCCATGATCGCGTCGCGCAACGGGCCGCGAATCCCCCGCCCGAACCACCCGACCAAGCGACCGAGCAGGACCAGCGGCCAGCCGACGGCCAGGGCCATGAACACCTGCATGAGTGCGGTCAGACCATAGCCGGTGACGACCAGCGCCTTGCGGAAGCCGAGCCGGTCGGCGATGTACCCCGCCCCGAGTTTGGTGAAACTCGCCAGCCCGTCGGCCACACCCTCGATGGTGCCGAGCACCGCGGCCGGCATCCCCAACACGGCCAGGAAGCCCGGCAGGATGACGTTCGTGGTCTCGTAGGTCAGGTCGCCCAATGCGCTCGTCACGCCCGCGCCGAACACCGTCCGGTTCAGCCAGTGCCCGGACGGTTCGCTCGCAGGAGGCGATGTGGCTTCCGCCCGTTCGGGTTCTCCCATCGCTTCCCTCACAACTTGAATTCGGCGGTGATCGGGTAATGATCGGACGCGGCGTCGGTCCGCTCGTCGCGGACGACGGAGTAGGCCACGGTCTTCTCTGCCAGCGAGGCACTGGCGAGGAAGTAGTCCGACCGGAACGGGACGAATTCGGTGTTCGCGAAGCCCGCGCCCGGCACGGTCGGCTCGCCGTGGCGACCGAGGCGGTGGGCGAGGTCGGCGTAGCCGGCGCTGTAGAGCGTCTGGAGAACCCGGCGGTCGGCTCGACCGTCGGCGGAAAGGTAGCGGGCGCGGTGGTGAGCCGAGAGCGGCGTCCAGTCCGGCTCCGGGTCGAGCGGAGAGACGGAGTTGAAGTCGCCCGCGACCAAGGCGAATCCGTCCGCGGCGGCATGCGCAACGAGGTAGGCGGCCTCGGCCAGGCGGATGTGCGATCCGTTCGGGCACAGGTGGACGCTGACGAATGTGACCGGCCGCGTGAGGCCCGGAACTCGCAGGGTGACGGTCGCCGCCGCGTGGTGGAAACGGGCCGAGTCACCCTCGAACGCGACCGGCGTGAGCTCCGGTCGGGCGAACACGGCCGTGTGCTGGCCGGTGTGAGGGGCGACGGCCAGAAACCCGCGCATCCCCAACGCGTCTTCGGTCTCGCAGAGCCGCCGGTGACCGTTGTGGTCGTAGTGCCTGCACTCCTGGAGCAGAAGTACGTCGGGCTTCTCGCTCGTGATGACCTCGCGCTGGGCACGGCACCGCCGGTCGTCGCCCCCGTCCCACCCGCCGAACAGCGTGTTGTAGCTCATCACTTTCATCCCGCGGCCTCCGTGGGTCGCAGCATCTTCACGCCCTCGATGGTGATGAGGCCCTCCGGCACGGCCTCGTCCAGGAATGGCAGCAGCCGACCGATCTCGTCGGGGGTTCCGACCACCTCGATCAAGAGCGGCAACTCTGCGACGTAATCGGGAAACTGGTCGGTGTGCAGCCGCTGGTGCGTGCCGAAACCCTTCGGTGCCCGCAGCACCACGGCGTTCGACAGGCCCAGGTCGCGTGCCCTCTCCAGCACCGCCCGGTAGAGCGGCTGCCCCTGGAACTTGTCGGTGTCGTCGATGAACACCCGGAGCAGTTGCCCCTCGACGGTGGTGCGCATGACCGGGAACTCCTCTGGGCTCGGCAGGTACGCGGCCGGGTCGGAACGGTCGGGTGCTTGCAGGTGAGGCGCGACCCACGCCGCGTCTTTCTCTCGCTTGCGGTAGGCCAGAACGTGCACCCGCTCCAGGGTGGCGAGGGTGCGGGGGGAGACAGCGATCACGTCATTGAGGAAGCCGCCGACGGCTTGGGGGCTGTCGAGGAACTCCAGGATGACCGGACGGTGTTCCACAATGGCCCAACGCCCGGACTCGACCGGTTCGCCGCCCACCAGTCCGCAGATGCCCTCCAGGGACGTCGCGCCTTCCAGCTCCCGTCCCATCGCCAGCTTGAGGAGCGCGTCCTGTGCGTTGCTCCACCAGGACACCTTGTCGGTGTTCTTCAGGAAGATGCGGAGGAGCGTCTGATCGCCTTCCAGTTTCAAGGGTCACCTCCAGACGTCCTCCCCCGCACCGGGCGGGGCGGGCGGCCGTTCAATTCGGGCGACAAGTCCAGGACCGGTTCGCCGTCGAGGTCGGGCTTGCCGTCAAGGTGGGCCGGACGGATCACGAGGCCGCCGGTTGCCGGCGTGACGCGCGGCTCGAAGAACGCCTGGGCCACCACCGTCGGCACGATCGCGCTGGCGATGACGACCGCGACCAGGATCGAATACTGTTCCTGGTCGATCTTCCCGTTGTTCAGGCCGAACAGCGCGGAGATCGTGCCGAACGTCAGCCCGGTGGACATGAGGAGCGTGGTGTACTTCCCCTCGCGCTTCCCCATGCCGTAGAACCGCGTCAGCGGCCACACGCCGACCACCTTCGCCCCGACCTTCACGAGCAGGAGGACGACCACCAGTCCGAGGCCGGTCCAGGTGAAGAGGACCGGCAGCGATACTTTCGTGCCGGCCAGGAGGAAGTAGAACGGTGTGGTCAGCGCGAACACGGTGGTCCGCATGCGGCGGACCGCGTCCCGCTGGCGGGCCATCACCCCGGCCAGCGCGATCCCGATCAGGTACGCCGGCAGCACGGCCTCACTGTTGGCCGCCGCGGCCAACGCCCCGAGCCCGAACAAGAGGCCGAAGATCAGCTTGATCCCCGGCTCGCTGACTTGGTTGCCGTACTTGGCGAAGAACCCGCCCACGACGCGCGGGGTGAGCGGAACCACGACGGCGAGGACCGCGATGAGGATGAGGAGAGTGGCGTCGTAGTGGGCGAAGCACGCGCCGAGGGCCACCACCGTCCCGAGATCGGTGACGAAGCAGGCGGCCAGGATCACCTTGCCCAGTTCCGTTTCGTTCAGCCCGGTCTCGACCATGACCGCGTACACCACCGCGACCGAAGTGGTCGAGAGGGCGATCCCGCAGATGAGCGCCGCCTCCCACTCCCACCCGACCACGAAGCGGGCGAACGCCACCGCGGCGACGAACGGGACGACGAAGCTCACGAGGCCGATCGCGAGGCTCTCCTTGTAGTGCCGGCGCAGCACGTCCGGCTCGATCTCGGCCCCGGCCAGGAAGGTGAGCAGCATGCTCCCGAAGCCCGCTAGGAATAGGAGCCACGGGCGGACCTCGAGTTTCCAGCCGAACCCGAGGAACTGCTGTTGGGAGAGGTAGACGGCGAGGTTCCCGGCCGCGACCCCGACGAGGATCTCGACGAGCGCGACACTCTGCTTCAAGCGGACGGCGGCGAGACTGGCCACGAGGGCAAGGGCGATCCACGTCGCGGCGATGCGGTAGTCGGCCTGCATGTGCCCCTCGTGGTGGGTCGGGACACGAGGTGGGCGGCGCGAACAACCGCGCAAACGCCACGACCCCGCGGGAAGGGCTCCCGCGGGGTCGAGTGAGGTCAATACCTACTCGAAGGGCGGTTGCCCCTGAGTAGGAGTTATTAGCCACGTAAGTGGCGGTTCCGTGGCGAACTCCATCGCCTTCGCTTTTGTCATGTTACGGGCCGCAATGGTCGAGTCAAGAAACAATCCCAGACGTCGAGGCACTTCCTGACGCGACTCCGGCACAAAGACCCGGCGGAAGTCGAGTTACGAAACAGTCCCGGACATCGAGGGCACCGCCCGCCGACGGGTTCCGTCCAGAGGTTGGGTGAAGGGGCATCGAAGCGAGCACTTACCATTTGAAAGAGTACTGTATGTAGAACAGTGAGGGGCTGGCTTGTGGGCCTGGAGTATTGTGGATAAATGAACCGGCAAACAGAATCGAATACCCGACGAAAAGATCCTGGTGCAGGCTCAGGTGGAAGTTGGTCGTGAAGTCGATCTCCTGGCCCACGAACGTCCCCGCCCGCCCCGTCGGATCGCTCCGGATGACCGTCCCGCTCGCGTTGTAAAGGCCATCTCGGGGGCTGTCCAAGTTGAATACGTGGTACTGGAGCGTTGAGAGGATCCACTTCGTCGGATAGCAAGCGAATTGCACGCTCAGGTCGTCAATGTTCGACCGACCGACCAGATCGAGATACCCCAAATAGGTGTGCCCCCAGGGGAAGAGTTGGTTGAACGTCCCGTGGGTGTTCCCCCGCCCCGGATTCTGGTTCCCCGAGGCCCAGTCGTTGTAAATCCAGAACTGCGGATTGAACGGCAGGCCGGCGAACGCGTACCCGACCCCGGACGTGACGGCACCGGCCGAGATGACCTGGTTCGACCACGAGCCGAACTGGTACATCGCCTCGAAGTCCCACAGGTAATGGTTGGACTCGCCAGCGTACCGCGTCCCGATCGTGCTGACGTTGTAGCCGCCGACGGCGCCGTTGCGTCCGACGGCGACCCCGGGGTTCCGGTTGTCCAAGTTCAGGTAATAGAAGTCGGCGGCCTGTCCGTCGCGCGGCCGGTACGTCGCCCACGCGCCCGAGAAGTTCTGGTTGTGATCGGGCGGGTCGGCCGTCGTCGCGCGCATCAGCACCGGCTGCACCCAAAAGGCGTCCACGGTCCAGTCCTCACCCAGCCAGAAGGTCCGAACGCCCTGGAACGTCCGCCGGACGTTGGGGAAGTCCGACGGGCCGATCAGGCGCTGCGAGCCGAAGTACAGTTCCTGTCGGCCGACCCGCGCATAGACCGGTCGGTCCCCCGCGGAAAACAGTCTGGCATCGACGAACAGGTTCAGCAGGTCCGCGTGATCCACGTCGTTGCCGAGCGGCGGCAAGGAATTGCCGGCGATGCGCGAGTCCTGCACCTCCGCATACAGGCGGAAGCGGTCGCGGTACCACAGGTCGCCGTAGACGCGCGAGCGGGTCAGCTCGTAGACGTTGGTCGTCCCGGTGAACCGGGCGTACCCGCCGTTATCGTCCATGAACCGGACCCGTTCTTCGCCGCCGACCGACAACGTCCAGTCGTCGCCGACGCGCATGCGCTTGAGGCCCGTCAGGAAATCGGTCTGCCCGGAGTCGGGTGAGTCCAGGTACCGGTAGTCGGCGTCGTAGAACGAATAGCCGTCGCTGAGGACGGGCGGGTACGGCGTCTTCGGCGGCCCCGAACGGGACTCGCCGAGAACCCGGTCCCGCAGCGAGTAATAGCCCGGCCCGGTGGGACCGATGACGAAGTAGCCGATGCGGGCCATGGGGCGGAACGGCGTCGGCACCCCCAACGCGGTCAGCCGGTTGAGTGGGGGTTCGACCGGCTTGTCCGGCGCGGGCGCTTCGGGCTGCGCTCCCGCACTCGGTGCCGGATCCGTCTGCGGGTCGGCCTGCGCTCGCGCGGGTGTGGGCGGGAGGAAGCCCAGAGCGGCCACCAGAGCGATCGACGCCCGCTTGGCGACAACCACGAATGACGAAGACATCGCGACCTCGGTTCATTCCCGGGAAGGGGGGAATAACACCGAGCCGGGACGGTTCGAAGTGCGTGCCACTCCTACCGCCGGCCGGCGCGGTAGGAGTCATCAGCCCGAACAAGGGCGGTTGCGGGGGACTCCATCCCCAGTCATGTCAGGTGCAAAGCACTCGGGTGCGTTCCGTTCGCGTCCAAGATGCCCTCCCTGGATCGGCAGAACCACTGTGCCGGCTTGAGAGCAGGTATGCGGTTCGTTTACGGCAAGAGATAGTTCGCAGCGCACGACGAAGCGGCTGGTCGCCTGCGCCCGCAACCGAAAGGCTTCTTTCAGGAAAGCCGGTTTGGCAGGTTGAGGTGCGGGCTGCTGCTTTAGTCTCCCGGTTCTGAATGCGGGCGTGCCGTCAACGGAGGGGGATACCGTGCCGATCAAAACCACCGACCGCAGGCGCGGCGGTTGCACCGTGTCGCCCGGAGGAACTACTCATGCCGCTCACCCTCGACTGGCCGGACATCTTGCTGCGCCTGGGCCTCGCCGTCTTCGCCGGCACCGCCCTCGGGCTCAACCGGACCGAGCGGGGCATGACCGCCGGGCTACGGACGACGCTCCTCGTTACACTGGCCGCGGCCGTGTCCATGATCCAGGTGAACCTGCTCCTGACGACGGTCGGGAAGACGCCGGAGTCCTTCTCCGTCCTCGACCTGATGCGGTTGCCGCTCGGCGTCCTGACCGGGATGGGGTTCATCGGGGCCGGGGCGATCCTCCGGCAGAAGGGGCGGGTGAACGGGGTGACGACCGCCGCAACGCTCTGGCTCGCCACCAACCTCGGGCTGTGCTTCGGCGGCGGCCAGCACGGACTCGGACTGGCGTGGCTGGCGATCGGTCTCGTCATCCTCTGGGCTCTGAAGCACCTGGAGGCCCGCATCCCGCAGGAGCGGCGTGGCACCCTCTCGCTGACCGTGACGGAGAGCGGCCCGACGGACGAGGAGATCCGTGCGATGCTCGGACAGACCGGGGCGCGGGCCCGAACCTGGAGCGTGGCGTACTCGGGCAAGGGGAACGCGACCCGGCGGAAGGTCGCGTGCGAGGTCCGCTGGCTTGGCCGCGCGAACGACCCGCCGACCCCGGAGTTCATCCGGAAGCTCGTCGAGCGCCCCGGCGTTCGGGCGGTGCGGTGGCGCGGGCAATGATCGGAGCTGTGCGAACTGGCGGTCACATCGGCACCCAAGGCCGAGACCGTTATGGTGCCGGCAAAGAACACATCCGTTTGTTATCCGCCCGTCGAGAATGGAGCCAGGCTACTCATTCTCGGCGGCCCATCTCACCGCGGGTCAGAAAAGGGCTAATTCCGCTTGAAATCGAATCCCCTCGGCTGGAATAATATTTCCAACTTGATGGCGATGGAGTTCGCCGAAACCGCCTCGACAATTTCGGGGCTGATGACTCCTACCCGGATGCAAATCCCGGTAGGAGGACGTTGACCACGCCTCCGTGCGGGACCCGCATCCCCCACGGGGGCGTGTTCTTTTCCGGGCCTCTCGGGCCTCGATGGACACCGCCCTCACCGGGTGCCACTGTCCCTCCGAGGCCCGACCGTCATGGCCGAACCCAGTGTGCCGAACGGCACCGAACGGACCGCACCGCCCGGGCCCCGCGCCAGTCGATGTGCGGACCTGTTGTCCGGGCTCCTGGTGTTCCTGATCGCCATGCCGCTGTGCCTGGCCATCGCCCGGGGGAGCAACTACCCGCCGGTCGCCGGCATCTGGACCGCCGTCATCGGCGGGATCGTGACCACCTTCGTCAGCAACTCCCCCCTGACCATCAAGGGACCCGCCGCCGGGCTCATCGTAATCGCCGCCGGAGCCGTGGCCGATCTGGGCAAAGAGTTCTGTCCCGCTCTTCCTACAGACGAGGTGGCCGCGCTGCGGGCCGAGAACCGCACCGACGACGAGATCGCCCGTCGAGCGGAGGCCCGCCAACTCGAAGCCGGGTACCGGCTGGCCCTCGGGGTCGGGGTCGCGGCGGCCGCGATCCAAGTCCTCCTCGGCCTGCTCCGGGCGGGCTCCCTCGGGGACCTCTTCCCGCTGGCCGCCATCCGCGGGATGCTCGCGTCGATCGGCGTCATCATCATCTCCAAGCAGGCCTACGAGGTGCTCGGCGGCGTCCCGGAGAAGGGAGCCGGTCCGCTGCGCCTGCTCGCCGACCTGCCCGAAGCGGTGCGGGACTACAACCCGGCGGTCGCCTGCGTCGGCCTCGTCGGTCTGGCGATCCTGTTCGGGCTCCCGTTCGCCCCCGGCCGGACCAAAAGAATTCCTGCCCCGCTGCTCGTGCTGCTCGCGGCCGTCCCCCTGGGCCTCGTCTTCTCCTTCGCGACCGAGCACGCGTACGTGTTTCACGACGGAGTCTTGTGCACGGAGAACCGCGCCTATCAGGCCGGGCCTCGATTCCTGGTGAACGTGCCCGACGTGAAGGCGGATCCGGGGGCCGCGTTCGCCCTCCCCGACCTCCGCGGGGTGCCCACGCCGACCGGTCTGAAGTACGTCGCCCTCTTCGCCGTGATCGGGAGTCTGGAGTCGCTCCTCGCGGCCAAGGCGCTCGACCTGCTCGACCCGTGGCGTCGGAAGACCGATCTGAGTCGCGACCTGTTGGCCACGGGCGTGGCCAACGCCGTGTGCTCGGCGGTCGGCGCGCTGCCGATGATCTCCGAGATCGTCCGCAGCAAGGCGAACGTCGATAACGGGGGGCGCACGAAGTACGCGAACTTCTTCCACGGCGTGTTTCTGCTCGTGTTCGTTGTGCTGGTACCGGGGCTGATCTGCCACATCCCGCTCGCCGCCCTGGGGGCGATGCTCGTCTACACCGGGTTCCGGCTCGCCCACCCGCGCGAGTTCGTCCGCTACTGGAGGATCGGCCGGGGGCAGTTCGTCGTGTTCGTCGGCACGATCCTCGCGACCCTGGCTACCGACCCGCTCGTCGGGATCGCGGCGGGGGTCCTGCTGGAGGCCGCCCTCCACCTATGCAACGGCGTGCCGCTGCGGTCCCTCTTCGTGTTCGACGCGGAGGTGGTGAAGCGGGGCGGGTGCGAGTTCCAGATCGTCGTCCATCGGGCCGCGGTGTTCGGCAACTGGCCGGCCCTGAAGCGGAAGATCGCGCGCCTCGGTCCGGACGCGGACGTGACGGTCGACCTGTCGGGGGCGCGGTTCGTCGATCACACCGTCATGGAGAAGTTGCACGAGACGGAGCGGGAGTTTGAAGCACGCGGCCGATCCTTCGTAGTCACGGGACTGGACGGGCACCGCCCCCTCTCGTCCCACCCGCTCGCCGCCCGGAAGAAACTGATCCCGCGGTGCTCGTGCCGGAAGCGGGAGGAACCGGATTGGCCGGAATACCCGCGCGGGTGCCCGTGAGGAGAAGTGCGACGCACGAGCGCCCGGCGTTCGCCGCCCGTCACGCATTCCGAACACACGTTTCCGGCTGGGAGGTTGATGATGAGACGGATCGGGATTCTAACGGCCGGGGGCGACACGCCGGCCCTGAACGCGACCATCCACGGGGCGGTCACCCGCGCCAGCCAGCGGAAGGTCGAGGTCCTCGGGTTCATCAAGGGGTTCAGCGGGCTGTTCAACCCCCGCGTCCCCCACGTCCACCTGAACCCGCTCTACAGCCCGGTCCCGGAACTCGACCCCACCCTCGGCGGCACCCTGATCGGGGCGTCGCGCGACTACGTCAACGCCGAGGACACGGCCGGCGTGGACCTGATCGCCGGTCGGCTCGAAAAGCTCGGAGTGGAAGGGCTCATCTGCGTCGGCGGCGACGGCACGCTCAATGGAATGCAGGCGCTCTGCCACCGCCTGCCGACCGTGCTTGCTCCGAAGACGATCGACAACGACCTCGGGCTGAACTACCGCCACGAGCCGGACGAGTGGGTCCGGTTGCCGGAGGCCGCCGACCACGAGATCCCGTCCGGCGAGGTACGCGCCAAGGGCGCGCACCGATACGCGTGGACGCCGTCCCGCACCCGGTTCGACATCGACCAGATGGTGAACTACGTCACCCCCGGCTACGCGACCGCGGTGTTCGTGTCGGCGATGGGGGTGCAACGGGTTCGGACGACGGCCGAGAGCCACCGGCGCATTGCCATCATCGAGGTCATGGGTCGGCACTCCGGGTACATCGCCTTGGGGGCCGCCTACGGGCAGCCGGACCTTCTGCTCGTGCCCGAGAGTCGGTTGAACGTGGACGCGCTCGTGGAGCGGGTGAAAGAGATCTACGACCTCCAGAAGCACTGCGTCATCGTGTGCGGGGAGGGGATCGTGGACGAGCACGGGCAGGAACTCGGTGCCGAACACGTCACGACCGACCCGTCCGGCAACGTGGCCCTGAGCGGGGCGTCGGAGGCCCTGCGGGCGGTCCTCGTCAAACGGCTCGGGGACGAGTACTTCACCAGCAAGCGGCGGAACGAATCGGCGCGGGCGGCGATCTTCACGCGCAAGGTCGGGCACACCCAGCGGGGCGGGCGGCCGATCCTGTTCGACCGGTTCCACGCCGCGCAACTCGGCGGGCACGCCGTGGACATGCTGCTCGAAGGTCGGATGAACGCGGTCTCGGTCCTCCAGTACTCCCGGGGTCGGGGCTTCCACTTGGGCGCGGTCGAGGCGAATGAATTCCGCGACCGGTGGGGGCTGATCCACGCCCGGCGGATGCACCCGAGCTTTTACGACCCGCTCCTGATGCGACCGAGCCAGACCGGTGTCGACTACCTGCACCCGATTTTCGACAAGGCGGTCGGGGCGGACGACGTCGAGGTGCTTCGGTCGGCCCTGTTCGATTCCAGCCACCTGCGGATGCCGTACCACTCGGTCAACACGGACGTCGGAAAGCGCATCCGGTATCTGGACGGATGACCGCCCTCCGCCGGCGTCCCGCCGTTCGTTCTGCCGAACCACAGCGGGTGCGAGAGTGGAATGATCGATCGCGTTCCCGGCCGCGTCACCCGCCGCGGCCGACAAAGGAGAGCCGTTCCCATGAACATCCGGCGTCTGCTGCTCGACGTGGACAAGGCCATCGCCCGCCCCTCCATCCTGGACATCGCCAAGGCCGTCAGCGGCTGCACGGGGGTCGAGGGCTTCAACGTCCGGGTCGGGGACATCGACATCGAAACCGTCTCGATGGACGTGACGGTGGAGGGCACGAACCTCGACTACGAGGCGATCGTCCGGGCGATCGAGGGGACCGGCGCGGTCGTCCACGGCCTCTACCAACTCGCCGCCGGTGAGCGGGTCGTCGAGGCCGAGGAGCGGAAGCGATGAGCCGCATCCTGTCCTACGTCGTCCGGCGGGAAAACGTCCGTTCGCTCATCGCCGGGGTGTGCGACGGGATCCTGACCGCGCTCACCCTCACCGCCGCCCGCCTGCTCGATCCGGCCTCCCCGGTGGGCTACGGCCTGGCCGTCCGCGTCGCGGCGGCCGCCTTCCTCTCCGGGGCGTTCGTGTTCTTCGTCGCCCACTACGCCGAACTCCGGGTCCAGTTGGTCCGCGCCGAGCGGGAACTGAACCTCACGAGCCACGGCCGGCTCGCGACGACGCGGCTCGGCCGGGCGGTGGCGGCGGAGGCGGCGACCGCCGCACTGGTCGCGAGCCTAGCGTGTTTCGCCGGTGCGCTGATCCCGCTCCTCGTGGCCGCCGCGATCCCGCGCCCGACGTGGCTGGGGATCGGCGTCGCGATCGCGGCCCTCGGCGTCCTCGGCGGGATCCTGGGCTGGGCGGTGTACGGCCGCCCGCTCCGCTGGGCGGTGCTGTTGACCGCCGGCGGCGGCGTCCTGACCGCGATCGGGGCGCAACTCCATGTCGTCTGAGCGGCGGGCGCGATCCGCCGGCCGCCCTCCGGTCCACGACGAGTCGCCCGGACACCTTCGAGGAACCCAACGCATGCTGCCCGACGACCCCCTCTGGTACAAAGACGCCGTCATCTACGAATTGCACGTTCGCGCGTTCCACGACAGTGCCAGCGGGGGGGTGGGAACCTTCCCGGGGCTGACCCGCAAGCTCGACTACCTGCAGGACCTCGGGGTGACCGCGGTCTGGCTCCTGCCGTTCTACCCGTCCCCGCTTCGGGACGACGGCTACGACATCACCGACTACACCGCCGTCCACCCGAGTTACGGCACGCTCGACGACTTCAAGGAGTTCCTCAACGAGGCCCACAAGCGGAACATCCGCGTCATCACCGAACTGGTCATCAACCACACGTCCGACGAGCACCCGTGGTTCCAGCGGGCCCGCCGCGCGCCCGAAGGGAGCCCGGAGCGGGGGTTCTACGTCTGGAGCGACACCCCGGACAAGTACGCGAACGTCCCGATCATGTTCCCAGACTTTGAAACCAGCAACTGGGCCTGGGACCCGGTCGCCCATCAGTACTACTGGCACCGGTTCTACTCCCACCAGCCGGACCTGAACTACGACAACCCGGCGGTGTGGGACGCGATCCTGCCGGTCGTCGATTTCTGGTTCGGCCTCGGCGTGGACGGGATGCGGCTGGACGCCGTCCCCTACCTCTACGAGCGGGAGGGGACCTCCTGCGAGCATCTGCCGGAGACGCACACGTTCCTCAAGGCGCTGCGCAAGCACGTCGATGAGCGGTACCCGAACCGGATGTTCCTGGCCGAAGCGAACGCGTGGCCGGAGGACGCGGTGGCGTACTTCGGTGCCGGGGACGAGTGCCACATGGCGTTCCACTTCCCGCTCATGCCGCGCCTGTTCATGGCCCTGCACCAAGAGGACCGCTTCCCGATCCTCGACGTCCTCGCCCAGACCCCGGCCGTCCCGGCCGCCTGCCAGTGGTGCCTGTTCCTGCGCAACCACGACGAGCTGACCCTGGCGATGGTGACCGACGAGGAGCGGGACTACATGTTCCGGGCCTACACCCAGGACCGGGAGGCCAAGATCTTCCTTGGCATCCGCCGCCGGCTCGCCCCGCTCCTGTCGAACGACCGCCGCCAGATCGAGTTGATGAACGCGCTCCTGTTCTCGCTACCGGGCACGCCGGTGATCTACTACGGCGACGAGATCGGCATGGGCGACAACATCTACCTCGGGGACCGCAACGGGGTCCGCACCCCGATGCAGTGGAGCGGTGACCGCAACGCCGGCTTTTCGCGGGCCAACCCGCAGCGGCTGTACCTGCCGGTCATCATCGACCCGGAGTACCACTACGAGGCGGTCAACGTCGAGGCCCAGCAGAACAACTCCAGTTCGCTCCTTTGGTGGACGAAGCGACTGATCGCCGTCCTGAAACGGTTCAAGGCGTTCGGCCGCGGCGCGCTGGAGTTCCTCAAGCCGGCCAACCCGAAGGTGCTTGCGTTCGTGCGCGAGTACCGGGACGAACGCATCCTGGTGGTCGCCAACCTGTCCCGGTTCGTCCAGTCGGTCGAACTCGACCTGCGGCCGTTCGCCGGGGTGGTGCCGGAAGAGTTGTTCGGCCGCAGCCTGTTCCCGCCCGCGGGAGAAGCCCCGTACCCGCTGACGCTCGGGCCGTATGGCGTCTACTGGTTCTCGCTCGCGCCCCGAGCGGCCGCGCCCGCCACTGGGGTCGATGCCGCCGACCTCCCGGTCCTCCGTGCACAGGCGCACTGGGGCGAGCTGACGAGCGGATCCGCCCTCGGCGCACTGGAGGCCGTCCTGCCCAGCTTCATCCAGGGGCGGCGACCGGCCGGCTCCGAAGCGGCGGCCACTTGCCGCGTCCTGGACGCGGCGGACGCCGTCCTGGGCGGGACGGAGATCCGGATTCTGACGGTCCGGACCGAGTTCCCGTCACGGATGGCGGAAACCGCACTCCTGACCCTGGCTTTCGTACCCGACGGCGAGGGGACCGCCCCGCCTGTCGCGGCGTGCGTGGCCCGGGTCGAGGGGCCGGTCACCGGGGTGCTGTGCGAAGCGCTGGCGGTGCCCGCGTACTGCGCGGGGGTTCTTGATGCGCTGGCGGGCGGCCGGGTGATTCCGGTCCGGGAGGGCACGGTCGTCATGGTCCCGCTCCCGGGGTTGCAGGAACTGCTCGCCCCGGAGTCGGGCGAGGGGCCGCCGACCCTTCGCCGCAACGAGCGGAACAACACCTCGGTCACGTACGGCGCAAGGGTCGTCCTCCGAAGGTTCGGCCGGGTCGAGGAAGGGATGAACCCGGACCTGGAGGTCGGCCGGTTCCTGACCAAACGGGCGTTCCCGGGAGTCCCCCCGGTGGTCGGGTACATCGAGTACCGCCGGCGGGGAACGGAGCCGGCGACCGTGGCCGTTCTCCACCGGTTTGTCCCGAACCAAGGGACGGCGTGGCAGTACGCCCTCGACCAGTTGAGCCGGTACTTCGAGCGGGTGGCGGCTGCCCCGAAAGACAACCCGCCCGTGCCGCCCAAATCGCTCCCGTTGACCGCGCCAAACGGTGCCGTCTCAACCGGAGGCTTCGACGAACTGGCCGGCGGGTTCCTGCTGGTCGCCCGGGGGCTGGGCCGCCAGACCGCCGAGCTGCACGCGGCGCTGGTCGGAACCGCGGACGCGCCGGCGTTCACCCCGGCACCGTTCGACCGGCAGTACCAGCGGTCGGCCTACCAGACCATGCGGAACCGAACCGGACACGTGTGTGACCGGCTCCGCCGGGAGGGACACCGGCTGCCGGAACCGACCCGAGGTGTGGCCGCAGAGGTGGCCGGCCTTCAAGACGCCATCCTCGACAGGTTCCGCAGCATCCTCGACCGGTCGATCGACGGGCACCGCATCCGATGCCACGGGGATCTGCACCTCGGACAGTGGCTGTTCACCGGCCGGGACTTCGTGGTGATCGACTTCGAGGGGGATCCGGCGCGGACGGTGGGCGAGCGGCGGATCAAGCGGTCGCCGCTGCGGGACGTGGCGAGCATGGTCCGCTCGTTCGACTACGCGGCCAGCGCGGCTCTCGACTGGCCGGGCAGCGGACCAGGCCGGCCGCCGGGGTTGATCCGCCCCGAGGACCGACCGACCCTGGCCCCTTGGGCCGCCGCATGGCACAACCAAGTCGCCCGGTCTTATGCCGCGGGGTACTTCGAGGCGATGGCCGGCACCGACCTGTTGCCGCGATCTCCCGAGGCCCGGCAAACGGTGCTCGGGTTGTACCTCCTGGAACGTAGCCTGTCCGAGGTCGAGTACGAACTGTCCCGGCGCTCCGATTGGGTGGCGATCCCGTTGCGGGCCGTCTTACGAATCCTCGCGCGGGTGCCCGGCGGTGCCGAGGAGGGTTTCTGATCCCCCGACGGGAGGTGCACCGGTACTTGATGAGGAACGCACGTCCCGCCTGCGGAGTCGGGAGGCGATCCGCCACGCGGCGATGCAGAGGATCACGATCCCGGCCGCGGTCCAAGCGCCCCACCCGAGCCAGCGCCGAAGGGCTTCCCATGCGTGCCCGAATGAGTGCCCCAACACCGCCACCGTTGTGACCCAGACGAACGCCCCCGCGGCGTTGGCGGTGACGAACCGCCGCCACGGCATGCCGGCCGCCCCGGCCGCGGGCCCGGTGACCATGCGCAGGAGGGCGACGAACCGGGCGAAGAAGACCGTGGCGGCCCCGTACCGGGCGAAGTACTCTTCGGCCCGGGCCATGCGGTCGGGGGTCAGAAGGAGGAACCGGCGCCCGGCCTTCAGACGGGGACGAGCGAACCGGCGACCGAGCCAGTAACCGGCGTTGTCTCCGGTCACGGCGGCCGCGAATCCGACGCCGATGATGACCCACAGGCGCAATCACCGTCCGCCGTCCGGACTGGACAGGTAGCCGGCGGCGAGCAAGGCGGTCTCACCGGGGACCGGCACGCCGGCGTTCTCCAGCAGGACGACGAGGCCCAAGGCCCAGTACCCGTGAGTGGCACACAGCGCGAGCAGATCGGACACTCCGCGTCCTCCGGGCGTGACGACGAGGAATCCCGGTGCAATGGCGGTGCCGCTCGCGACGCGGTGATTCGCGGCCTCGCGGTCGTCGGGCGAGAGAAAATCGGTTCCCGGGCTTGTCTTTGCGCGCAGGCGCGGGAACAATACGACAATTCGACGGCGATGGAGTTCGCCATAACCGCCCCGGCTAACGCCCTGCCGTGGCTGATGACTCCTACTTCTGGGGCTCTCCCGGGGTAGGGGTATATTCGAGTCGATCACTCGACCCCACCGGGACGCGATTGTTCCGGTGGGGTTTCTCATTGCGCCCCCACCCCGGTGAGCCCCTCGATACCCAGCGATCGGTCCGACCGATCGTCTGATGTTGTTCGAGGCGATTCCCTCCACCGAATCGGTGTGGTCATGAAGCTCCTCATCCTGTCCGACGTCCACGCCAACTGGCCGGCTCTGGAGGCGATCCTCGAAGCCGAAGCTGACTGCGACAACGTCGTCTTCTGCGGTGACGCGGTGACCTACGGGCCGAATCCGGTCGAGTGCGTGCGGTGGCTGGCCGGGCACGCCCGCCACGCCGTCCGCGGCAACCACGACAACGCCATTATTCATGGCCTGGACTGTCGCTGTCTGGAGTCGAGCCGCCGGTACGCGCTCGCCACCCTCGACTGGCACTGCGAACTCCTCTCCGACTCCGACCGGGCCTCTCTTCGCAACCGGCTGGCGCTCGATTTTTTCGAGTGGAACGGGATGCACTTCCGCGTGGCCCACGCGACCCCGCACGGGGACCTGTATGAGTACCTGCCCGCGGCGCTGTGGGGGCAACGCGTCCGGGGGCTGGACGCCGATTTCGTGCTCCTCGGCCACACGCACGTTCAGGGAATGCGGACGTTCGGAAAAATCACGGTGGTGAACCCCGGCAGCGTCGGATTCGCTCGCGACCACTGCGGTGCGGCCTGCTACGCGACCCACGAGCGGGGCCGGATTCAACTGAAGCAGGTTCCCTACGACGTCAGCCGCACGCTGGCCGCGCTACACCGCGCGCCGCTGCCCGATCCGATCATCCAGGGCCTCGCCCGAATGCTGACGAATTCGACGCTCGTGCACGGGCTGCGCTGACGGAGTTCGCCGTCGCACACAGCGTCTTGGCGCAACTGGTCCGGGGGCCAACTGTGAATCCGTTCAACCCGTCACAGAGCCGCAGCATCGCCATCAGCTTCCAGTGCATCCACGGCCGGCTAGCCGACATTGAGGCGATGCTCGCACGGTCGGAAGTCGCGTCCCAGTTCTCCGAATACACCCCGGACCTGTCGCCCACGGAGCAGCGGATCCTGCGGGACTATTTCGGCCAGGTTCGGGCGGCCATGCTCGCGCTGCTCCAGGACTGTGGCATTCCGCTCGGGGTCCAGCGGAGGAGCCTCCGGTGGGGGGTGCAGGTCCACCTCGGGATGATCGGGGTCGCCCTCGCCGACCTGGGGCCGCGCAGCCTGGAAGGGTACGGGGCGCTGGGCGAGTCCGCGTGGGATCGGGCCGTCCGGATCCGCCAGGAACTCGACCGCCTGGTCGATCGCGTGTACACGTTCCTCGCCCGGCACCGGGGGCCGGAACTGGCGGCCCGGCTGGTCCGCCTCGGCGCGGCCGCGGGAGCGGACGAACTCCGGTTGATCGACCGAGTGGTCACCCGCTGGGGCCTCGTCGCGTTCCACCCCCAGGTCGCCACCCTGGCGCGCCGGCTGGAGGCCCCGGAGTTCGAGGTCGCGGTGTTCGGCCGGGTCAGCTCGGGTAAGTCGTCGCTGCTCAACCACCTCGCCTGCTCGGACGTGTTGCCCGTTGGGGTCACGCCCGTGACCGCGGTCCCGACCCGCCTGACCCGCGGTGCCGCGGCGGAATGCGTGATCACGACGGCCGAATCCGGTCCCCGCGCTGTCCCGGTCGTGGAGCTGAAGGAGTACGCATCGGAGTATGGGAACGCCGGGAACCACAAGCACGTCACCGACATCCTGGTCCGGGTGCCGTCCCCCCGCCTGTCCGACGGGATCGTGCTGGTGGACACACCGGGCGTCGGTTCCCTCGCCCAGGCCGGGGCCGCGGAGGCGATGGCGTACCTGCCGCGGTGCGACCTCGGCGTGGTGCTCGTGGACGCGGCCTCGACCCTGAACGCCGACGACCTCGGGCTGGTCCAGCAATTGACCGACGCGGGCACCCCCGTTCAGGTTCTCGTGAGCAAGGCGGACCTGCTCTCGCCGGCCGACCAGATGCGCTCACTCGCCTACGTCCGGAACCAACTCCATCGGGAAACCGGGACCGACGTCCCGGTCCACGCGGTGAGCACGGTCGGGGCCGGCGAGGAACTCTTGAGCCGGTGGTTCGCGGAGGAGATCGAGCCCCTGTTCCGGCGGCACCGGGAGTTGGTCGGGGAATCGATCCGGCGGAAGATCACGGGCCTTCGCGCGGCGGTAGCCGTCGTATTGCAGACGATGGCCGACCGGGGGTCAGCAGTAGCCGGTCGCGGGGGTCCGAAGACCGTGGGGGACGCCCGGACCCTTCTGGAGGCCGCCGACCGCGCGGTGCAAGCGGCGCGGGACCGTGAGCGGAGCGGGTACGGGGCCGCCGACCTCCTGACCGAGCAGGTGCTGGAGGAAGCCCGATGGGGCAGCGGCACGGGCGCGGTGGCGCAGGCGGCCGCAAAGGTGCTGTCCCGGAGGGGTCAGGAGGCGGTGTCCCTGGCCCGCGATCTCCAGACGACTCTCACCCGCGCGCTGGAGGAGTTGGCCGCGACGGGGTTTGTTGCCGGGGTCGATCCTTCCGCGGTCGTGCGCGTCCCGCTGCGCGGTTTGCCCGACGCCGACTTGAAGACCTTGGCGGACGACCGGAACGGCCGACTGTCGTGGTGGGGGGTGATCCCGGGCCTGAAGCCTCGGGCGTTGCGGAGTCGGTTCGGTGCACCGCTCCGGGGGTTGATCGACGGGTACGACAGTGCCCTCCGGCTCTGGCTCCGGGCGGCACAGGATCAACTCGTCGAGGCGTTCGAGTCGCAGGCCGAGGTCGCGCGGGAGCAAGCGCGGCGGCTCGCCGCCGCGCCGGAAAGCGGTACTCGCGACGATCAGGCCGACCTCGCCGCTGACATCGGGGAACTGCTCGGCAATGGACTCGCACCGCGTGTCGGTCCAGAAAGCGCCGAGCCGGTCGCCGCGCGGGTGGAGTGAAAGTCACGGGGCACCGATCAAGGCGAGCCATCCCGGCCGAGGGTTCGCGGCCATCGCCCGCGGGCGTCCCTATGGGTAGACGCTGTCCGCCGCGGAGGTAGTCTCCCGTCGCTTGCCCGGCATTGAACTCCCCGTCGTCGGCCCTCCCGTCCCCGAAATCCCGCGATACACGGGGGACATCGACAGGGACGCGTGGGGGCTCATGCGCGGCGGGTTGGCGGAAGAGATTACCGGTGGCCTCGCCTACCCGAGCAAGATGGACTGCCCGGCGTGGGGCATCTCCGCCACACGTTGCCGCATCGGAGCCGCTCTCGCGAAGCAGCCGGGAACCGTGTGCGCCGCGTGCTACGCGATGAAGGGCACGTTCCGGGCGAAGGCGGTGGCGGACAAGCTAGAGCGGGCGTACCGGGGGCTCTTCGATCCGCGATGGACGCCGGCCCTGTACGCCCTCATCCGGTGGCACGCGACGGACCGCTTCCGATTCTTCCACTCGGGCGACTTCCAGGGCGAGAACCACTTCCTGAACATCATGCGGATCTGCGCCGCCACCCGGGACGTCCTCTTCTGGATCCCGACGCGCGAGGTCGCGCTCGTCCGCGAACACGCCGACGCGATCCCGGAGAACGCCGTCGTGCGGATCTCGGGCAACGTCATCGACGGGCCGGCCCCGACGTGGTGGCCGACGACCAGCACGGTGGCCACCGACCCGCGGCGGGCCACCTGTCCCAGCTCGAAGAAGGGCGGGAACTGCGGAACGCATCACTGTACGGCGTGCTGGTCGCCACAGGGAAACGTTGCCTACCTGCGGCACTGACCAACCGCGTCCAGAAGACGCGGTACGGGCGTACCGGTGTCTGGAATGTGGGACAGCGCCGCTGGCGGGCGCTCCGACGGCTCGAACTCCAGACCCCGTGCGCCACCGAGCCTCATGCGAAGTGCAGGAGAGCCCCGCCACCCTCACCGCGAATCGCATCCCACAGGGCGTTCCAGGTCGTGTCGTCATACGCCTTCGGGAGCTGCCGGTTGAGCAAGGGGAGCATGCCGAACCGGATGATGTACTCCTTCATCGCCGACGCCTCCCACTCCCCCGCCACGACTTTGCTCGGAGCCGGGTGGTAACTGTATTGCAGCCGACATCCCGGATGCGAATCGTGAAGACCGCCGAACAGGCAGAGGTACCGGAACAAGTTGCCGGCCGAATGCCCCTCAGCCCGCGTCACCCCGCGGAGCAGGTCGCCCCGGCGCTGCTCGAAGTTCTCGGTCTCACCGATGTTTACGACGCCGGAGGGATTGCCCCCGGTGAGCGAGGGGATCGGGATGGGTTGGCCGTCGCCGTTCACCAGACGGAGGCGGTAGCAGGCGGGGGCGTAGCAAGCCGACATGTATTGAAGTTCGAACCACTCCACGGCACGATCCTCCGGCGAGAAAGACGAAGGGCTCGCCGGTCCCTGATCGCAGGACCAGCAAGCCCCTGTGGCCGGCTGATTGGGGCGGGCGTCACGACGCCGCGCTACCGCTCTCAATTCCGATGGTAATGTCTCGCGGGACATCGTGCAAGACTACGCGGTGGTGCGACGTTTCGGCTTTGCGGCCGACTCTTCCGTATCACCGCACGCCGGGCACCAGGTGCGGCCCGGTGTCGGGCTGACGGTCTTGGCCGGCGTCGCCGCATCCGAAACCCGCCCGGCAAGAATCTGTGCGACCTGCTCCTGGCATACCCCGACCGCCATGTGGTTCATGCCGCCGCGGGCGCCCACGAATCCGCAGTTCCACGCCGCGAGCGCCTGGCCGTACCGCAGAGCGGCTTCCACGTCGGGCGGCTTGACGCCCCGGAACCCCTCCGCGCCGTCGCGACCGAGCCGGTGGAGGAGGCCGGCGGTACACCAGTCGCCCGCCCCCGCCGTGTCGATCAGCGCCGGAGCCTTGAGCGCTTCGAGCGTCTTCTACGGCGACGTTGCCCGCTTCCCGAACTTGGCCCGGTAGCGCAGCCCGTCGGCCCCGAGTGTCTCGACCTGCAGGAGCTGATTCGTCCCGAACTCCACTGCGTCGGGAAGGTCGGCGAGCCGCTCGTGCGAGTACTTCACAACGTGCGACAGGGCCCACGCCTCCTTGAACAGGCCGTGGTCGCCGACGCTCGACGGCTCGAACACCACCAGCGCCCCGAGCTCGGACGCCTTCGCCGCGAGTACGAGGGAGCCGCGGTTCACCCGGTCGAAGAAGAAGACGCGTGGCGGCGGCATCGCCGCCGCGATCACTTCCGCCGTCGAGGCCAGGGCCGGTTTATACGCGGGGAACCGCTTGCCACAGGCCGGGCACCGCCAACTGAAGGTGTGCGTCGGCACGCCGCCGTGTCTCGGCCGGATCGTCTGGAAGATGACCGGCGTGCTGCCGTCGTCGCCGACCGAGACGTAGGTCGTGTCCACGTCCCACTCGCGGAACTCGTCCTGGATCAGCCCGGCGGCCTCGTCGTCCTCCAAGCGGCAGATCGGCGCGACGCGGAACCCGAGGTAGCGGAGCGCGAGCAGCACGTTGCCGCAGGTTCCGCCCGTCATGAGGAGCGGCTCGGACGGGTCGCCTTCCGTCACGACCACGTCGAGGGAGATCAGCCCGGTCCCCATCGCGAGTGGGAGATGCTCTGCCTCGCGCGTTTTAGCCTTCACGTGCCACCTCACGGCTTGCCGATGCGTATGCCTCCCCGTGAAGCCAGATGTGGACCAACTCGCCTGCCGGATTGGGTCCCACGTCAAGGACGGCGGGGGCGGCCTTGTACGCAAGGGACTCGACGAGCACAACCGCAAAATTCTTCTCCAGCGCGGCCATCAGCATCCCGAGGGCGACGGCCTTGCTGCCGACCGGAGAGAGGATCACCTGTGATCCGCCCGTCCCCCGGAACACCCGCTCGCGTGCGTTGTCGATCCGGAGGATGGCGCGGTACAGATCGAGCGGGCTCTTCTCGTGGGCGTAGATCAGGTCGCGGGCATCGACCTTCCAGGGGCCTTCGAACAGGTCGCCATACCCCTCTATCAGCGTATCGGGCGAGCGCGGCCATGTCGCCGGGAATGGGAGGATGGGGCAGACTTCGTGCGGATTTACGAACTTGTGGACTTCCTCAAGGACGGACCGCTTCCCCTGGCCCAATTGTGGCAGCCAGAGCCGCGCGGCTTGATCGTTCTTGGCGAGCGGACGCTCGCCCTGAAACCCGTGCGGGGAACTGGGACGGCCGCAGTGCGTCGCTTCGATGGCCCCGTCCGTATCCGGGTGATCGACGACCGTGAGGTGCAGGTTCAGGTGGCACCGTTCGGCAACGTCCAGGCAGTACTTGGTGATCGTGAAGCACACGCCGACGGACAAGGCGCTACAGTCGATGACGAGATCCGTCAGGCCGTCCGTGTTCAACCTCTTCCCGAGGACGCCGATGACGCGCCGGCCGCCCACCGGGGCATTGTCCCTCCTGTCGAACACGTCGAACGACTCGACGACGTTGTCCGGGATCAGGCCGTTCAGCCGCCGCACGTTTTCGACCGCCGAATCAACGAGGTTCGCGTCCGGAACCGGGCGATCCTCCCGAAGGAACAGCGCGCGCACGCGGTCTTTCGCCACCCCGGACAGCAGCTCGGCCATCCGCGACGAGCGCGGGTCGAACCCGGCGCCCGCGATCAGCCCGACCCGGCGGTCTTCTGCCTGGAAGTAGTCGCGGACGAACTGCTCGGCGGCGCCGCTGCGGTGGCTGATGCACCGCTCCCACCGGGGTGTCGTGCTCATCCCCCGCCCCCCGCGATGAACCCCCGCAGCCTCGTCGCGTCGCCCGGAATGAACCCCCCTCGCCGTAGTGTCAGCCCGTACTTGAGGAGCGCCACCCCGCCGAGTTCCAACAGGCACCAGACCTCGCCGCCCTGGTTGTGGTGGGGGACGAGGGTGATCGCGTTGTAGGCCACGGCGAACTGAAGCACGCGCGCGACCGTCGGATCGCTCTTCGGCAGCGCGTCGAACTCGGCCTGCGGGACGGCGAAGGCGCTCGCGATGACCGCGCCGTTCGGCTCCAGGGACTTCTTCAGGCACTCGTCGGCGATCCGCGTGACCAGCAGGCGCACGGAAGCGTCTTGCGGGAAACTCCACTTCTCCATGATCCGGTCGGCCGTCTCGCGCAGCAGCTTGTGCTGGGTCATCGGCGCCAGGCTGGGCGCCTTCGACCGGGCGAGCTGCGTCACCGCCGCCTCGACCAGTTCGGCGGACAACCGCAAAAACTGCTCGGCGTTCTCGGACCCCGCGTCGCACACGTCGTCGATACCGAAGTAGTAGGGGCGCTCGTAGTGGCGGAAGAGCTGGAACCGAGCGGCCTCGTACGCCGTGTCGTTCGCGGCCACGGGCCGGCTCGGTTCCGCTTCGGGCTCGTCCCCCTCGTCGTCGAACAAGCTGGGGCTTGACTTGGACCGGCGCACCTCGGTCCGGTGCATCATCACCAGGAGCATGGCGAGCGCGATGTCGTCCGGCAGCGCCGTCTTGTCCCCCCAGTACGCCTTGATCTGCTTCTCGTATGCCGCCCGCAGGGTCGGCGAGATCCGCAGCTGCGTCTGGGCGGAATCGACTTTGCCCCCAAGTTCCCGAAGCCTTCCCGGGGTGATCGCGACGTCGGCCTCCGGGAGTAAGTCCGCGAGGGCCGTCAGGCCCTTGTCGTTCAGGAGCGGCATCCGCCGCAGGTAGCGGGACGCCATGTCCTTCGCGAGCGCTCGAAACCGTTTCCGCTGCTCCAACCGGCGGCCCGAGCTCTGGAGGAGGATCATGACCGTGTCGCGGCCCGCGGTGACCCCCGGATATTCCGCCACGTCCGACCGGTCCTCGGTCGCCTCGGCCAGCGCCTGTTCCGGGAGGAGTACGTCGAACCGCGCGATGATCCACCGGGCGATCCTCAATTCGCGGCGAACGAGAATGCGCTCCATCGCCTGGAACTGGTCGGGGTGCAGCTCGTGGGCGTCGTCGAAGATGGCGAGCGGGATCAGTTCCCGCGTCCCCGCCGCCGACCCCTGCACCGCGGGGACGCGGATCTTCACGATGTGGTCGAACGGCCGGTAAGGGGTTCCGACCTCCTTCGCGAGGGCCGCCAGGTCGGGCGGGACGAGGGCCGTGATGACCTTGTAGATGCGGTTCTCGACCTCGGCGGCGCGCGCGGCGACCGACTCGCCCTTCACCCCTCCGATCGTGTCGAGCAGGGCCTGCGATTCGGGCCGGGTTACCATCTCCACCTGGTCGGCGGGGACGCCGGCTGCTTGCAGGTGCCGGAACCACCCGAGGACGGTCCGCGCCTGAAGCAGGGACATCATCAGGTTGATCTTCGTCTCGTCGGCGTAGGGAAACTCCCAGAAGTCCCGGTAATCGCTCTCCATCGGCAGGCGGCAGCCGAGGATGAGCGGCTCCTCGTCCTTGACCGCGCGGCATTCGGAGAGCGCGGCGCGAAGCTCCTTGTAACCGGTCGAACTCCTGTTCCGCAGCAGTGTGTAGAGCGTGGGGTACTCGAACAGCCGCGCCATCGTCGTTTTTCCGCTCCCCGGCGTCCCGCGGATCAGCACCAGCCGATCGTACAGGATCCCGGCCTCGCCGGACTTCTTGAGGTGGTGCGTCACCGGCTCCGGGCTGACGACCGCGAGGAACGCCTCGTCGTCGCGCAGCAACTCGGCGGTGCGGATGAGGAACGGATTCTCCACCGGATTGCCCCCCCCGACTAACTGTGGCGCTGGCGCCGCCGGAACAGCGGTCGCATCGCGCGCGCCGCGCCCTCACCGTTGGTCTCTGCCCAGAGCAAGGCGAGCGAGTTGTTCGGCGTGTTGTGCTCCAGCACCAGCGGGAGACCGCACTTGCCGAAGCCGTACCGGGCGTCCTCGCCGCCCTTCTTCATGTGCTCGTCTTCGATCGAGGCGTCGTAGTACGCCTCGATCAGTTTCCCGAATTCCGGGTGCCCCGCCGAGGTGACGCTGAATTCCCCCGGCAGCCGCATGCCCGAGCTGAGTTCGATCTTCCGGAACCAGTCGTCCGCGCCGAGCGCCGTCCGTACCTCCCCATCGCGTTTCTCGATCGCCGCCTCGGACTGCGCGGTGGAGATGTAGTGGTGGACGCACAATTTCCAGTCGTCTTCGAAGACCTGCTTCGCCACCCCGGCCTTGCTCACGTCTTCCCAGAACCGATAGAGCTTGCCCTTCCACTTCCCGTCTTCCTGCCGCAGGAGCGTCGTTCCGCTCGCCGTGAAGTCGTCCACCAGGTAGACGAACGAGAACCGGGCCGCGTCGTCCTTGGTATCTTTGCGCAGGTCCTTGAGCAGGTCTTTCCACTTCTCGTCGTTGATCCGCGGCGCGGTCACGATTTGCTCGTTCCCGATCACTCCGGCGTTCGCCCGGCGGAAAATGTCGATCCGGCCGCCGTCGCTCAACTCGATGAACAGCGTCTTCCGCAGCAGCTTCTCGTAGGCGTCGGTGGCCTTGGGGTCCGCCCACACGCGGTACGCCGGGACGCCGCAGTGCCCGGCGACCTCGCGGATGAGCCTGGGCTGGACGGTCTCCGGGTAGAAGAGCTCGACCAGGTGCCGCATCTCCGCGAGGCTGATGAACACCAGGTTCTGCCGGACGAACGTGTACGCGGTCTGCCGCTGCTCCGGTTCGTCGAATTGCTGGAGCCAATCGGTCAGGCTCTCGATGAACCGCATCCCCGCGAGGAACTCCTGATACCCGTCATACTTCATCCGCGACATCAGGCGCAGCCACGCGAACTCACGGCGGGACGTTTCGTCGTCCCATCTCATGAGTTCGCTCAGCTTGCCGAGGACGAACTCCTGGTTCACGTTCGTTTCCTGGGGGGTGGAGAAAACCCGAAGCGAACCGCGCCTTGCGACCGCTTGAGAAGCCGGAGGTAGCCGAGCGTCGCCCGGGACTCCCGGACGCCAGCCGCCGCGAGGTTCCAGCACCGCTCCGGGTCGGCCGAAACGATGTTCGAGCTGAGCGACAGCGGCGTGCCCAGAAGCGCGTGGTCGTTCCCGGGCCAACCCCCCTGGTCCCCGATGCAGAGAACCTCGGTTTCTTCGCAACCAGCAATATCGCCGATCCGCTTGACCACTGCCAGCTTTGAAACGCCCGGTGCGAGAACATCCACCGAATGACCGGACCGCAGGACGGTGACTCCCGGAAAGAGGTGCGGGGCCACCAACCCCTGTACTCGTTGCCAGAGTTGCTCGACCGGCAACGCGCCGGACTTCAGCGTGATCTGATTGCGGCGAAGTTCCGGAGCATCGATGCCGAGAAACGGCTGAAGCCGCAGCAGTAACTCCGCGACCGGCTTGAGCGGTTCGAGAACCGCCTCCGTACCGTCGGGGCGGTCGTCCTCGGAAAGCAATCCGATGTCGCTCCCGTTGTAATAGCCGACGATCACCCGACCCCAAAACTCTTTCGGTATCGCCTCCTGAAGTTGCTTGCGGACTGACTGCCCGCGTCCTGTTGCCACGCCAAGGTGAAGCCCGAGCCGGAGCAACCGGGTCAGTTCCTCTGCGACTTCACCCGGCAACGGCTCGGCCCGCCTCACCTCGTCGCACAGGGTGCCGTCGTAGTCCGCCACGATCGCCGCGACACATGCCTTCGCCAAACGGTCCAGAAACGTGGCATGCGCTCCCAGCCATATCTCGGATGGGGTCGAGGCGGTGGTCCGTGTTTTGCGCGCGATGGCGACTTCTGGATCCGCGAGGCTGCCCGACCGAGCCGGTCGCTCCCGGGTAAACACGTTCAGGTTATAGAGTTCCCGGCCGAAGCTCGGCACACCCGGATCGCCGGGGTCGATGTCGCGCGTCTCGCCCGCCTGGCGGACCAGGTCGAACGCGTGGACGATCCCCGCCAGACACGCCATCGGCCCGTCGTGCGGCAGGTTCAGCACGACCGACGGAACGGACTTCGGGAGCAGTTCCAACGTGTCGTCCACCGGATCGGAACCGATGCTCAACGCCAGCACCGCGGATTCTTCACCGCGCTTGGCGAGCCAGTGGTGTCGGCCGTGCGCGAATTGGCGGAAGTCGGCGATCTGGACGTTACCGAGGGCGGCTTCGATGAATTTCGATTCGATCTCGACGGCCACCGTCTTGAGCGCCGGAGGATGAAGCACGAGAAGCGTCGGGCGAGCGAGCAGCCGCGAGTAATCGATCTCCCCGAACGTCGAGTCGCACAGCGCCCCGAACTTGGCCGGCAGGGTGAGATCCTGTCGCCCAACTGTCGCGTAGGCGCGCGCGAGGATGACCCCGGAGGCCAAGAGTGAGTTCGTGGCGAGGAACCCGTCCCGCCCCGCCGGGAGATCGAACTCGCACAGCTCGACCGTCGGATAGCGATGTGCGGCGTCGGCCAACTTGGAGCCGGTCGTCGCGCAGACCACGCTCAGACGTCGCGGCTCTCGCCGAACGAGCTGGTCGAATGCCCCAAGGATGTCCGGGTTCTTCCCTCCGGCCGTGAGCAGCAGGACGGCGATCTCACGCAGGTCGAGGTCGCCACGGGCCGCTTCGAGCGGCGTCGAGGGAAGCGCAGGGAGGCCGAACTGGCGGGCGTGGAAGGCGGCTGCGAGGTGTGCCGTCGTGAAGGATCCGCCCGAGCCAATGGCAAGCAAGGGCAGCCGTGACCTCCGAATGGAGGCGGTGAGAGGATCAACGGGGAAACGCAGCGCCCAGTCGTAGGTGGACGGGAGCATTTCCAATTCCGACCGAAACGGCTTTCCCACCGTAACCTCCGTGACACCCCGTGATCCCGTACGAATCTGCCTTCTGCATCATCGTTTCCGCCCGAAAGGAGGAACGCAATCTCCGTTATGTTGTGGGAGGAATCCGCCCCGCTTTCCGGACCCGACAGCCAAAAGAATCGGCACCGCCACCAAGCCCGCCGGCGCACGGGAACAGCCCCCCGAACTCCATTCGCCTTTGTCTCCCGTTCAGTCTATCAGATATCCGTTTCAGGTATCGGGCGGCATGCGTATGTAAGGCCGGGGGCAACAACGAGCTGGTCGTCCGAATGCACCTACCCGTGTCAGGAGCGTTGCCATCGCGTCAGAACAACCGCCCCTGGACGGCGGGCTCTTTCGGCCGCAGAACTTCCTTCCCAAGCACCTCCGTCATCACGCGATGCCACCACCGCAGCCCCGCCCGGATGCAGTTCCCGCAGTGCGCGTGGTCCCCGACGCACTCCGCCAGCGGCGGCTTCCTGCGTGCGGCGTAACTCCACGCGAGCGAGTCCGCCGACGTGAGATACTCCTCCGACAGCGCGAGCCCGCGCGTCTTGTAGCCGAAGCCGTGGAGCTTGGCCTTGGTGTCCTGGAGGCACGCAAGGATCGTACCCGCGCTGGTGGTGGACTGGCGGCGGCAGATCGAACCCACGCCCACCGCCGGGAACATCGAGAGGTCGATCCCGGCCTTCTGGTAGGCGGCGGCGTGACGCATGTAGTCGCCCCAACTCCACCCCTGGATGACCGGTGCCCACGGCAACTCGGGCGCGGCGTCGAGCAGCGCCTTGACGTTGTCAACGGTGCGCCTCTGATGCTCCTCAACGGTGAGTCCGGTCTTGGCGAGTACGAACGGCTCACACATCCAATCCTGCGTCGCCGCCCAGCGCAACTTCCCGATCTCAACGACGAACCGCCGGACCTCCGCAACGTACTCTCGCACGGTCACGGTCCAGATGCCGTGCAGATGGAGTTCCTGGAATCCGCCACTGTCGAGCGCCCACGGGCCGCGGGCGCGGGGAAGCGTCTTTCGCTTCGCGAGCCGCCTGCGCGAGAGGAACAGCGGGATATCGGTCTTTCGCAGCCAGTTCGGGTGATGCGCGCCGAGGAAGAAGGTGTCGAGCGGAATGAGGCCACGGTACGCCCGTGAGGGGCACCGGGGATGGCGTCCGGCCGCCTGCGGGCGGATCCGTGCGCGGCACCGTCTGCTCGGACTTCGCCCGCGGGCCTCCTGTTGGTTGACTGCTGTTCTCGGACGAGCTCATCCTCCCGCCGGTCCGAGCTTTCCCATCACCGGAGGACATTATGCCCGTTCAGAAACTCAACAAGACGATCCGCGACGAGATCTTCCAGCGCGCCCTCGCGGCCGTCCGTGCGGAGCAGACGCGATTGGCCGGCAACTGCCTCGAATTCGCATGGCACGGCTACCAGATCATCAAGAGCTACCCTGGCGCGCCCCGCACGATCATCCAAGCGGGCACCGCGCAGTGGCCGAGACTCGCGGTCGACGACGGGATCAGCCCCACACACTTCTCCTACGAGTGGAGCCCCGATGCCGAGCCGACCCGACTTTTCCTCTCGGGCACGATCCCGCTCGTGCCCCGCACCGACGGCCACCTGCAAGCCAGCCTCCCCGAGATGCACGTCTGGCTCGCGTGCCCTGAGAGTACGGAAGTGATCGACTTCACCACGGGGCTGTGGCCAGAAGCATGCCGCGAGACTATCGGCGAAGAGTGGCTCGCCGCGCGTCCGCCCGACTACGTGTGGACGTTCGGCTCGCGGTTGCCCGCTGGCGTGCGATACATCCCCGATCGAACCGCGATCGACCTTGTGATCGCCGTCCTCCATCTCCAGGACAGGGAGTACCCCTGACGGCTCGGACGCCCCCTGCACAAAGCAGGGGGCTTTCCCATAGGAGCGTGGTCGTGGGGCGATTCCCTGCCTCGCCTGACGGGCACGATTGACGGCGGACTCGGCGACGGCAACTCCGCGTTGGGCGGGCCGCAGAATTGCTGGTGACACCATTGTCGGTCCGAGGGAACGACATCGTCCCGGTCACCAGCGCTGACACTACCGGCGGGCAATCACTTCCCAACATCCGATCCTCGATCGTGCCGAGGCTCCGAAGTTCACGACTCTCGTGGCGGAGGCAGCCAGGATCACCAAGCTGGCAAGAGAGGCCGACGCAATTGCGCCCCTTACGCCCCGCCCAGGAGTTCAACGCAGGCCAAGTCGCGCCACAGGTTTTGCCCACTGGTCTCCGCTGTGGCGAGAGCACTGGCGAAGGCACCTTCAACGCTTCGACCGGACGCGAGTTCCTTCGCCAAGAGGGGAAAAAATATCTGCGCGAATACCACCCGCAGGAGGAAGCGTGACCCCATACAGCGCTGCGCCCCACCGTGGAGGAGGAGCGGGGCGGCGCCCGTCGGAAATTCGCCCCACTGCATCTCGTAAACACCGGACTCGCAGGCGGAGAGGATGACCAGCGGGCTGTTGACCGTGTCCGGCATCACCTCGTGCATCTCGACCGGAACCGTATCCCCGCCGTCGCCAGCGACCTCGAAGGTGGCGAGTTGCCCGGTCTCCGTCGCGACTACCTTGCCGTGGCAAGAGAGGTGGACGATGCGCGCCGATGCCAGCGCCGCCCGGATGTCCGCCACCCTGCAGGAGGGAACGAATTCTCCCCGGCCCCCGAACTCCGCGACGAAGCGTCGCGATTCGTCCTTGAGATCGATCGCCTCTGCCGTCCCGTGGCCGAGCGCGACCGCCGACACGTCGGCGGTCGTCACCGTTGTCTGGCACGCCGTCCTGAGCAGAAAGCCGAACCCGGTCGAGAACGCAAGCTGAGTCCACGGGGCTCCCTGAGCGTGCAGGACGGCTCGCCAAGGCACCAGATGCAGAATTGAGTACGGAGTCATGCCGCAGATGCGCGCAGTGCCGACTGCGTGCAGAAGTCTCCCGGCGAATGCGTGGTACAGATCGGGAATCGAACGCTCCCCCACCCACTGCACAAGCCTGTGGGGGATCATCTTCGTCGCGTCGATGAGGTCGTTACCCTCGGCGAGGGTCGTCGGCCAGGGGGCAGTCACGACCTCTATCCGGTCATTCCAGACCACGAAGGCGAGAAGTTCCGGCGGGAGCACTGCCAGCACCACGGCGCACTCGCCGGCGCGGAGCGTGTTCTGCGCCTCCCGGACGGCAGTGGTATCCACGGCGTGCTCGGAATGCGCGAACGGATTGCGCCGGATCGCTTCGGTGAGAAAGGCCGGGTGCAGTTCGCGGTAGTGCAGAAGGGAGCGACCGGCTTCGAATGTGGCGAGGGCCTCAAGCGGTCGGTGGTCATTGAGGAGATGACGCGCGAGCATTCGGAAGTGGTTGTGCATTGACCGGGTGACCGCAGCGAAGTCGGCGGCGACGATGTCCCGGCCAAGCCGCTCGTACCAGCGCCGCGCACCGTCAATAAGGACGGGCAAGATCGTCGCGTCCGGTGCCCCTTTCAGGCGCAGCAGTTCACCCTCGGTCCCCCGGAGCATCGCGATGTGCGGGTCGTCATACGGGATCGCGCCTTCGAGGGAGCGCGCGTGTGCGATAAACCGCATCCCCTCGTCGGGGGCGGACACGTCCTCAGCCGCCCGAGCTCCGATGCAGTACCGCAGATACCCCGTACGCAGCTGTCCGTGGGAAAGGGAATAGGCGGCAGCATCCAACAGCATCCCCTCCCTGTCTTCGGCGGGCACGAGCGCAGACCCCATCTGGATGGCCGCGATCTTGATCCGGAAGACCTGATCGTCGTCTCCAGAGCCGCTCGCGATGGCCTGGGCCTCCTTCAGCGCAAGTTCGGCGGGCATCAACTCGTCCAGATGGGTCAGCGCGAGGGCCAAGTTCGTCAGCGTTTCGGCGTACCCCTCGCGCACGCCGGCCCCCAGTTCTCGGAAGATCACCCTGGCATTCTCGTACTGTTCGACGGCCCCTTTCCAGCGTCGCAGGTACAGGTAGCTGCTCCCGTAGGAATTGAAGACGTGCGCCTGCTGGAGCCTGATAGGTTCCCGCTCTCGCTCGCACCGCTTCAGGAGTTCCTCTGCCCGCCCGGCCGCCGCGTCGAAGAGGGGCAGAGACTCCGCCCACCGCCCCTGGCGGCCCACTGCTTCCGCTAAATTGCGGTGGAACTGCACCTCGGACGGCGCGTGCAGACAGCCCTTATCGCCGATGACCTTGAGTGATCGGCGCAGGCACTCTTCGGCCTCCGGATACCGGTCGAGTTTCTGCAAGGCCTGCCCCTTGTTCCCCAGCGCCAAACCGTAAGCTGGGGAGCCCTCCGGTTCGTTGTCGAAGAGCGCGATCGCGTCCTGCCACCGCAATTCGGCGCAGGCGCGCATGGCGTTGATGTAGTTCTCGGTCACGGAATCGAGAGGCGTGTGGCTTTGCTCAAACGGAACCATCGCGGTTATTCCTCCACGCGGTCGTGCGGGTGATCTTCTCCAGTTTGTGGACAGTTCCGCGCGTCCGCGGGTTCGATCGGCACTTCCGCAACATCGGTCATTCGGCACTCGCGGGCGTGCAGCGCCGGGACTTCCTCATTTTACCTGATGCGGCACGGCGTTTCGGGCGGGCGTTCACCGTCCGTGGGGAGAAGCGGATAGCTTCACGATGGGCGGGAGAAGATCATGAATTGCGGCTGCTGACCCGCGTACGTCGCCCGCGGCCGAAGGGCGGTGATCATTGCAACACACGAGTTGTCGATCAGGTTACAGATCCGTGTCGCACGCTCCGCCATCGACCCACAAAGCAATCGCCCGTTGTCAGTCGACACCGCGCTGGAGGGAGACGCGAGAAGGTGTCCGCGATGGCTCTGTCCGAGAATGTCCGAGAATGGCATGGAAACGGTCGTAAAACGCGCTACACTGTGTAATGTCGGGAAGCCCGGAGGCGGGCGGACGAAAGCCAAAAGTCACTGGAAAACAAGGCGTTTTCGCTGCGAAGGGCGTGATCCACGTGCCGGACTGTCGATCCGGTGGTTGCGGGTTCGAGTCCCGTCGTCCTCGCTCATATTCTGTAAGCACTTGCGGCGGGTCTTGACCGCCGGGCACCGGCGATAATAGGTCGCCGGTGCCTCATAAGTGCCTCCTGTGTCAATCGTGTCGCACCGTGTGGCAAACCGGGGTCGGACGACCCGCCCCGGTCTCACCCACCACGTGTCCCGTCAAGGGGAGCGACACCTACATGGCCAACCTGGGGAAAAAAGGCGACGTCTTCTGCGTCCGGTTCCGGCTCCGCGGCAAGGAGTACAAGAAGTCCCTGAAAACGAGGGACGAGTCCGCCGCCCGCGCCGCCCTGCACCTGATCGAACTCACCCTCCACCGCCTGCACACCGGCCAGCTCCACGTCCCGGATCGGGTCGATCCCGGCGACTTCGTCGTCAGCGGCGGCACCATGACCGAGCCCGCCGAGCCGAACCCGCCGGTGGAGCCCGCGCCGCTACCTTCGACGCGCGAGCTGGTCGACCTCTACACCGCCGCGATCAAAACCCTGGTCGCCCCGTCGTACCACGCCAGTCAGGCGATGCACCTGAGGCACCTGCTGAGGCACCTCGGCGGCCGCGCCGACCGCCCGTGCGACGCGGTCACCGTCCGCGACCTCGACGGGTTCGTCCAGGCGCGGCTGGCGGCGCGGCACCCGAACACCGCCGAGCGAGAGCGGATCACCCTGCTCCAGTTCTACAAGTGGGTCGTCCGCCAACAGTACCTGCCCGCTTCGCCCGCCACCGGGCTGTCCCCGATCAAGGGGGGCGAGGACCGGCCACCGTTCCGCACGGCCACCGAGATCGAGCGGATCATCGCCCGGGGCGGGCTGAACGACGAAGAGCGGCTCGACCTGTGGGACACCCTCTACCTGAGTCCGCCTGAGATCGCTGGACTACTAGCGACGGTTCGGGCGAACATCGCCCTCGACTACGGCTTTCTGCTGCACGCCATCCCGGCCTACACCGGGATGCGACGGGGCGAGGTGCTCCGGCTGCGGTGGATCGACGTTGACCTGGACGAAGGGTTCGTGTCGGCCCGCAGCCGCAAGCAGTCTCGGCGGAAGCGGGAGACGGTGCGGCGGATCCCCCTTCACCCCGAATTGAAGGCCGAACTCGTCGCCTGGCGGGAGATGCGGGTCCGGGGCCAGCACGTCATCTGCGAGCCGGACGGGGCCGGACCGATCAACAACGACCGGGCGAACCGGGTCTTCTGGCAGCCGATGCGCGGCACGACTTGGTGCCTGGACAACGGCCGGGATCTGTTCAAGGTCGGGTTCCACACCTACCGGCACTCGTTCGCCTCGAACCTGGCGGCGGCCGCGGTCGACCAGCGGGTGATCGACGAGATGATGGGGCACACCACCGAGGCGATGCGGAAGCGGTACCGGCACCTCTTTCCCGCGGCGAAGACGTCCGCGATCGAAAGTTTCTCACTGGTCAAGTAAACCGGACTGGGCGTCGGAGTCTCGCGTCTTGACTCCGACGCCTTGTTGCACGATCGAACAGTGCCAGTCCACGAAATGGGTTTGCCACTTGACGGGTGAGCGGCCGCGTCGATAACATTTCCACTCACGGGCGAGGCTTCCGCGTCTCACCCGCCTTGTTGTCCGGCCGCCCATGCCGGCAACTTCCGACATAGCCCTGGCACCCACCAGTCACGACGCCAGTTCGGCTCGGTCGGAGATCGTCTACCCACACCATCCCAAACTTGTTTCGTGACTCCGCGGTGCCGGAGCTACCCGCGCTCGGTCGCGTCGCGACCCTCGCGGGAAACCGTGCCCACCGAGGAGCCACGCTATGCGCGAGTTCACCGGCCCGCCGCAACCGGGCCACCGACCGCCCGACCCGCGGCCGACATCCCTGGACGAGGTTCTCCGCGAACTTCGGGTGATCAAGGGTGAGGTCGCAGACGTCAAGCAGGCCGTCATGTGTCTGCCGACGGTCGAGTCCGGGGTGAGGGATCTGAAAGACCGGTTCAACCGGCGGACCAAGACGCACCTCACCGTTGAGGAGGTGGCCGAGATCACCGGCCGCGCCCCCTACACGGTGCGGCGCTGGATCAAGGAGAAGCGGATCCGGGCGCAGCGGATCAAGGACGGCGGGCCGAAGGGCCGCCTGCTCATTCTGCGGGAGGAGATCGAGCGGTTGATCGCCGACGGCCTCGGGGCCGAGGTGCCGGACGCGGTGCTCGCCTGAAACGGTGCGGGCACCGCCCCGGCGAAGGGGGTGCCCGCGGTGGACATCACTGAGGGAGAACTCATGAAAAGCGTAAGGAAGTCAAAGTCCAAAGGCAAACCCCAACGCCCCGATCCGCACGAGCTCGAGGGGGATCGCGTCGATCACCGCGAGCAACTCGTCAACGAGGGCCGGTCGGGCCCGGTCGAGCTGGTCTCGATCCCGGCCGACATGGTCACCGCGCTGCTCGCGATCATGCTCGACGTCGATCCGAAGTTCATTGCCCCCGAACTGATCGGCGACGGCAAGGGAACCGTGGGGTTCCGGCTCTACAAGCAACTCGTGGCGAATTGGCTCGACCACGACCCGCTGTTCAAGAAGGCCGAGGTCCGACACTCCGGGACCGGGGTGCACGTCCTGTTCCGGTTCGACCGCCCCGTCGAGTTCCAGTCGGTCGGAGACCGGCAGCGCTGGCAGGGGGTCGTGAAGGCCATCCAGTCAGCGATACCCACCGACCCGACCGCGCCCGGCATCACGGCCCTGACGCGGCCGGTCGGCAGCACGAACAGCAAGAACGGAAAGGTGGTCAAGGTTCTGCGGCCGGGCACGCCGGTGACAGCCGACGAGGTGCTCGACTTCTACGGCCGCCTCCGGTCCAAGCCGTTCCTGACCGTCGCCCGCCTGCTGTTCGGGACGGACCGGGTCTCCCCTTGCCCGGTGTGCAAGGGTAAGGGGCGGAACCTCGCGGCCGGGGATCGGGTCGGGCACTGCTACGGCGGCTGCGGCAAGGTCGGGCTCGCCGACCTGCTCGGGACGTTCATGACCCAGCAACCGGGCGGGGAGGACTGACCATGGCCACCGGCAAGAAGCCGAAAAGTAAACAGAAGGGACCCTCGCCGGCGGAGCAACTGGCCGGGAACCTGTTCGCCGGCGTCCGCGCCGCGGAGTCGGCCCCGCCGCCCGGCGCCCGGGACCTGCCCGTCATCCGCGGCGTCAACCCCGGGGGGCTATTCCTCGGGTCGCAGGAAGCGGTCACCCACGGCGTTGCCCGGGTGATGGTCGAGAGCGGCCGCGTATTCTCGTACGGCAACGGTCTGGTCGTGGCGTCGGCAGACACCGGGCCGGACGCGGTCATCCGCACGATTCAGACCGGAACTCAGACGGAGTCGTGCGCCGGCGGCGTGCTGGCCAACCTGTTGGTCTGCGAGTACGAGGGCCGGGACCAGACGTTCCAGTTCTCCCTTCCGCCGAAGGCGCTGAACGTCATCCTCAATGCGGAGCCGTTGGCAAATGCCCTCCCTCGGATCGACCTGTATTCGCGCCGGCCGCTGTTTGGTCCGGACTTCACGCTCCTCGGTCCCGGCTACCACCCGGGTCCGGGGTACCTGATTCACGGACCGGCCGTCGAGCCCGACCTAGACCCCCTTTCCGTCAGTGATTACCCAATCGACCGTCTGCCGACACGGCTGCGAGAACTCCTCAACGGGTTCTGCTTCCGGGCAGAGGCCGACCTGGTAAACACCCTCGGTTTGTTCCTCACCGGGGTGCTGATCAATCACTTCGTCGTCGCCCTCAAGGCGGTGGCGCTGGTGGACGGCAACCAGCCCGGGGTAGGGAAGACCCTGCTACTGCGGGTGCTCGGGATCGTGCTCGACGGGGTTGATCCGAACCTGATCCACTACACCGCCGACGACGAGGAACTCCAGAAGCGGATGTGCGCGACCCTCCGCCGCGGGGTGCAGTCGGTCCTCGTGGTCGACAACGCCAAGCAGCCGAGCGGGACGCCGGTCAGCAGCCCGGCGTTCGAGAGCAACTCCATGGCACCGGAGATCTCGCTCCGCATCCTCGGGGTCTCCACCAACTACGTCCGTCCGAACGACGTGGTCTGGGCGCTGACCATGAACCAGACCCGCGTCAGCCCCGACATCATGTCCCGCGGGCTGCCGATCCGTCTGAGCTACGAGGGCCCGCCGGAGAAGCGGACGTTCGCCGGCCCGGACCCGATCGAGTACGCCCGCGAGCACCGGGTCGAGCTGCTCGGGGAACTGGCCGGGATGGTGGTCCGCTGGTCCCAGGCCGGCCGGCCAGAAGGAACCCGATCGCACCGCCTTCACCGCTGGGCCAAACTGATCGGCGGCATCCTGGAGGCGAACGGGTTCGACGGCTTCCTGACGAACTACGAGGAGGCCGCCCAGTCCTTCAACGCGGAACTCGAAGAGCTGACCGCACTGGCCGAGGCGGCACTGGCCGCCGCGGGCGGGCCGGTCGTGACCTTGCCCATGGAGGAGGAAGACGATGAGTGAGAACGCGGCGACGAAGTCCTGGACGGCGGCGAAGTGGCTCCCGGTCGTTCAGTCGGCCGGGGTGCTGACCGAGATGCTCGGTCAGGCCAAGAACGACCAGGCCCGGGCGATTGCGGTCGGCAAGTTCCTCAGCGCAAAGGTCGGCCAGGAGATACCCGTGACGCAGGGCGGCCGCACCGGCAAGGCCGTCCTCAGGTCCGCCGGCGGGAGGGCCCGCCAGAAGACTTACTACTTCGAGGTCATCTGGGATGCGCCGGCCACCGCGCCAGCACCCGCCGTGCCCGGTGCCGCCCGGCACAAGGGTGAGCCCTGCCGCCGCAAGAAGTCGAAGAAGCAAAAGCCGCGGCCGGAGAAATCGGCGGCGAAATCCAAACGCGCCCGGACCGGCGGCAACGACGAGCAGTGGTGAGTCGTGTCGGGAGACCGCCGCGGCGGCAGGGGTCGCCCGGCGGCTCCCGGTGTGGTGAATGTGGTGAATTGGTTCCGCCCTGCACGCCCTCCGGCTCGCACACCGGAAGGACCGGCGCGGCGACGGATCCGAGGTCACTTCAACTCACCCCGGCCTCGCCCAAGGTGGCTAAGGTACAGCCACGTAATCAGTTAGCGGTGGTGAATTGAAGGCCATTAGCCTTTCACCGGGGTGATAGTAATGCGGGTCGCGTTCGGAGACGGTGAACACGACTTTCGTCCATGGCGGCCGCCTGACGGTCGGGTGCTGGCGCGGCTCGCCGGCTTCGATTGTGAGACCACCCGGATCGACGACGAGCGGCCCTGGCTGACCCCGACGTTCGTGCTCGGGGCGGCCTTCGACGGCGAACGGGGTTACTTCGTCTCCCGCGAGCACTTGGCAGCGTTCCTCCGCGCCCACTGGGATCTTCCGCTCGTTCTGCACAACGCGGCGTTCGACCTCGACGTGCTCGCCAAGCAGTGTCTCAGCGTGGACGTCTACGCGGCGGTGGAGGAAGACCGCATCTGGGACACCTTCCTGCTGCACAAGCTGTACACGCTCGCCACCCGTGGCGACCCCGCGGTCGGTAAAGACGAGGCCACGCTGGAGCGGTGCGCCGAGGAGTACCTTGGCGTCGCCCTCCCCAAAGACATCTGCGACAGCAAGGGTCGGGAGGTGCGAACCTCTTATGGGTCCTGGCTCGGTCGGGCACCGGCGGAAATCGAACCCGTCTACCTGGAGTACCTCGCGAAGGACGTCATCGCCACCCGCCAGGTATACTGGAAACTCCGCAAACTGATCCGCGAGTTGCTGCGGCAGAGCCAGACGGTGTGGGGGTTCGTGTCGCCGGAGTGGCTGGCTGAGTGCGGGCGGAAGTGGGGCCCGCTCACGCACGGCATCCAGTTACGCGCGGCGGTGGCCTTGCGGGCGATCACCGCGAACGGCATGCGGATCGACGTCGAACACCGCGACCGCCTGATCCCGGTCCTGGAAGACGAGCGTGACCGCCTCCGCACGCGACTCCGCAAGCAGGGTTATCTGGCCGCTGGCGAGGGATCGGGAAAGTCCCTCCAGACGGTCTTCAAGCGTCTCGAAAGCCGCCATCCCGGTGCTTCCTTCCCCCGGACGGAAGGCGGGCTGTACGGGACCAGTGCCGAGGCGCTGCACGACCTCGTCGGCATCGACCCGTTCGTGGGCGACCTCCTGGCGTACCGGGCCGTGGATAAGCTCCTGGGCTCGTTTCTGGACAAACTCGGCCGGCGTACGGTCCACGCGTCGTTCAACGTGCTGGCGCGGACCGGTCGGACCAGTTCCTTCGGTGCGCTAAACGCCCAAAACCTGCCCAAGGATGAGCGGATCCGGGCGTGCTTCGTCCCCAGCCCCGGTCACAAGTTCATCGACGCGGATTACAAGACGATCGAACTGGCTGCACTTGCGCAGGCGTGCGCCACCCAGTTCGGGCTGGACTCGGAGATGGCCCGGCAGATCAACGCCGGGAGCGACCTCCACCGGGTATTTGCCGCATTCGTCACTGAGAAGCCCGAGTCGGAGGTCTCGGACGACGAGCGGGCTAAGGTGAAGCCGATCAACTTCGGGAAGCCCGGCGGCATGGGGGCGGCGTCACTCCGGACGTACGCCAAGGTCACTTACGAGATCGACTACTCGGACGCGGAGGTGAGCGAACTCTCGGAGCGGTGGCTCGAACTGTTTCCCGAGATGCGCTCCTTCCTGTCTGATACGGTGAACACGCCCCATAGGGTGGCATGCCGGTTGGGGCTGACACCCGCCGCCCGCGCCGAACACACAGACGACGGCCGCATGCTCAGGCACCCCGACAACGCGGGCCGGGCGAACGAGCCGAGCGAGATCCTCGGCCGGATGTGCCTCAAGGTGTTGAGCCACGAGCAGCCCTGCACGGCGCAGGGCAAGGCGTACTCGCCGGCCGACTTGGACTTCTTCTGGACGCGGGTCGGGCAACTGGCGGACGAACTCCCCGAGAAGTTCCGCCGGGCGATCCACGACCGCACGCCCTCGGTCGGGCTCCAGCGGTCGGTAGCCTCGCTGGTCGGTCGCGCCGCCGTGTTCACGCTCACCGGGCGTCTGCGGGCGAACGCCACGTACACCGCCCGGCACAACACGATCTTCCAGGGGTTGACCAGCGACGGTGCGAAGTTGGGGCTGTGGCGGGTATGGCGGGCGGGCTACCGGGTCGTGAACTTCATTCACGACCAACTCCTGGTCGAGGTCCCCGACTCGCCGATCTTGGCGTACGACGCCGAGCGGATCAGGGCCGAGATGATCGCAGGGATGAAGGAGGTGATCCCGGACGTAACGGTGGACGTGGACTATGCCGCCACGTCTCGGTGGCGTAAGGGGGCGAAGGCGGTGTTCGACGCGGAGGGTAAGCTCCTGGTCTGGGAGCCGCCGGCGAAGAAAATCGGGTCGATACCATCAGGCGGAGCTCCAAGCCGCAGGCCCAAGCGCCAGCGGCGGACGGAAAAAGTTGCCCGCTAAGACCTAACTCGCAGCCGCCCCGGCCGCGGTCGGGGCTGGAGTAGGAGGAGTCCATGGAGATCGAGCAGTGGGACGGCAGAAGCCTCGGGGCCGGGCCGATCGTCATCTCGGCCGACTGGGACGCGGGGCAGCCATCGGACTGGGGGCAGTTCCTCTACGCGAGTTCGGGACCGGCACATCACCCGGTCCGGGTGCCGTGTTCGGGATTCGGTCGTTTCCTCATGGTCCACCGGGGCATGATGTTCCTGAGCCGGGACGTGCCAGCCGTGGTGACCCCGTTGATCGACCTCCTTCGCGGACACGGGGAACGGGGCACGGACCAGTTGGTGTCGGCGTGGACATCGGCGGGTTCCTGGGTGGACGTCTTCCAACTGCTCTGCCAAGTTGTGACGCAGCAGGCCCGCTGGCCCGAGAAACTGGACGAGGCGGCACTCCACGGGGTGCATGAACTGGTGGGCGACGACAAGACTGGGGGACTGGAGAAGCTCGTCGTCATCGCGAAGGGGACTCTGGCACTGTGCGCCCAGTTCAAGCGCCTTACTGCCCTCCGGCACCGTGGTCATCAGTTGCTCGCTGAACTCTTCGGCGAACTCCGGCAGTGGGCGGCACCGCTGCTCGACGAAGCCAGTGCGGCAGCGGTCGAGTGCTCGCCCCGCTGGCTTAGGACTACCGGACAAAACCGATTGTATCGGCTATCCTGACGGTGCCCCGCCAGGAGCCTGCGATGGAACTGAAGGATCTCGCGCGACGCCTCCCGGATGACATCTGGGTGATCTTCGAGCCGCTCCTGCCGGCGAAGGTGTGGGTG
>JAFKJJ010000335.1 GCA_017306025.1 Planctomycetota bacterium
GTTCCTGGGTGCGACGCTCGGCCCCACCGCCGCGCTCGGCCTCACCGGTTTCGCAAACCCGGCCGCCGCGAAGGATCTCGCGAAGGCCCAGAAGCGCGTGCTGGTCGTCTTCCTCGAAGGTGGGTTGAGCCAGCTCGAAAGTTGGGACCCGAAGCCGAACACCGACACCGGCGGGCCGTTCAAGGCCATCCAGACGTCGGTTCCCGGCACGCGGATCTGCGAACTGCTTCCGCTGACGGCCAGGCACGTGCATCGGCTGGCACTCGTTCGCAGCCTGAACTCGCAAACGGACGACCACGGCATCGGCCACACCACCATGCTCACCGGCCGCAAGCCGGAGGCGGGCATCACCTATCCCCATCTGGGCGCGGTATCGGCCAGGCTGCTCACCGGTTCCGATTCGGCGCTGCCGGGGCACATCCGCATCTTGCCGAAGGGCGGCAGCGGGTTCAACGGCGCCGACGCGGCGTTCCTGGGGCCGAAGTTCGCCTCCGTCGGCTTGGGCGACGGCAAGCCGCCCGCGGACCTGTTCCGCCCCGGCAATCTCACCCCGTCCGAGGACGAGGAGCGCGAGCAGTTCCGCAAAAAGCTCAACGACCGGTTCGCCAAGTCGCGCAAGTCGGCCGCGACCGACGCCTACACCGAGTCGTTCGAGCAGGCCGACCGCGTCGTGAAGCAGGCCGACGTGTTCGACATCGAGAAGGAGCCGGCCAAGCTCGCGGACAAGTACGGCCGCCACGACTTCGGCCGGCACATGCTCTTGGCCCGCCGGCTGCTCGAAGCGGGCGTGACGTACGTGAAGGTGTCGCACTCGAACTACGACACGCACCACGAGAACTTCGACTTCCACATCGAGCAGCTCGGCGAGTTCGACCGCCCGTTCGCGGCGCTGATGGACGACCTCGCGGACCGCGGGATGCTCGAAAGTACGCTCGTGGTGGTGATGAGTGAGATGGGCCGCACGCCGCGGATCAACGACCGTTACGGCCGCGACCACTGGGGCCGGGCGTGGTCGGTGGCGCTCGCGGGCGCGGGCATCAAGGGCGGCGCGGTCGTGGGCAAGACGAACGCCAACGGCACCGCGGTTGCGGACCGCGAGGTCTGGTCGAGCCACCTGTTCCACACGTACCTGCAGGCCGTCGGGCTCGACTCGACGAAGAACTTCTACCCCAACGAGCGCCCCGTGCCGATCGCCGACCCCAAGACGGCCGCGATCGCCGAGGTTCTGGCCTGAGAACCGCCGTCGGTCCACAGGCCCACGGAGCACAGGGGGGAACCCCTGTGAAACCTGTGCGATCAGTTGTGATCGGGCGGAAAACGTGCGGCCTTGAGGACCGTTCCCCATGTCCATTCCCCCCCCCCGTGCCGTCTTCGACCCGACCGCGGCCCGCGTCGAGCGCGAACTGAAGCACACCCGGGCGCTAATCGGGTGCCGGTTCGACCCCAGCGGCCGGTTCCTGTTCGTTTCGGCCGAGGACGACTCGGTTCAGCGGTTCGACCTCCTCACCGGCGCCAAGACCGCGTTCGCCGGGCACGAGAGCTGGGTACGCGGGATGGCGTTCGTCGCGCCGCACCCGCCCGCACCCCCGGCCGACGCCGACGCGTGGCAGAAGCGGCAGAACGCGGCACAGGCCCTCGCCGGGGTCGGCGGGGCGGCCTTACCCGCCCCGCGGTCCTCGCCGTTCGCGCTCGTCACCGCCGACTACCACGGCAAACTCGTCTGGTGGCAGGGCGATTCCGACGCACCCGAACCGCTGAAGACCGTGCAGGCCCACACCGGTTACGCGCGGGCCGTCGTGGTCAGTCCGGACCAGTCCGCCGTGGCCAGTTGCGGGAACGATTACCTCATCAAACTCTGGAATGCGGCCGACGGTTCGCCGGTCCGCACCCTCGAAGGGCACGATTCGCACGTTTACAACTTGGCCTTCAGCCCGGACGGTTCGCGGCTCGTCTCGTGCGACCTGAAGGGCGTCGTGAAGGACTGGAACCTGAAGACCGGCAAGTGCGAGCGCGACATCGACGCCAAGCTGCTGCACAAGTACGACCCCGGCTTCATGGCCGACATCGGCGGCGCGCGGGGCATCGCGTTCAAGGCGGACGGCTCGACGGTGGCGCTGTGCGGCATCACGAACGTGTCCAACGCGTTCGCGGGCGTCGGCAACCCGGCCGTTGTTCTCGTCGACTGGAAGGCGGGTAAGGGACCATCAGCCCGGACGGTGCCCGGTTCGCCGTCGCGGGTGCGAACGGCACCGCCTACGTGTACAACTTCAGCGGCGCCGGCGCGCCGACACCCGCTCCGACGAAGAAGTAGAAAGGTTTCGACAGGACTCCCATGCGTTATCTCGTATCCGTCGCCGTGACGCTCCTGACACTGCCCCTCTTCGCGGCCGAGCCGCCGAAGGGGTTCGCGCCGCTCTTCAACGGCAAGAACCTCGACGGCTGGCACGGGTGGGCCATCCACGCGAAGGGCGGCACGCCGAACGACGTCGCGAAACTCGCCCCCGAGGAGCGCGCGAAGAAGGCCGAGGAGTGGACCGCCGACGCCAAGAAACACTGGTCCGTCGAGAACGGCGAACTCGTGAACGACGGAAAAGGTGCGTACCTCGCCACCGACAAGGAGTACGGCGACATCGAACTGCTGATCGAGTACAAGACGGTGGCCGGGGCCGACAGCGGCATCTACCTGCGCAACAACCCGCAGGTGCAGATCTGGGACTGGAACCAGAAGTTCGACCCCAAGAACCCCACCCGCAAGCCGCACCTGGGTTCGGGGGGGCTGTTCAACAACGACCCCAAGTCGCCCGGGCGCGATCCGCTCGTGCTCGCGGACAAGCCGTTCGGCGAGTGGAACACGTTCCGCATCGTCCAGGTCGGCGAGCGCACCACCGTGTATCTCAACGACAAGCTCGTGGTCGATCACGCCCGAATGGAGAACTACTGGGGCAAGCAGGCGAAGGAGAACCCGGTCACGCCGCTGCCGAAGACCGGCAAGATCCTGCTCCAGACGCACGGCGGCGAGATCCGCTGGCGCAACGTGTTCGTCCGCGAGATCCCGCCCACGGAGGCGAACGCGATCCTCCGCAAGCACGACGCGAAGGGCTTCGAGTCGGCCTTCAACGGCAAAGACTTCACCGGCTGGGACGGCGCCCTCGACAACTACGAGGTCGTTGACGGTTCAATCGTGTGCAAGCCGAAGAAGGGCGGGAACGTCTTCACGAAGGCGGAGCACGCGGACCACACGGTCCGCCTCGAATACCGGCTCCCGCCGGGGGGCAACAACGGGCTGGCAATCCGCCACCCCGGCGGCGCCAAGCACGTCGCGACCGAGGCCATGTGCGAACTACAGATCCTGGACGACACCGACCCGAAGTACGCGAAGCTCGACCCGCGGCAGTACAACGGCTCCGCCTACGGAATGGTCGCGGCGCACCGCGGCTACCTGCGGCCCGTCGGCGAGTGGAACTTCATCGAGGTGACGGCGAAGGGCTCGACGCTCGTGGCCGAGTTGAACGGTACCCGCATCCTCGACTGCGATCTCGCGAAGGTGACCGAGTTCAAGGACAAGACCCCGCACCCCGGCAAGGACCGCACGAGCGGCCACTTCGGCTTCGCCGGACACAACGACCCGGTCGCGTTCCGCGCGATCGAGATCCGGAAGATAGGAGAGAAGAAGGACAAATGAGCCACGGATGAACACAGAAAACACGGATCAGAGCAGAGAAGAGTTCTGAATTGATCTCCTCCCCTCTGATCCGTGTTTTCTGCGTTCATCCGTGGCTCCGCATTCTTTCTCAAAAGTCCCACGTCTCGGAGCCGCGGGGCTTCTTCCGCGGGCGCTGGTCGGGTTCGTCCTCCGGCGGCGGGGCCTGCGGGCGCTCCTTCGGGGCGCGGACGATCGGCATCTCGTCGCCGCTCTCGTCCGGCATCTCCGTGGCCGGCTCCTCGTCCGGTTTCCTTCCGCCACCCCCTTCGCCCTTCGCCCGCAGCACCACCTTCAGCGCCACCTCCGAGAACGGGAACGCGTCGCGGAGCGTCTTCGTCAGGTACCGCACGTACGTGCCGTCGAACAGCTCCGGGCCGTTGGTGAACAGCACGATCGTCGGCGGGTGGACGCCGATCTGGGTCGCGTAGAACACTTTCGGCTGTTTGCTCCCGGCCATCGGCGGCGGGCTGGCCTCGATCGCGGCGCGGATCACGCGGTTCAGGTCGCCGGTGCTCACGCGGACGCCCGCCTGCTTGTGTAACTGCACCGCGAGCTGGAGCAGCCGGAGCGTGTTCTTTCCCTTCTGCGCCGTGATGAACGCGATCGGCACGTGGTCGAGCATCGGGAACGTCGACCGCACGTAGTCGCCCATCTTGTCCGTCGGCACGCTGTCTTTGACCAGGTCCCACTTGTTCATCACGAAGATGGCCGGCTTGTTCTCCTCGACGATATACTCGACGAGCTGCTTGTCCACGCGGCCGATGCGGTGGCGCGCGTCGAAGAAGTGCAATACCACGTCGGCCCGGCGGATCGACCGCTGCGCCCGGTGGAGGCTGTAGAACTCGACGTCGCTGGCGAGCGAGGTCTTCTTGCGGACGCCCGCGGTGTCGATGGCGATGTACGACTTGCCGTCGCGCTCGAACCGCACGTCCACGCTGTCGCGGGTCGTGCCCGGCACCTCCGACACGATGACCCGCTCGGCCCCGGCCAGACTGTTGATGAACGTGCTCTTGCCCGCGTTGCGCCGTCCCACGATCGCGATCATGAGCGCCGCCTCTTCGGGCGCCGCCTCGCCCGTGTCGGGCGGGAGCTTCGTCAAAATCAGGTCGAACAGGTCCTCCTTGCCGATCTTCTGCTCGGCGCTGACGCACAGCGGCTCGCCGTAGCCGAACTTGCAGAACTCGCCGGCCTGCTGGCCGATCTTGTCCGTGTCCGCCTTGTTCGCGACCAGGATCACCGGCTTCTGGAGCGTGCGGAGCCGCGCCGCCACCTCCTCGTCGAGCGGCACGATGCCGTCGCGCACGTCCACGACGAACAGCACCACCGCGGCCTGGTCGATCGCGATCTTGATCTGCCGCTCCACGTCGGCGGTGAGGTCGTCGACGTCGACGATGCCGATGCCGCCGGTGTCCATGATCTCCCAGGCGCGCCCGCCGTACTCGACGACGGTAGACACGCGGTCGCGGGTGACCCCCGCGGTCGGGTCGACGATGCTGATCCGCCGCCCGGCGAGCCAGTTGAACAGCGACGACTTGCCGACGTTCGGCCGGCCGACGATCGCCACTATCGGGAGTGCCACGACAGAACCTCAACTAAAGTCGAAAAGAGGAGCTAAACACAGAGGCGCAGAGACACAGAAGAGGACAGAAGATCGAGTTCAAATTCGTTCTTTCTTTCTGTGTTGGTCTTCTCTGTGTCTCTGTGCCTCTGTGGTTAGTCCGCTGTCTTCTCACCACAACGTGTAGCCGCCGTCCACGATGACGGTCGCTCCGGTGACGTAGCTCGACGCGTCGCTCGCCAGATAAACGGCCGTCGCGGCCAGTTCGTCCGGCTCGCCCAGCCGCCCCATCGGGATGCGCGACTCGAACGAGGTCTGGAACTCCGGCTTCTCGCCGAACCAGCGGCGGTTCGCGTCGGTCAGGAAGCCGCCCGGCGCGATCGCGTTCGCGCGGACGCCGAGCGGCGCCCAGTCCGCGGCCATCGCGCGCGTCAGGCCGGTCAGCGCGGCCTTCGCGGTCTCGTAGTGCCGGCCGCCGATCTTGGGGATCGACACCCACGCCCCCGCGATGCTCGTCACGTTGATGACCGACCCGCGCCGCCGGTCGAGCATCCCCTTGCACAACTGCTGACAGCACACCAGGGCGCTCGTCAGATTGAGGTCGACGAGTTGCTGCCACTGTTCGACCGGCATCTGTTCGGTCGGGAGGTCGACGCGGCGCCCGCCCACATTATTGACGAGCACGTCCACCGGCCGGTTCAGTGCCAGCACCTGTCGGCACGCGGCCTCGGCCCCGGACGGCGTCGAAACGTCGCCGGGAACGACCGCGACCCACCGGCCGAGCGCGACCAGTTCCTGCCGTGCGGCCTCGAGCGCTTCCCCTTCGCGCCCGACCAGGACGAGGTCGGCGCCGGCCTCGGCCAGCCCCTGTGCCATCGCGCGGCCCAGGCCGCGGCTGCCGCCGGTGATGACGACCGTTCGCCCGTCGAGCCGGAACCGGTCCAGTACGCCCATAAGAAACGACCGTTTTCGCAGAGTGTGGTGATTCGTCTGCTTACCATATTACGGCAGGAGCGCCTTGGTGGTTGGGCTTAACGATGGCCAAATGCGACGAAGGGTACCGGTGCGAGGTGTGCGGGCGGGATGTGGGGGCCGTCACCGAGTCCGATTTGTATCTCCGGTTCGTGCTCGGCGAGGTGCCGCTCGAACGGCTCCACCGGTTGCCGGAACGGCACCTGTGGTGCAACCCCGCGCTCGCGCAGTACATCGTTCACCCGGCGCTCGAACCGGTCGCGTGTGAAGGCCCGTTCTCGAAGACCGAGATGGACCCGGGGTTCGTCGCCGCGGAGGAACAGCGCGTGTCGCGCGGGTACCGCCGGCTGCTGGCGATTCCCACACTGGGTCTGAGCGTGCCGGAGTACCCGCTCGCGGTCACCCCGGACGGCGAATAGAGTGGTCCGCTCGCTCCGCGAGCGGTCGCAGCACCGGAGTTGAAGCGAAAGAAACGTTCTGATCGCCGCACGTCACCGCTCGCGGAGGGAGCGGACCACTCTGAAGACGACTTTTCCGGGAAGCCCCCGGTCGTTTCACGGCTCTACTCACTCGAACTGCTCCCACGGAGGTGACCATGAAGGCGAAGCTATTGACGCTGTGCGCGGCCCTCGCGTTCGCGTCGTCGGCCCTTGCGGCGGACGAATCCGGACCGAAGGCCGGCGAAAAAGTGCCCGAACTGAAGGCGTTCGGCGTGGTCGGTGCCGTGGAAGGGAAGGAGGTCGACTTCGCGAAGGAGCGAAAGGACGCGCCCACGGTCTACATCTTCGTGAACGCGGAGGAGAACGGCATCCCGGTCGGCGGGCGCCCCGCGGCGCGGTTCATGAAGGTGCTCGACGAGAAGCTCGGCGACGCGTCCGACACGGCCGCGATCGTGGCCGTGTGGCTCGGCGAGAAGGCGTTCGACAAACACAAGGAGTACCTGCCGCGGTTCCAGATGTCGCTCAAGCTCGAACGGACCGCGCTGGCCGCGTTCGACGGCAACAAGAGCGGCCCGAACAACTGGGCGGTGAACCCGGACACGCGCCTGACGGTGGTGGTCGCGAACAAGGGGAAGGTGGTGAAGTCGTTCGCCTTCACGTCGGTGAACGAGACCGACGTGAAGGCCGTGCTGGAGGAACTGAAGAAGGCCGGAAAGGAGTGAGTCGGCTACTTGTCGATGGTCGCGAGGATCGTCTCGGCGACCAGCTTGTTGCCCGCGTCGTTCAGGTGAACCCGGTCGGTCGTCAGGACGCCCTTCTCCTTGTCGTCGGTGTTGTTCTTCGCCAGGTAATCGGAGAACGCCTTGCGCAGGTCGCACAGTTGCGCGCCGGTCTCCTTCGCGACCTTACGGCTGATCTCCGCGTACTCGTCCAGCTTCGCGTCGAGCGCGTTCGTGCCGATCTTCTTTTCGCCGATCACCGTCGGCGTGCAGAGCACCACCCGCGCGCCGGCGTCCTTGATCTTGCCGATGATCTCCTTCAGGCCCGCCTCGTACTTGTCCTTCGGCGTGCCCCGGGCCGGGTCCTTCTCGCCGTGCCACACGTCGTTGATGCCGATGTAAATGACGACGACGGTCGGCTTCTTCGCCAGAACGTCCTTTTCGAGCCGCCTCTGAAGGTCGGGCACCTTGTTGCCGCTGATCCCCGCGCCGACGACCTCGACGCCGAGGTCCTTGTGCTTCTCGGCGATCGCGTTCTTGACGAGCGTGACGTAGCCCTTCGGCGCCACGCCGCCGGCGGTGATCGAGTCGCCGAGGAAGACGATCTTGTCGCCCTTCTTCAACGACGGGTCCGCGGCCGGGGCGAGTTGCGGCAGGCACGCGACGGCTGCCGCCACCAGAACGTAACAGGTTCGCATGTCGGTTCCTCGTGGGTGGTGTTACTTGAGTTCCTTGAGGCGGATCTTGCGGTATTCCATCTGGCCGCGGTCGGCTTCGAGGCCGATCGGCCCGGTCGCGGGTACCTTCATCTTGTCGTTGAGCAACTCCCCGTTGCAGGTGCAGTGCGCGACCTCGCCCTTCACGACCACCACGATCTCGTTCCAGTCCTGCGGCTTGTACTTCTTCAGGTCCTTGTACGGCCCGGCGACGAGGTAGTCGCGCACCTGCAACTGTGGCCCGCGGACGAACAACCCGCTGTCCGCGTTCACCGCGGCGCGGAACTCCAGTTTGAGTTCGAAGTCCTTGGGGAACTTCTCCTTCGTCCACAGTTGGGCGATCCCCTTGCCGGGGTTCACGACCAGCACCCCGTCCTTTACGGAGTACCGCTTGTCGGACGATTCCGTTTTGCCGTCGAAGCTCTCGAAGGCGCCCTTGTCCTTGCCCTTGTAGCCCCAGCCGGTGAGGTCCTTGCCGTTGAACAGCGAGACCGTGCCCGGTTCGAGCTTCGGCTCTTCGGCGCGTGAGGCGGGGATCACCGCAACGAGTGCCGCGGTGCAGAGGAGGGGGCGGAGGAATCGCATGAGACGGTTCCGGGGTGGGAGGGTGGGCGTTCGCTTAGTGTAGAAGAACCTAACCCCCCAACCCCCTTCCC
>JAFKJJ010000336.1 GCA_017306025.1 Planctomycetota bacterium
ACCGCCTGAGCCTTTGGCCCGATGTACACCTCGCGGGCGTGGTCGCGGTAATCGGTCTTGTGGTAGTGGGGCCTGAACACCCACACCGGCCCCGACCGGTCGAGGTCCGCCCCACGCACGAGCACGATCTCCCCCGGCCGCGCGCCCGTGAGGATCTGCAATCGGATCATCGCGGCGACCTGCCGGGCGGTGAGGGGGAGGACGGCTTCGACCCACTCGACGGGGGCGGGCTTCACCGGTTCGGTTTCCCGAACGCCCGACTCGCCCTTCTGGATCGCCCGGACCGAAGACAGGTTGTGAACAACCGAGCCGGGGATCAGTTCGTCGGCGGCCGCCCAGCGGAACATCCGCTTGAGCCGGTTCACCTGCTTGTTGACGTACCCCCGCGACCAGCCCAGTTCGACCATCTTCGCCCGGACCAGTTTCAGGGCTCGCGGGCCGAACTCGGTGACCGGCAGAAGGCCGAACAGTTCGGTGAGCACCTTGCACATCGCCTTGACGCCTTCCGCCTCTGCGGACTTCCCGGCCTTGCGGTTGCGGTCGGTGTAGTGCTTCTCTGCGTTAGGGTACGAACGCGAGGATGACTTGGTTGACCGTAACGGGTGCCGGGGCAGCAGGGGTAGTTTCGTCGGGGAGTCTCCGACCGTTGGCGAGCCACCGCCCGATGAGGAGGTCGTATTCGGAGCGGACCGCGGGCGGTGCCTTCCGCTGGCCGCGCGGCCAGTGACCGAGGTAGTGCTCCCGGCCGTTGAGGGTGACGTAACCTTGTTCGGAACCGAGGTGGTGACAGAGCTTCGGCGTGTGTTGCATGGGTGCGGTGGAGCGAGGAACTTCCGTAGGGTACGGAAGTGGCCCCCGACTCTGGCCGCACCGCCGACCGTCGGCGGGTAAGCTGAACTGCTTCGGCGAGTTGGAGTTAAGGAAGTACACCCAAGAGGAGTCGAACCTCTAACCTTCGGTTCCGTAGTGCCAACACGCCTTTCGGATGCCCTTCGGATACCCGCGAAATGCCTATTTTTCTAGGGCTTCATAACACGGGCATTTTCTGACAAAACCCTGAATGGAGGCGAATTTGGGTACACTTTTCGGACCTGTACCCTAGCGAGATCGACCTTCGGTTTTCTCCATCCTCGGGTTGAAACCCTACCTTTGAAATGCTCAAGTCCGAGTCGAGCCCAATGGCGGCCAGGATTAGCTGTTCAAGCGGATGGACGATTATGTAGGAAGATGCACATGCCTGTCCCGACCGCGGTGCCCCCCTTGAGATTGCTTGTCCCCTCCGAATCTCCTCTACCCACGGCCGGAAGGGGTACCCCATTGACACCTGAACTTCGTCGGGAAGGATTGTGTCTGCTTCCCAAGTGGTCATGACAAGGTTACGGTCAGGCGAGGAGGATGAGGCAATGCTGAATTACCTGAGGGAGTTCGTCAACTTCATCCTGTCAGGAACGACGAAAAACAGCGGCCCGCTGAGGGAGCAGGTCCGCCAAGTCTGCCAAGAGGTAAACCGACTCGACATTCTCGACTTCGAGCCGTCGGCCCAGTTCCCCCTCCTGAAGGTCCGGGCCCAGTTGGCTCACTTTGCGGAAACAACGGGCTGGTCTGCCGGACCGATGTACGACGTGATGAGGGAACTGGTCCCGCTACTCGAACTCTACGCTGGGCAGGGGGCGGGCAAAACGGTCCGCTCCTTCGCGTACCTGACCGATCCCAATCTTCGGCCGATCATTGAGCGGGACTACACGGAGTTGAGCTCGAAGTTGTTTCCGTCCGAGGCATGGAAAAGCACGGTCATCCTGGCAGGAAGTATCCTTGAGGCGATCCTGTTCGATGTGCTGTCCGACGCGAGGCGAGTGGCACTGGCCAATGCGAGTGCAAAGGCACCGAAGGGAAAGGGCGGAGTGCCGACCGACGTTCGGAGTGGCGACTGGACTCTGGCGACCTTGATCGCGGTGACAGTAGACATCGGCGTGCTCCCCGGAGCCCGTGCCGACACGATCGATCAAGTCCTCCGGGATTATCGCAACTTCGTTTACCCGAAGAAGGAGGTCAGGGCGAAGCACCAATGCACGGAGGCCGAGGCCGGGCTCGCCAAGTTTGGCCTCGACGGCGTCTGTAACCACCTCGAAGCGACGCTCTGACTGCTCGCGGAGGAACCCTCCACAGCGAAATCCGCGTCCTTGACCGGGGTGCAATGATCGCAGCGGCGGGTAGAATGAATCCGAACGTGTGTTACTGTCCGGTTCGGCAGTACACCCGGTCGCCCCCCCCCAATTGAGGTCGGAATGATTGACCGGCTGCGAGATCGGTTCCCCAATCTGATGGGTCTCCTCGACGGCCCTCGGGTAGCGGCAGAGGTGGAACTCGCGGCACCTTGCTTTCGCGAGGAGAGCCCTTTCGACTGCATCACCCACTTGAAGACCGAAGGGCGGATCGGCTCGTCCCTACTGACCTACCACCTGTTGGCGTCGCTTGGGGAGTGGGGCTGTTTCGACCCGACCGTCGCCCAGCTAGAACTCGACCTGATCAGGCTGGCATCGTATCTCCCCGACCCCGTCCGTTACGAGATCGCCGCTGCCGCGATCGCGTGCGACGTCTTGGAGCCGGGGAGTCTGCTCCTTGAGGAGCCGATCGCCGGAAGCGACGCGAACCCCGACGTCACGGGTCGCTGGGACGGTCAGCGGGCGAGGATGGAAGTCACGGTGGTTCACGACGACTGGCCCCCGAGCTACAGCGTGGCCGCGGAGGAGGAGGTCAAGGCGGCCAGCGTGCCGGGTGGCTTCCAGGCCCGGTTGAACATACCGCTGGCGAGTGTGCCGGCCGCGAAGGAGGCCCGGGCGTTCATCGAACGCATTCACGCGGAACACCCGGACCAAGAGGACACGAAGCGGACACAGGTCTTGATCGGGGGATTCAAGTTCGAGAAGTCCGGGAGGGATTTCTACTGTTGGGACGCCCGCTGCCCGGTCGGGTACGTCGGGTTCCACGGGAACGATGACCGGGAGGTCCAGGGAAGCTGCTTCACGCGGAGTACCGTCACCCGCTATGAAAGCGATGATTTGGAGGCCGGGTTCCCGACCCCACCCGGTGTCGTGGTACTGGGGGACGCCCCGCGGCACCCGGCTTCACACCGGTCGACCCCGGCCGGGCAGAAGATCTACCAGATCCTGGAGGGGAAACTGCGGCAGTGTGAACCCGGGGCAATCAACGTCGTCGTGCTCGGTCAACCGAAGGCGGCGAATGATCGCGGCGTGGATGACGCCCTCCTCGGATCGCCGCTCGCACTCGTCCGGCGAGCGGACGACGGCTCTGCCGCAGAGACAATCGCGATGCGGACCGGAGCTGGCCCCTTTGTCGTCCCGCCCGCCATCGATCTGTCACAGTTGCCGACCGAGCGGCAGGAGTGGGGGCGGGGGCAGCTGGAAGCCGTCCGCCTCGAGGCGGAGAAGTTCACGAAGTTGTCCGGCATTCTTGTGCTGCGGATCGAGGCCGGCCAACCGGTCGCCCGGGTCATACTCAACCCGAACGCCGCGGTCCCCATCACCGATCCGCAGGCGGAGCGACTTCGTGACGCCGCCACTCAGAGAGTGGGGAGGGTAGTGGAAAACCCACGGCGGGACGTTGACGCGGCACCTGGCGATTCGGCCTCGGGGAACGTGTGCGGATTGGCCACCTGCGAAGAAGTGGAGCCGCGGGCGGGCAGTGAATCGAACGGAACGCGATCTACAAACCCAGGGGGCGTTGTGAATCCCCTGCGGCGTATCGTCCAGGGGAGGGGTGCGATGATGGACGGAATCCACGAACAGCCGCATTACGAAGTGCAATCGACCGAACTGGCCGCGTGGCTGGAACGGCAGGGCGACGCGTGGTGGAACGTCGACGGCGACTCGCTTCTTACCGGGCTGCTCACGTTCCCGAGTCCGGGCGACGAACTCGCTGCGGTCCTTCGTCGTCTCGACCGCCCACTCCTCGTCCAGGACCGGCGTGCCGATCCGAAGGGGAAGGGTGAGCGAATCGACAGCACCAAACTCGATGAGCTCGTCACCAGCCTCGGGAACAACCTCCACATGATCAATGGTGGGGCGAAGCCCGCGTGGGCCAGCGACCGACTCTTCTTCCTCTCCTGGAAAGGCTCCCGCGGAGAGTGGATGCTGGTCGAGGACCGTGAGACCACCGAGAGCAACCGCATGGACGCCGCCGCGGCGGGGAAGCAGTAATCCATGGCCCGCCCGCCCATCAACCTTGGCCGCAAGATCAAGGACATCCTGAAACACGTCGAGCCTCTGCCACCGGAGGCGGGGACGCCCCTGTCCCACTACCGTCGTTCCGGGACGGACCTCTGGAACGTGCTCGAGTACGTGCGGAGGGCGTTCGACCAACTCGGAACGCTCAAGCCGGCGGTGGTGCAAAGGCACCTCGCCCGTCTACACGGGATGGTTCTGGTCAATTTGGTCGAGACCTTCGAGCGGTACCTCAAGGAGGTAGCCGCGGCGTGCATCGACACCCTCGGGGCGTTCGTCCTCGATGACCGGTTCGACGGGTTCCGTGTGCAGGGGAGCGTTCTCGCCGTCCACTTCGGCACCGACACACTCGGCAAGGCCCTGTGTGAATCCTCGACCTGGCTCGACACGGCCAGCATCAACACGCGGTTCCGGAGCCTACTCGCCGACCCGTTCGAGGATGGCAAGTTCGTTCTGTTCCCGAACGCGAAGAAGGATCCTGCCGCCGACCGGGAGCGGTACGAAACGCTGGAACTCGTCTGGCAACTCCGCCACACCGTCGTCCATAACGTCGGCGTGATCACCCAGTCGGACGCGGTGAAGTTCCGGCTCTTGGTTCGGGAGGAGGTAGCCTCGCCCCGGTTCCTCGTGCCGACCAGGGAAGACATCCGCCACCTGAAGCGATTCCTGGATGAGACGGCGGACGTGTGCAACGACCGGCTCGGTAAACGGCTGGCCGATTTGCTGACCGGGCTGCACGCGAGTGACCCGACCTTGTTCGATGCGAAGGAGGTGGCCGACCGCGTGACCACGACCTTCGGCTTCGTGCTGACCGTCGCTGGCGTCGCCGGGACGTTGCCGCCTCCGTAGCCGGCGAGAAGCCAGTGTCGAAATAGGGTTGTTCTCGTCAGGCACCCTCGGCCGCGACCAGTTCCGCGAACGCATCCCGCGGGGTGCCGTACTTGTCAGTTCCGCGGGCCAGTGCCGACAGGAGCACGTCGTTCAATCGGGGGCCGAGTTGATGGATTGACAGGTCGCCTCGGGCCAGGAGCATCGTCGCGTACGCGACCAGTTCGTTCATCGAGCCCGTTACGGACCGGTCGAGGGCCTTCGCGAACCGAACCGACTCCGGGGCGAGTTCGCTGCCGGTCCCGGCGTACGATCCGTGTCCGACTTCTTCGAGGATCGCCCGGATCATGCCCACGACCCGTTCGGCGAATCGAGCGGCGTTCTCACCCGCCACGCCGTCGAGTACCGCGGAGTAGAGGGACCGCGTGTTACTCAGGAGGACGTACTCTTTCCGCCCGACCTCGAACGCCCGAACCGACCAGTCCAGGAGCGGGTTCTCGTGTGGGGCCAGGACACCCGGCGTGCCGCCTCGGAGGGCGGCGTTCAGCTTCAGTGGGAGCCGGAGGATCATGTCGCCTCACCAGTTCAACGCGGTGTTCATGGCGGTGATCGAGAGTTTCAGAACGATGGTGCTCACCCCACGCCCACGCCGAACGCACCCGCCTGTCTCGAGAGTCGGGTAAAATGGCAGCAAGCCGTTGCGTGGTTCGGGGTGAAGGGCATGGATCTGAAGATACTGAGTGAGACCGCTGCCGCATTGTTCGCCGAGCACGGGCTGGTCGGATGGACGTTCGGGCTGACCGCCTCGAAGCGGCGGCTGGGCGTGTGCAAGTACCGCCGGAAGCGGATCGAGATCAGTGACTACTACGCCCGGCACAACCCGGACGCGGCGGTTCTCGACACGCTGTTGCACGAGATCGCCCACGCGATCGCCGGTCCCGAAGCCGGTCACGGCCCGGTGTGGCAAGCGGTCGCGGTCCGCATCGGGGCGACGCCGCGGGCGTGCGACGACTCGCCGGACACGGTCGTGGAGCCCGGCGACTGGCGGACCACCTGCCCCGCGTGCCACCAGACCCACCACCGGTACAAACGCCCCCGGTCACTGTCCGGCTACCGCTGCAAGTGCCCGGCACGAACCCCTCTGGTGTTCGCTTACGCGGGTGACCCGGCACACGAACCCGTGGTCCCGGCCGCACCGGTATCGAACCCCGCAAAGTGGCACGCGAACTGTCCCGGCTGCGGCATCGTACACCGGCGGGCGAGGCGGCCCAAGGCGGGCGTCTGGCGGTGCCGGTGCCCCGCCCGCAGCGAGTTGACGTGGGCGTTCGGGCCGGGCGAATCGAACGCCGGGTGACTTCTTTTCGATTCGCACATCGAACCCTGAGATACTATCCCCTCACCGTATCCTGAATTTTAGAAGGCACCGCACAGGGCGGTCGGCCAGGTGCAGATCTGGGCGACAAAGTTATGGGATGGACCAGGATACAGACCGAAGAGGCATTCACCGCCCGCGAGGCGTTCGAGAAGCTCACCCTCGACGACCTCCTGCCGTTGGCCGGCCTCGTCTCGACGGACCCGCCGAAGCGGAAGAGTGAACTCGCCCCACTCCTGGCGAAGGTGATGACCGACCCGAAGCGGGTCCGGGACCTCTACGTCGGGCTCGACGCGACCGCTCAACGGGCCGTTCGCGTCGCCGCGTTCGACCCGACGGGCCGACTCGACCGGGAGAAGTTCCGGGCGTGGTTCGGCGAGGAGCCGCGGTTCAACACCGCCGACCCCAACCGGCCGTCGTGGGAGTATCGGTACGAGGAACGCCGCCAGATCAAGCCGCTGCCGCTCCGCCTGTTCTTCCCCCGGTTCGACCACATGCCCACCGACACCCGCGAGATCCTCCGCGGGTTCATCCCGCCGCCCGATGCGTTTTCGATCCCGACCCTCGACGCCCCGCCGGCCACCCGCACCCTTTCCGAGCACGTCTGGTCGGACCGGAAGCGGGAGCGGCACGAGTGGGAGGAGCCGGTCCGGGTGCGGGAGACGGCAGCCGCGGTCGACGCGGATCTGCGGGCGGTGTTGCGGCTGATCGAGGCCGGGAAGGTGCGGGTGACCGACAAGAAACTCGTGCCGACCGAAGCTGCCCGTCAGGCCGTCGCCGGGATCCTCTCCGGTGGTGATTTTTACGGACCCGAGGATGCCGACGAATCGAAGTACGACCCGTCCTTCGACATGGGCATCCGCTCGTTCGCCTGGCCGGTTCTGGTGCAGGCCGGCGGGCTGGCCGAGAAGAGCGGCGATGCGTTGAAGCTGACGGCGGCCGGGAAGAAGGCCCTCATCGCCCCACCGCCGGACGTGGTCCGCAAGCTGTGGGCGGCCTGGCTCAAGACGCGAGCGTTCGACGAGTTCGCCCGGGTGGACGCGATCAAGGGCCAGGGCAAGGCCCGCATGAGTGCGGCCGCCGGACGACGGGCCGTTCTCGTCGAGGGGCTGACCGCGTGCCCCGTGGGTCGGTGGTTCGCAGTCGAGGACTTCTTCCGCCTGCTCCGAGCCACCGGCCGTTCGTTCGTGGTCGCCCACGAGGTTCACGAGCTGTACATCGCCGAGCACTACTACGGGAACCTGGGGTCCAGCGACGAACACGCCTGGGAGCAGTTGCAGGGGCGGTTCGTGCTCGCGTTCCTCTTCGAGGTCGCCGCGACACTGGGGCTGGTGGACGTGGCGTATCTCCCGCCGCAGGGCGTGCGGCACGACTTCCACGGCCGCTGGGGGGCGGACGAGGTCGCCTGCCTGTCCCGGTACGACGGGCTGCTGTACGTGCGGATCAATCCGCTCGGGGCCTACCTGCTCGGGATGGCCGACGGGTACCGCCCGGCCGCCCCGACCCGGAGCGAGGTGCTACGGGTGCTATCGAACCGGGACGTGGTCGCGGCCCGCGACCTGCTCGCCTCCGACCGGCTCGTGCTGGAACGGTTCGCGGACCCCACCTCCGAGGGCGTCTGGAAACTGTCGGCCAACAAGATTCTGGGAGTGATCGAGCAGGGCGGGAGCGTCGATGAGCTGGAGCAGTTCCTGCACTCGCGAACGACCGGCGACCTGCCCGGAACGGTCGCCACGTTCCTGGCCGACCTGCGGGCGAAGGCCGGTCGGCTGACCGATGCGGGGCCCGCCCGGCTGATCACGTGTGCCGACGAACACGTCGCCGCGGAACTGGCGGCCGACCGCGGGCTGAAGGGGAAGTGTCTGCGGGCCGGGGACCGGTTCGTGGTGGTCCGCGAGGCCGACCTCGAAGCCGTGCGGAAGGCGGTTCGCAAACTCGGCTACGTGTGGCCGATTCCGCGTGACTGACGGCGGCCCCGGGGTTCGGAACGATCCCTGGTTGAGACACCTTTGAGGCTTTCCACCAGCTCCGTGCGGACCATCATGCGTCTTGTATGTGGTTTTGCCAGTCCGACTTGTTCGTAAAGTTCGAGCGGCAGCCCGTCCGGATCGGCGAAGAAGGTGAGCCGCTGCCAGTGCACTTCTCCGGCTGAACCGATCCAACGCAGAAAGCTGTCGAGTTTGCACCTCTTGACGAATGGCTACAGTGAATTCGCCGTCCTGGAGTACCGATTGGGCGACGTCCCGAATCCGATCGACATTTACGACTGCACATCAGACGCACCTGCTTCAGCAGGAACGCCTTTGCGTAGCTCGGAGTAATCATCGAAAACGGTCCAGGAGAAAACCTCGCTCGCATGCGGCTTCGGTTTCTCCTTTGCGTGTGCCACAACAGCGTTCAGGAAACTGCGAACCTTGTTTAGAATTTCGTCCGCCTCATTTGGAACGAGCGGCCGGCCACTGAGTCCAAGCAGTTCGAACATGGTAGGCTCGTCGAGTTCGAGCAGACGGCTGGTGCGGCCGATCCAGAGCAAGGTGTGACGGACGTAGCCATCCTGCCATTTGTCAATTGTGCCGTCCCCTTCGTTAATCAGACTGGCATTACCCACTAGTACTACAGCGCCGGTTCTAATAGCTCTTTACGCTGACGTAATTTGGTCTACAACTTCGACCGGAACCGTTCCCGGTCGGAGCGTGCGATGAACCTTGAGGAACTGCGGCGTCTGAAGCCGGAACTGGAGTCGTTCCTGGACCGGT
>JAFKJJ010000337.1 GCA_017306025.1 Planctomycetota bacterium
GCGGAGAGAAGAGTGAGAAATCGCTGTCTTCTCTCCGCGCCCTCCGCGCCCTCCGCGCTGAAATCTGCCAGATGAGACCCCGCATGTTGGATCGGATCGACGCGCGCCGGATCGCGATCATCAAGCCGAGCGCGCTGGGCGACATCGTTCACTCGCTGCCCGTCCTCACCGCACTGCGCGCCCGCTTCCCGACCGCCCGTATCACCTGGGTCGTCAACCGCTCCTACGAGTCGCTCCTCACCGGCCACCCGGACCTCACCGACACGCTGCCGTTCGACCGCGGCGCCTTCCGCGGCGTGCGCGGCACGCTCTCGGCCGCGTGGTCGTTCGCCGGCGAATTGCGCCGGCGGCGGTTCGATCTGGTGATCGACATGCAGGGGCTCCTCCGTAGCGGTCTCATGGCGTGGGCGAGCGGGGCGCCGCGCAGGGTCGGCTTCGCGAGCGCGCGCGAAGGGAGCCGCTACGCGTACACGCACAAGCTGAAGTGTCCCGGGCGCCTCGGCGCGCACGCGGTCGATCGGATGTGGGCCGTCGCGGAGGCGTTCGGCGTCGGGCACCTGCCGAAAGCGTTCCTCGTGCCGCTCCGGGCCGCGGAAGTCGAAGCCGCGCGAAACGAACTCGCGCAACTTCCGCGGCCGGTGGTCGCGGTGGCGGTCGGGGCGAAGTGGGTCACGAAGCGCTGGCCCGCCGGGCACTTCGCGGAGGCGCTGAACCGCGCGCACGCGCGCTTCGGCGCGTCCGCGGTGTTCGTGGGCGCGTCCGACGACACCGTATTGTCACAGCAGGCCGTTGCGGCCCTCCGCGGGCCATCGCTCGACCTCACGGGCCGCACGTCGATCCCGCGACTTTCCGCGCTGTTGTCCCTCGCGGACGTGATGCTGGGCAACGACACCGGACCGCTCCACCTCGCGGCGGCGCTCGGCAAGCCGTGCGTGGCGCCGTACACCTGCACGCGCGTCGCGCTGCACGGCCCGTATTCGCAATCGTCCCATTGCGTCGAAACGTCGGTGGCCTGCGGCGGGAGCTACCTGAAGAAATGCGATAACATGATCTGCATGCCGGACCTGACCGCCGACCGGCTCTGGCCCAAGCTCGCGGAGGCACTCGATTCGTGGCAACGCACGCACCGCTCCCGTTCCGCCTGATTCTCGCGAGCGGCTCGTGGGGCCGCAAGTGGCTCATGGAGCAGAGCGGCTACCCGTTCGAAATCAAACCGTCCAACATCGACGAGCCGACCGAAGCCCGGTTGGGCGACTGTCGGCACTACGTGGGCGAACTCGCGTGGCTGAAGGCCGCCGCGGTCGCGCGGCAGACCGACGACGGGCTCGTCATCGCTGCGGACACCGTGGGCTGGCTCCAGGGCAAGGTGGTCGGCAAGCCGGAGGACGAGGCCGACGCCCGGCGGATCATCAGGTCGCTCTCGGGGACGGTTCACGAACTCTGGACCGGTGTGTGCCTGTGGCTGCGCCCCGGCGACTGGCAGTTGTGCTGGCAGGAACTGAGCCGCGTGCGGATGAAGGCTCTCTCCGACGCCGAAATCGACTCCTACCTGAAGACGCGGAAGTGGGAAGGGTGCAGCGGCGCGTACGCGATCGAGCTGCCGCACGACCCGTATCTGACGATCGAAGAGGGGAGCGTGAGCAACGTCATCGGGCTGCCGATGGAATCGCTGGAGAACGCGCTGGGGTGGATGAAGGCGGTGCGCGGTGGGAGCTGATAAACGGCCGGTTCCTCCGCTCTGAAGTGGTGTGCCTATGAGTAACGAACGAACGCACAGCGACATGAAGTGGACGGCCGAGGATCGCGCGCGGCACAAAGCGATTCGCGAGAGGTTCCAAAAGGAGCGGCCGACGCTTCAGCACTTGCTCGGTAGCGGCGAGTACACCGGGCCGATTCCGCACGGCGTTTACTTGTCCCTCGTGGCCGCGATCATCGAACTCAAAAAGGCTCGCGAAGCAGCCGGGTTGAGCCTTGCCGATGTGGCTGAGCGGTCAGGCATCGACAAGGCCGCGCTCAGTCGGTTGGAGAACGGCGTTCACGACAACCCAACCGTTGATACTCTCATGCGGTACGCGGCCGCAATTGGTAAGAAACTCGTCTGGACGCTCCGAGACCTCACGCCTTCGGCTTGACGTGTTGTCGCGGTTTTTGTTAGCTTGAACCCATCGCGTTTCAGACGGTCGGGGGCGGGGGGCGCGGCGCACTTGGCGCCGCAGCGGTACCCACGTTGGAGTAGTGCGTCATCTGGGATTCCCCGGGTGATCCGGCCGGAAACCACGTTCACATTTTCACCCGAGACGAAATCGAAGAGGTGTCGCGCAGCCCACAGCGCCGAACGCTCAGCCGTAGCACCGGTCAGCCGGACGATCTCCGGCAAGTGCATGGCGGTTGTGTACGAAGAAGTACGGCCCGACCCGTTGACAGCGAGGGCCGTCACCGCGTATGTCGTGCGCTCGGCCGGTGAATAGGGACCGAACACCCCGGCCATTCACGGAATCTACATTTCGTATTCATTGGACGTTTATACGTCTTTTCACATCGTTCTGTAATATCTCTTCTTACGCTGTCCACCTTTAACTACTGGTGCCCAAATGCCCGGTCGCCCGCGCCGCGTGGGATTCACGCTTATTGAACTGCTGGTGGTGATTGCGATTATTGCGATCCTGATCGGATTGCTCCTCCCGGCCGTTCAAAAGGTGCGCGAGGCCGCCGCACGCATGAGTTGTCAGAACAACCTCAAGCAATTCGGTCTGGCCATCCACAACTACGCCCTCACCAACGACAACAAGTTTCCGGCCACGCGGGTGACGGTCTCCGGCGACTCGAAGTTCCGCGCCTGGACCCCGCTGGCACTGCCGTACGTTGAGCAGGACAACGTGGCCAAGTTGTGGAACTTCAACGTCAAGTGGAACGTCGACCCGAACCTGACCACGGCGCAGACCTCGTTCAAGCTGTTCAAGTGCCCGTCGGCCCCGGACTCGCGGCGGCAGGCCGGGTCGGTGCCCCTGGGACCCGGCGACTACGGAACGATGAACGCGGTCCGTCGTCGGTTCTACACGGCCAACAGCGTTCCGAACTTCCCGGTCCCCGGCTCCGCCGCCGGCGACGAGGCCAACGGCGCGATGGCGAAAGTGACCGACACGCCGATCCTCGCCGTCACCGACGGCACCTCGAACACGATCCTCCTGGCCGAAGACGCCGGGCGCCCGAACCTGTTCCAGAAGGGGAAGGACACCGGTTCCAACACCGCGGACGGGTGGGGCTGGGCCGACCCGGACGCCGTCGGCATCAGCCTCGACGGCGTGCAAGCCGACCTCGTCACCACCGGCGGCACCTGCTTCATCAATTGCACCAACGACAGCGAGGTCTACTCGTTCCACTCGGGCGGTGTGAACGTCCTCGTGGCCGACGGGAGCGTCCGGTTCATCACCCAGAACGTCACGGCCGCGACGTTCGCCGCTCTCGTCACCGCCAGCGCCGGCGACCTCCCCGGCGACTTTTGATCGCCGATCCTCCGACCGCCCGGACGTGCCGAGCGGTCGCTCTTTTTCCCATCGCGGAATTACCCGTGGCCGTCATCCGCGCGCTCGTTCTCAGCGCCATCGCGTGTGCGCTCGTCGGGTCGGCGCGAGCCGACGTCACTCTTGTTGGCGTCGGGACGATCCCGGGCGACGCGGCCGACCTGTCCGGCCTCACCGGCCACGCGTCCGACGGCACGCCGAACAACCGGCTCGGCGGCCTCGGCTCCGCGATCGCCTACACCGGGATCGGCGACGAGTACGTCCTGGCGTCCGACCGCGGACCGAAGGACGGAGCGAGCGATTTCGCCTGTCGCGTCCACCGGATGATGATCCGAGTCACCCCCGGCGCGAAGGAGCCGGTGTCGCTCAAACTCACCGCGACCGCGCTCCTGACGAACGAAGACGGCAAGCGGTTCGTCGGCGCGCTCGACGCGCTCGCGCACAAGGAACCGGAGAAGAACCTCCGGCTCGACCCCGAGGGGGTCCGCGTCGGCCGCGGGGGCGGGATCTACATTTCTGACGAGTACGGCCCGGTTGTCTACGAATTCGACGCGAAGGGCAAACGCGTCCGGAGTCTGCCGGTGCCGGCCCACTTCCGCGTTGCCAGGCCGGGCAAGTCGCCGTCGGACGAACTGCCGCCTAAAAGCAAGTCCGGGCGCGTCCCGAACCGCGGGATGGAGGGCCTCGCGATCGCGCCGGACGGCTCGAAGTTGTTCGGAATCATGCAGAGCCCGCTGGTTCAGGACGGCGCGCTCAACGAGAAGAACGAACGCGTCGGCGTGAACTGCCGCGTGTTGGAAATCGACCTCGCAACCGGCAAAACGCGAGAGTTCGTCTACCGGCTCGACGACGCGGCCAACGGAGCGAGCGAAATTGTGGCCGTTGGCGACCGCGACTTCCTGGTGTTGGAACGCGACGGGGCGGGGGGCAAGGACGCGAAGTGCAAGAAGCTGTTTCGCATCGACCTGACCGGCGCGACCGACGTGAGCGCGGTTGCGGCGCTGCCGGCCGGCGCCCTCCCCGCAACCGTCACGCTGACGAAGAAGGCACTGTTCCTCGACCTACTGGCGCCGCGGTTCAAGATCGCGGGCGGTGACTGCCCGGAGAAGTTCGAGGGGCTGACGTTCGGCCCGGACCTGGCCGACGGTCGCCGGCTCCTGCTCGTCACCGCGGACAACGATTTCATCGCGGAGAAGCCGTTCCGCGTGTACGCGTTCGCGATCGACAGGAACGATCTGCCCACCTACAAGCCGCAACAGTTCGATCGGAATCGCTGACCGGTCACGGCGCGGCGGGCGAAAGCGATTCCTGCTCGCCGAACCAGAACTCCCGCCACGCGTTCGACCGCGGGGGCGTGTTGTCGTAGTGAAGGGCCAGGTCGCACGCGCGCCACGCGACCAGCGCCACCGCGATCGGAAGCGTCAGCGTGTCGCCGACCGCGGAGAACACCACATCCGCCGCGCGGGCAGAATCCGAGTAGATCAACGCGCCCGGAATCCCAGGGGGCGCCTCGAACCGATCCACCGCGATCTGCACCCCGCCATACGGAGTCGCGTGCGACGGCGATTCCCGCGCGAAGTTCGCCGCCGTCCCACAACCGACAAGCGCGGACAGAAGCGAACCGATCGCGAGAACTCGCTTCATGCTTCGCCTCGCTGGTGATGGTAGAATCCACGGCCGAATACCTCTCCCACTTCCACCCGTCAACCTCAGGACCTCGTCATGCCGTCAGAAGCTTCGCGCCGCGACCTGTTGGCCGCGGTCGCCGCCGTCGGGGTCGGCAACGCGACGTTCCACCGCGCCGCCGTCGCCGCGGCTGCCGCACAGCCCGAAGGCGGTGTCACGCCCGAGATGGTGAAGAACGCGGAGTGGGTCGCGGGCGTGACGCTCACCGAGGCCGAACGCAAGGCGGTCGCCGGCGCGCTCACGCGCACCCTTCAAAACGTCGCATCGTTCCACAAACTCGACATCGGCTATTCCACGCCGCCCGCGGTCCGCTTCGACGCGACGCCGGGTGAAGCCCCCGCCGGTGGCCGCGGGAAGGTCGAACTCGGTGTGCCAGCGGCCGCACCGGCCAAGCCCGCGGCCGACGACGACCTCGCGTTCCTGCCGCTGACCGCGCTCGCGGAACTCGTCCGGCTGAAGCAGATCTCGTCCGTCGAACTCACGAAGGTGTACCTCGCGCGGCTAAAGAAGTACGATCCGGCGCTCCTGTGCGTCGTGTCGCTCACGGAGGAACTCGCGCTCAAGCAGGCGGCCGCAGCGGACAAGGACATTGCCGCGGGCAAGTACCGCGGGCCGCTGCACGGCATCCCGTGGGCCGCGAAGGACCTGATCGCGTACCCGGGCTACAAGACGACGTGGGGCGCGGGGCACTTCAAGGAGCGGACGATCGAGGAGAAGGCGACCGTCGCCGCACGCCTGGACGACGCGGGCGCGGTGCTGGCGTGCAAGACGACGCTCGGCGCGCTGGCATGGGGCGACCAGTGGTTCGGCGGGATGACCCGCAACCCCTGGAACATCAAACAGGGCAGCAGCGGCTCGTCGGCGGGCACCGCGTCGGCGGTGGCCGCGGGTCTGGTCGGGTTTGGGATCGGCAGCGAGACCCACGGCAGCATCGTGTCGCCCAGCACGCGGTGCGGCGTGACGGGCCTGCGGCCCACGTTCGGCCGTGTAAGCAGGCACGGGTGCATGGCGCTGTGCTGGTCGCTCGACAAGATCGGCCCGATGTGCCGGAGCGTGGAGGACTGCGCGCTGGTGCTCGGTGCGATCCACGGCGCCGACGGCAAGGACGCGACCGTACAAGACCGCCCCTTCAACTGGCCCGCGGACGTGAAGCTGAAAGACCTCACGGTCGGGTTCGTCGAAGGGGCCGGCGCGACCGAGGCCGACCTGAAGGTGCTGAAGGATCTTGGTGTGAAGTTGGTGCCGATCAAACTCCCGCAGGCCACCGCGGGTGCCCTCATCGGGCTAATTCTCGATGTGGAATCGGCCGCGGCGTTCGACGAGGTGACGCGTGAGGGCGTTCGTGACGGGCTCGGGCTGTGGCCGAACACGTTCCGCCGCGGCCGGTTCATCACCGCGGTCGACTACCTGACCGCTCAACGCGCCCGCACGCTCCTGATGCGCGAGATGGCGAAGGCGATCGAAAATATTGACCTGTACGTCGGCGGG
>JAFKJJ010000338.1 GCA_017306025.1 Planctomycetota bacterium
CAGGACGCTTCACGCCGACGGAGTTCGCGGTGCGGTTCGTGCTGTCGCACGCGGCGGTGTCGTCGGCGATCATCGGATTCGGCTCGCCGGCGCACGTGGACGAGGTGGCCCGCGTGCGCCTGGATGAACCGCTCCCCGTGGGTCTGCTGCCGTTCGGCCGCTAGAGCGCGTGTATTTGTCGTGGGGCAGGCCGCCGGGCCTACCATCGCATCGGCAGGCCCGGCGGCCTGCCCCACAACCGAGCCCGCTATGCCGTCGTGAGACGCGCTCTAGATTGATCGGATGGAGAAGCTCTCCCTCCCGTTGGTTGAAACGCGGCTGCTCGACTGGCTGTTCACCGCGCTCGCGCCGATGAACCGCACGCGGGTGAAGGAGGTTCTGCGCTCCGGCCGCGTTCACGTCAACGGCGCCTCCGTCACGCGCCACGATCACCCGCTGCGGCCGGGCGACGCCCTGACCCTTGCCCCACACGCTCCACCCCAGGAGCGCGAACAGGTTTCGCTGCTCCCGGTCGTCTACGAAGACCCGCACCTGATCGTGATCGACAAGCCCGCGGGGCTGCTCACGGTCGCGACCGAGACGGAGAAGGCCGACACCTGCTTCGTGCGGCTGAGTGCCCACCTCGCGGCGCGCAAGGCCGGTCGGCCGTTCGTCGTCCACCGGCTCGACCGCGACACGTCCGGGCTGCTCCTCTTCGCGCGAAGCGCCGCCGTGCGCGATCGACTCCAGGCGAGCTGGGAGGGCGTGACGAAAACCTATCTCGCGGTGGTGGAGGGCGCCCCTTCGCCCGCGGAAGGCGTGATCGAGAACTATCTCACCGAGGGCCGCGCCCTGCGGGTGCGTGCGAGCCGACACCCGGGTAAGGACGCAAAGCGCGCGGCGAGCCGCTACAAGGCGCGTGCATCGCGCGACGGCTATTCGCTGGTCGAAGTGGAACTCGAAACCGGCCGCAAGCACCAGATCCGCGTTCACATGGCGGGCCTGGGGTGCCCGATCGCGGGTGACACGGTGTACGGTGCGGCGACGAACCCCGCGAAGCGGCTGTGCTTACACGCGTGGCGGCTGTGCTTCGACCACCCCGTTACCGGCGAGCGCGTGGAGGTGGAGTCACCGCCGCCCGCAGCGCTGGCTCGCGTCGTCGGGTGACGATGGCGGCAGCTACGATTTCCCTAACACGAGATCGCACACCCAACACCCGCGGACGTGCGACCCGGCGCCGCGGCAGTGGTTCAGGATGTCGGCGCTGTCGCACCCGGCGTCTTGGAGCGCGTCGGCCAGAATCGGCATCGCGGAGAAGTCGCGTGACTCGTACATCTGACGCGCCAGCGCAACCGCGGTGTCGGTACGCCAGTCAGGGGAGAAGGTGACGGGGCAGAACGGGTTGCCGAAGATGTCACGAAGGAGGTCTGCTTGGGTAGAAAAGTCGTCGTCACCGTTTGAATCGAATGAGGCCACGGTGTACGCCGCCGAGATGGACTCGACAACCCGCCGGCCCTCGTCGACCGAAAGGCGACCCGGCTGAATCGTCACCTCGACTGCCGTGGCGATGTTGTTGAGCGACTCGCACATCTCTCCCAACCCCCAATCGACCACCTCCCGAATCAAATCGAAGATGCTCCAGTCTGCGTGGTCTTGCCCTTCCGCAAGGGCGCTGCCGAACGCAACAGCCACTTCAAGATCGGGGTAGTCGAAGACCTTGAGGATGAGGTGGCATGATTCGATCGCGAACAGCCGCCATTTCCGAACGCTCTGTACACCGGTGAGGGCATCCAGCATGAGCCGTGGGTCGCAACACCCCAGCCACTCGGCTTCGGTCATCGGCTACTCCCGGCCCCAACACGAGATCGTGTACCCGGCACCCGCGGGCAGGCGGAACGAGAGAAGTTACCCGGGTTTCGGAATAGGAATCAGATTCCCGGCACAGCAACAGAACGTCAAGAGGAGGAACAACCCTAACGTCACCTGCATCCAGAACGGCATCGCCCAAGCCGGTTGGCCGTCCGGGGGGGCGGATTCAGCCGGACGGTCGGGGGGCGTTTCCGGTGCAGCAGCAGATTGCCCGAGTCGTATCAGGACGGCGAGTGCGACACACGGGAGGATACTCACTCCGAACACCTCCGGAGCGTCATTCGGTCGGTGAATTTCGACGACCGAGACTGACCCACCTTGCGAGTGCAGCCTCAGATGAGTGAGCGTCTTTCCCTCCGGGGCCGGTAGCGTGATGTGGAGGACGGACACGTCACCGCCCACGCCGAGCATAAACGCGAACCGAGATGTCGCAATCTTGATCACTTGAGGCAACTGAACGGCAATCGACGCGAAGTACCCACCCGGTCGCCCTTGCCAAAGCCTCACACCCGCGAACAGTGCGAGCAAGAAGAACGGCACCCCGACCGCGGCGCTCGCGAGCGAATTGACGGTCGGCCCGAGCCAGACCAGCACGACAAGCACCGCGATCAGGCCGATTGCTCCGCCCACAACCTCAAGGATGGCGAGGACTCGAATCGCTATATGGAGTCGCATGTGTCCCCTTCATTCATCCGAACTGAGAGCCCACAGCATGACCGATCCACGGCCGGACGCAAGCCTCCGCCGCTCAACTCGCGCGTGACACGCCGACGGTTCACGGTTACAGTAGCATTCCCACCCCCATAGCCCTCCTCGGAACGCTGCCCATGTTCAAGGTGCTCGGCGGAAGCGGTTCGGACTGCACCGGTGTGACGCGCCGCTCGTTCCTTCAGGCGGGCGTGCTGGGCGTCGGCGGGCTGGCCCTCGGCGACCTCCTCCGCGCGCGGGCGAACGACGATTACGCCCGGTCGCACGTCGAGGGGGCGAGCGTCATCCTGTTCTGGATGAGTGGCGGGCCGGGGCACATGGAGACGTGGGACCCGAAGCCCGATGCGGTCGCGCAGTTCCGGGGGCCGTTCGGCGCCACGAAGACCAGCGTGCCCGGCGTGCTGTTCGGCGAACTGTGCCCCGAAGAGGCGAAGATCGCCGACAAGCTCGCGATCCTGCGGGGCGTCAACCACGGCTCCGGCGACCACACGAAGGGCAACCACTGGATGCTCAGCGGGTTCCCGGGGCCGGACTTCAATGCGGCCGACTTCATGGTGCAGCGCCGGCCGTGCATGGGCTCGGCCACGGCGAAGCTCGTCGGCGCGCGGAAGCCCGGCCTGCCCCCGTATGCCGCGGTGCCGCACCTGCGCGGCGGTACGGACAACTTCTTCCACTACGCCGCCTACCTCGGCCGCGGGTACAACCCGTTCGTCACCGAGTCCGACCCGAACGACGCCAATTTTCGAGTACGGAACCTGTCGCTCCCCTCGGACATGCCGATCGGGCGGCTCGAAGACCGCAAGCACCTGCTCGGGGCACTCGACGCGAGCAAGCGGGCGGTCGATTCGAGCGGCGCGGAACTCGACCCGCACGCGCAACGCGCCTTCTCGCTGCTGACGAGCAAGGAAACCGCGAAGGCGTTCGACATCGCGGCCGAGCCGGCGCGGGTCCGCGACGCCTACGGCCGGCACACGTTCGGGCAGAGCGCGCTGCTCGCGCGCCGGCTGGTCGAGGCCGGCGTGACGTTCGTGACGGTGAACTGCGTGCCGTGGGACCACCACGGCACCGCCAACCGCCTCGCGACCAAGCCCGGCTCCGAACAGCTCATCCCGCCGTTCGACCGGGCGCTCGCGGCGCTGGTCCGCGACCTCATCGACCGCGGCCTCTACGAGCGAACGCTGGTCGTGGCGATGGGGGAGTTCGGGCGCACGCCGCGGATGAACCCGGAGGGCGGCCGCGATCACTGGGGCAACGTGTTCAGCGTGCTGATGGGTTGCGGCTCAATGAAGATGGGGCAGGTGATCGGCCGCAGCACGCCGAAGGGGGAGTACGTCGCGGACCGGCCGGTATCGCCGCAGGACGTGACCGCGACCGTCTTCCGGCACCTCGGCATCGACGCACGGAAGGTCCACTTCCCCGACACCCAACAGCGCCCGACGGCGCTCGTCGAGACCGGCGAACCGGTGCGGGAACTGTTCCGCGCGTAAGCCGGGAGTCGTAAAGTCGCAGGTCGTAAAGTCGAAGGCCGATGTGGCTCGGGTCTTCGACGTTACGACCTGCGACTTCTCATTTACGGTTCGACGAGGGACTTGGGTTGTGTGGTCGTCACCGGCCCGCGCTTCGCGCCGTTGGCCGAGTAGTGCCACACCGCCTGTTCGACGGGGGGCGGCACGACACGAACGCTTGTGGGGCGCTCGCCGGTGCGGGCCAACTGCCCACGGCGGCCCGGCATTTGGGACACGGGTACGCCTCACCCCGGAGCGGGGCGGGGGCGGTGATGGTGGCCTTGCACGCCGGGCCGGGGCGGCGCTTCTTCCAGTTCGGCACGCAGTCGGGCGACCAGTTCCGCCGCCGGCAGCGCGCGGGCGAGCGGGGCGCCTTGGCCGGCCCACTGTGCCCCGAACCCGAATTCCCCGGCCGCCCTGGCCGCGGCGTGCAACGCCTTCCCCGCGTCGTAGGCGATCGGGTAGGCCGGCACGCCCTCGTCCCCGAGCGCGGTAAATCGGTTCGACAGACACCGGGCGGGGCGCCCGGAAATCGCGCGGGTGAAGACCGTGTGACCGGCAGCCGGCCCGAACAGTGCGGCCCGAAAACCGACGTCGGCCGACGACTCCGGGCAGCCAATGAACGCGGTTCCGATCTGGGCGGCACTCGCCCCCAGCGCCAGCGCCGCGGCGATCCCCGCGCCGTCCATGATCCCACCGGCCGCGACCACCGGGACGTTCAGCGATCGGACGAGCAAGCGCGTCAGGGCCAGCGTTCCGAGCCGATCGTCCGGGGCGTCCGGATCGAACACCCCGCGGTGACCACCCGCCTCGTACCCCTGCGCCACGACCGCATCAATCCCGGCGGCCGCGATCGTCTTTCCCTCTTCGAGGTTCGTGGCCGTGGCGAGGAGGGCGGCGCCGGTCGCCCGGAGGGACGCGATAACGTTTTGTGGTGGCAGTCCGAAGTGGAAGCTGACGACCGGTGGGCGCTCGGCCAGGAGTACGGCTTGCGTCGCCTCGTCGGCGACGAAACTGGTGTAAATCTCGCGCAGTCGCGCCGGTGGGGCCGCACCGTACCGGGCGAACTCCGGGGCGAGGCGGGCGAGCCACGCCGCCTCCCGCGCCGGGTCCGGAACCGCGGGAGCGTGGCAGAACACGTTCACCTGGAACGAGCGATCCGTCTTCGCGCGGACGGCGCGGATCATGCCCCGGGCGGTTTCGGCGTCGGCCGCCCCGATCCCGATCGACCCCAGCGCGCCGGCGTTCGACACCGCGGCCGCCATCTCCGGCGTCGACACACCGGCCATCGGCGCCTGGATGATGGGTAGGTCGATTCCGAGTCGGCGGAGAAGCGAGTTCACGCGATACCTCCTCTCGGGCGTGGAGATACCATATCCGCCCCGGCGTTTACGGCCCCGGAAGCGGCTCGCGCCCGGCCCCGCCGCACCCCGGTGGAGGTCGGTAGAGCCGCACCCGGTGTCCGCCCACTTCCGTCTCGGCCACGAACTCGGTACAGAGGTCCCGCAGGGCCTTCCACAGCGCCGCCGACTCGTAGTGTTCGACCTCGGCCGGGATGTGGTCGAGCAGCGCCCGCGAGCACACCACCACGAGCCGGTCCTGCACCCGTGAGAACGCCACGTTCGCCCGGTTCAGATTCAGCACGAACCCGGCGTTGGCCGCCACCGCGGTCGGATCGCTGACCGTGCCCGACACGATCACGGTCGGGCGCTCCCCGCCCTGGAGCCGCTCGACCGTGTCAATCACCCCCACCGGCCCGCCCGCGGCCGTGAGGGCGGCGAGTCGGGTTGCGAGCAGGCTGCGCTGTGCCCGGTGCGGGGTGATGACGGCCACCGACCCGGCCGGCAGCGGCGGGGCAGCGGTCAGGAGTTGCTCCACGACCGTCACCTCGACCGCGTTACTCCGCCGCGACCCGTCCTCGTCGTGGACGGCCAGAAAGAGTCCCACACTCCACTGCCACACCTCGGCCCACGCCGAACCGCCCTGCGCCGGGCCGGCGTTCGGCTCCCGTGGCAGGCCGGTCAGTTCGATCCGGTCGCGGCGGTAGATGCGGGCGATGAGTTCGCGCACGACCGGCGGCAGGCGGAACGTCAGCCGGAGCCCGGACCAGCGCGCGGCCGCGGGCGACACCACCGGGCGCCCCTCCGGCGTCTCGATGATCCGGCGGACTGCGTCGTAGGCGCTGGCGAACGGCTGGTACAGCACCGCGGGCGGGCGGTCCTCGGCCTCCCAGTCGTGCGCGGTGATCGGGGCGAGCTGTCGGTGGTCTCCCGCGAGAAGAATCTTCCCGGCCGGGGTGACCAGCGTGGCCAGCGCCAGGAAGTGCGGAAACACCATCATCGACGCCTCGTCCACCACGACGAGCGACGCCGACAGCCCCGCGCCCGCGTTGTACGTTTTGAGTTTCTCGACCGCGGCCGCCAGCTTGAGCAGCCCGGCGGTCGTTCCGCCGACCACCAGCACGCCCCCGGTCGTTAGTTCGGTCAGCTTCTTTTTCGCCCCGAGGATCGCGGCCGGCAGCGGCGGGGCAGCGGTCAGGAGTTGCTCCACGACCGTCACCTCGACCGCGTTACTCCGCCGCGACCCGTC
>JAFKJJ010000339.1 GCA_017306025.1 Planctomycetota bacterium
CGTCGTCGGGGGCGACCCGATCAGGCCGGCCGGCGGGTTCGATCTGCCGCCGCCGAGCATGGAGTTGCCCGGCGGTAGGCCGGCGGCCCCTGCGGGCGCGGCCCCGTCGACGCCCGCGGCCCCGCCGGCTCCCGGCAACGCGCTCCCGCCGCCGCGCGTGAGCGTCGATTCCGGCGAAAACAAGTTCCCGCCTTCGCCCCCGTCGGCTCCGCCGCCGCCCGCGTTCGTGCCGGTTCCGCCGGGCGGGGCGGTGCCGGTCCTGCCTTCGACCCCGGTCGCGCCGCCGGGCGGCGCCCCGAAACCGCCCGTTCCGGGTCCGGCCGTGCTCCCCGTTCCGCCGGGGCCGGCGGGCGCGCCGCTTGTGCCGCCGACGGTGCCGGCGCCCGGGCCGACCGCGACGGCGCCGGCCGTCGGTAGCAACGGCCTGCCGAACCGGATCAACCAGGGCGTGACGGTCGAAGCCGTGTGCCCGGATTCGGTCGTGTACAACGCCGAGTTCCGCTACGAACTGGTCGTGAAGAACACCGGCAACGTGGCCGTGCAGAACGTGCGCGTCGAGGACGAGATCCCGGCCGCCGCCCGCTACGTCGGGAGCGACCCGCCGGGCGAGCTCAACGGCGACCGGCTCGTGTGGGCGCTGGGCGCGATCGACGGCAACACCGAAAAGCGGATCGCCGTCCGGATGCGGCCGCACGAGGAGGGCGAGCTCCGCAGCCGGGCGACCGTGACGTTCGCCGCGGTGGTGGACGCGAAGACCCGCGTGACCCGGCCGCGCATCGCACTGACCGCGACCTGCCAGGAGGTGTGCCGCGCCGGCGAGGACGCGGTGTTCCAGATCAAGGTGACCAACAGCGGCACCGGCCCGGCCCAGAACATGGTGCTCCGCGCCGAGATGTCCGAGGGGCTGTACTTCTCGCAGGGGCCGAAGCTCGAAACGAAACTCGCGAACCTGCCGGCCGGCGAGACCAAGACGCTCACGCTGCCGCTCAACGCGGTGAAGGCCGGCCTGCAGTCGTGCTCGTTCACGGTGACCGCCGAGGGCAGCGCCGACGCGACCGCGAAGGCGTCCGTCAACGTCGTCGAGCCGCAGCTCCGGATCACGCAGACCGGCCCGGCGAAGTGCCTGGTGCGGGCCGAGCCGACCTACGAGATCACCCTGTCGAACCCCGGCACGGCCGCGACCGACGCGATCACGCTCCACGCGGTGCTGCCGGACGGCTTCGACTACGTGCAGGCCAGCGACGCCGGCGCGTTCAGCGCGACCAACCGCGCGGTGAGCTGGAAGCTGCCCGGCCTGCCGGCCGGCGGCACGAAGGCGGTCGCGGTGAAACTGCGGGCGGCGGCCGCGGGCGACGTGGTGCTGCGGACGATGGCCGTGGCCGCGCCGGAGGCCGGGGTGACGCCGGCGGGGGCCGGCGGGAAGCCGGCGGGGCGCGCGCTCGAAGCGAAGGCCGAGACCGCGGTGAAGGCCGAGGGCGTCGCGGCGGTGCGGTTCGACGTGAAGGGCCTGGAGAACCCGGTCGAGGTCGGCAAGGACGCGGTGTACGAGATCCGCATCACCAACCAGGGCACCGGGGCCTGCACCAACGTGCAGGTGATGGCCGCGATGGCCGAAAACACGACCTTCAGCGGGGCGAACGGCCCGACGACGGTGAAGGCGCAGGGCCAGACGCTGGTGTTCGACCCGATCGCGACGCTGCCGGTGAAGGGCGAAATGGTCTACACGGTGCGGGTCCGCGGGAACGCCCCGGGCGACCAGCGGTTCCGCGTGCAGCTCACGTGCGACCAGGTCCGCACGCCGGTGGTGAAGGAAGAGAGCACGAGCTTCTACAAGCAGTGACGCGAGGGCGAACCCCGCCCACAAGGGCGGGGGTGCTCCGCCGGTGCGGGGGCGCCGGTGGGGTAGCGGGGAAAGACGGGCCTTGCTAGATTCCGACGGCTTCAATAACCGGTTCGCGGCCGCGGGTCGTGGGCCGGATGGGGGAAGGAGTCCGTTCATGAGCACGGGACGTGCGACGCGGCGGGATCGGGGCGTCGCGGACGCGACGGCGCTTCACATCCGATGGATGATCCGGCGGGACATGCCGGACGTGATGGGGATCGAACTGGCGAGCTTCGAGTACGCGTGGACCGAGGACGACTTCCTGCGGTGCCTGCGCCAGCGCAACTGCATCGGGATGGTGGCCGAGCGCGGCGACACCATCGTCGGGTTCATGATCTACGAGCTGCACCGCACCAAGCTGCACGTGCTGAACTTCGCGGTCCACCCGTCGGTGCGCCGGTCCGGGATCGGCGGGCTGATGGTGTCGAAACTGGTGTACAAGCTGTGCAGCCACCGGCGGCAGAAGATCAGCCTGGCGGTGCGCGAGGGGAACACCGCGGCGCAACTGTTCTTCCGGGCGCACCAGTTCAAAGCGGCCCGCGTCCTCCGGAACTATTACGAGGACAGCGGCGAGGACGCCTACCAGATGGAGTACAAGCCGGCCGAGGTGGACTGGGCCGAGTTCGGCGGCGCGCCGGTCAACCGGATCGCGCAGTTCGAGGAGAACTGACGGCGGCTTTCGGTGCGGGCCACGCGCTCCGCGAGTGCGTGGCCCGCACCCGCAGACAGGCGACCCGCGTCGCGCGACCGGACGCGTGGGTCACCGCTCGCGGAGCGAGCGGACCACCTTAAACGCACGGATGGGGGACGCCCGATGACGACGGGACGCAAGCGGTGGTGGCGGGCGGCGGCGATCGCGGCCGTCGGCGGGGTGGCGGTCACCGGCGGGTGGTTCGGCCTCGTCCGCGCCAAGGGGCAGCCGCAGCCGGACGCGCCGCTGCCGGAAGCGGCGAACTGGACGCGCTCCACCGCGCCGGTGCCGACCGTCGCGGAGGTCGATCGGACACCGGAGCCCGCGCCGCCCACCGGCCCGGTCACCCCGGTCGGCGCCACGCTCCCGCCGATTCCGATGGGCGGGGCGACGGGCGTGGCACCCGCGGTCCCGGTCGCACAGCCGGTCATCGTGCCGGCCGTGCCCCTGTCGGTGCCGGTGCCGCCGGCGGTGACGCCGGCGATCGAACCGGTCACCGGGCCGCGCATCCCGGACCCCGCGCTGACCGGCGGCGACAAGTCCGCGCTGCCCGCGGTTCCGTCCGTGCCGCCCGCGGACCTGCCGGCGCTGCCGGTTCCGCCCAAGCCGACCGACGCGAAGCCGGTCGTTCCGCTCCCCGACAGGGCGCCTCCTTCGCCGCCCGTGGCGCCGGTCGGGTTTCCGCCGGTGCCCTCGGCGCCGGTCGCGCCCGTGGCTCCGTTCGGGAGCGGACCGGCTATTCCGCCGCTGCCGATGAGCACGGCCGAACCGCCGAAAGCCCCGCCGGTGCCGTCGGGCTCGTCGTCGGCGATGCCCACGGTTCCGCCGGGGCCGAGCGGGTTCCCTCTTCCCCAGCCCACGCCAGTTGCCCCGCCGATGCCATCGGCAAAACCGGTCGATCCGATGCGGCCGGCGCAGCCCGTGAAACCGGATTCTGACTTGAAGCCGATCAATCCGGGCAATACGCTCAATCCGTCTGTGGCACCGGCCGTGCCCGTCGTGCCGCCGGGACCCGGGGTCCCCGGCCGGCCGGTGGGACTGCCGAAGGCCCCGGAGCCGTCGTTCGGCGCGTCCGACAAGGACGTTTTCCCGATCAAGCCGGTCGTCCCCGACCCGCGCGTTCCGCACAAACGAGACGACACCATGTTGAACCTCACGACCACTGCCGCGTTCGCCTTCCTCGGCGGGGCCATGCTCGCCGTGGAGAAGGCCAACGTGCCGCCCGCCGTTCCGCCGGTGGGTGCCGTCCCGGCGCCGCCGAGCGTTCCGTTGAAGGCCGACGCCGACACGGAGAAGTTGAAGCGGGATCTGGAGGCGGCGAACAAGAAGATCGAAGAACTCGAAAAGCAGGTGAAGAGGCTGACGGAACTGCTCACCGGCAAGAAGGACGAACTCGGCTTGCTGGTGAACCCGAAAGAGCCGGGCGCGGTCGAGGACGTGAAGGCGCTGAAGGACAAGATCGCGGCGCTGGAGAAGGAACTGAGCACCCTCAAGGCGCAAACGGTGCTCAAGCCCGCGATCGTGCCCGACACCAAACCGAAGGGCGTCGTGAAGGTCGTCAACGAGTACCCGGTCGAGATCTCGATGGTGATTAACGACAAGTCGTACCGGGTCGCCCCGGGCACGAAACTGGACGTCGAGGTCCCGGCCGGCGACTTCACCTACCAACTGCTCCAGTCCGGCGCCGCCGCGACCCGGAGCGTCATCAAGGACAAGGAAACCGTCACGCTGCGAATCAAGTAGAAGCGCGGAACGCGGGGCGAAGAGCCGGAACAGAAGGCCGCGCCTTCTGTTCCGGCTCTTCGCCCCGCGTTCCGCGTTCCGCACTCCCCCGCTCGAAATGATTGTCACGATCGACGGCCCGTCCGGTGTCGGTAAGAGCACGGTGACGAAGGAACTCGCGGCCCGGCTGGGGTTCGAGTACCTCGACACCGGGGCGATGTACCGCGCCGTCGCGCTGGCGATGATCCGTCGCGGGGTCGCCCTCGACGACCACGCCGCGGTGGAGGCGGCGCTCGCGGGACTGCACGTCGAAATGCCGCCGGGCCGCGTCCTTCTGAGCGGAGAAGACGTGTCGGGCGCGATCCGCACGCCGGAGGTGTCGCAGGGCGCGAGCAAGGTCGCGGTGATCGCGGGGGTCCGGCGGTTCCTCGCGGCCGAACAGCGCGGCACCGCGGCCGGGCGCGACATCGTGTGCGAGGGGCGCGATCAGGGGTCGTTCGTGTTCCCGGACGCCGCGTGTAAGTTCTTCCTTATCGCCGATCCGCGGGTGCGGGCCGAGCGCCGGGCCGCCGAACTGGCCGCGAAGGGGCAGAGCGTTAGTGTCGAAGAGGTGCTGGCACACCAGGACGAGCGCGACGCCCGCGACGCGGACCGCGACATCGCCCCGATGAGGCCCGCCCCGGACGCGGTGATCGTCGATACAACACACCTCACGACCGAACAGGTCATCGAACGGATCGAAAGGGCCGTCCGCGGCCGGCGAGATCGCGGGGGCGAGTGATCCGTTCTTTCCGGAGCCGCACCCGCGAGGGGACGGCCACAGAAACGATTCTCCCGAGTGCGTGCCCGGCAGTCGCGGGCGGAAAATGATATGTCGGACCGTCCGGACCTCGTCGGCCGCCTGTGGTACGACTGCGTTTTCTGGTCGTCGTTCACGTTCTTCACGTTCGGGTTCAGCCTGCGCCGCGAGGGGTGGGACAACGTCCCCAAGAAGGGGCCGCTGCTCGTCGTGTCGAACCACCAGTCGATGTTCGACCCGGTGCTGGTGGGGCTGTCGTCGCGGCGCTACCTGTCGTACCTCGCGCGAAAGAACCTGTTCGAACAGCCGGTGCTGGCGCCGATCATCCGCAGCCTGAACGCCATTCCGATCGACCGCGGGATGGGCAAGGAGGGCATTCAGGCCGTGCTGGAGGCGCTCGGCCACGGGCGGGCGGTGCTGGTGTTCCCGGAGGGCGAGCGGACGCACGACGGCACCGTGGAGCCGTTGAAGCCGGGCGTGTCGCTGCTCATCAAGCGGGTGAGCTGTCCGATTATCCCCGTCGGCATCGCGGGCGCGTTCGGGGCGTGGTCGCGCCACATGAAGTGGCCGAAACCGTCGCCGCTGTTCCTGCCGCCCGGACCGAGCACGATCGCGGTTTCGGTCGGCGAGCCGATCGACCCGTCGCGGTACGAGAAGATGAAGCGCGACGCGATGATGGACGACCTTCACGCGGCGCTGAAGGCGCGGCACGCGGCCGCGGAACGGCTGCGCCGGAAGTGAGGTTTCTCGCGGGGCAGGCCGCCTGGCCTGCCGTTGCGTTGCTTTGGCAGGCCAGGCGGCCTGCCCTGCGACGAGAAGCTCAGTTCACGGGCACCACGCGCGCCCCGCCGCGAATCACGCCCCTCTCGACGGTCGGCGGCGGATCGTTCGGGGCAGCCTTTTTGTAGGCCACCGTCGCGCCGTCCTCCATCAGCCCGAGTTTCAGCGTGCCGCCCGCGGTCAGCGTAACGTTTGCCCGCGCGTTACCGCTCATCGGGCACTTCACCGCGAGCCGCCTTGCGGTGACGGCCATGAGGGTACCGCCGGACAGCCGGCCGGACCCTTCGACGGTGACCGTGCCGCCCGGCGCGGTGATCGTCAGCTTCGACGCGCCCGTCACGTACCCGCCGACCGTAACCGTTCCGTTCGGCGCGTTCACAAGCACCCGCGCCTCGTTGTTCAGGTCGCCGGTGATGACGACCTCTTCCGCGACCAGTCCGGACGCGTCGGCGATGCCCTTGCCGTTGACGGAACCGAGTTTCAGCACGCGCACCTTCCCGGTGAGCGTGACGCGGTCGCCGGTATTGAGGTCGGGCAGCGCCACGGTGTCGTTGGGGTGGTCGAAGTGGCGCCGGGGCTCGATCTTCGGATCGACCTTCATCACGACACCGACCGGCCGCGGTCCCACATTTGGCTTCGGTGGATCGGCCGGCACGGGCGGCGGTCCCTTGTCACCCGTTCCGGGCGGTTCGCCCGGCGGGGCGGGCGGGTTCGTGGTGTTCGCGTCGGGGCGCTTTGCCTCGTGTGGGAACGGGGCGCTT
>JAFKJJ010000340.1 GCA_017306025.1 Planctomycetota bacterium
GTACTTCTTCCAGCACTTGATTGTGCCGCTGCTCTGATAGCCCATGTGGCGACCCGCGCGCCGGAGTTACGCCCGTCGGGCGCGCCCGACGGTGAGGCGCTTGCGCCGCGGGCGGGATCAGCGTAGCGGCTTTCCGCCGCGCGAACCAGGGCCGTTGCGCGTTTCCGCAACCGGGGTGCCGGCCGCTCCGACCGGTGCCGCCGCGTTGACGTGCCCGCCCCTTCGGCGACCGCCACGAGCCGACAAGTGGCGGGAACCGGATCAGACGGCCGGGTCCGGTGCCGTGCCGGGTCGGGCCGCACCGCAACAGCGCCCGAAGGCACCGCCCCCCAACAGCAACAGCAGCGACAGTACGAAGCCGACCACCTTCAGCACCGTGAAGCCGGCCGCCGCCCAAACCGCCGGCGACTCCTGGCCGTCGTACTGCCAGGCCAGGACCGCGAGCGTTCCGTTCTCCGCCAGGTCCGCCGTTGCGGTCACGACCGGAACCATCACCGCCCACCGCCAGGGTCCCCGGCGAAAGAGGCGCGCCGCCAGGGCACCGAAAAGGCCGCCGTAGGTCAGCGGAAAGACCACGTCGAGCGTGACCTCCGTCCGGGCGTACAGCACCCTCCGCTCCGGCCCCCAGCTCTCGAACAGGTCGCGGATTTCGCCGGGGGTGTAGCCGAAGCGCGCGTCCGGGGTGGCCATGTCCGGCCCGAGCGCGTGCTGCCGCCAGGTAAAACCCTGTTGGCACGCGATGAAGACGACGACGAGCACGGCCACGGCCGGCCACGTGGCCAGGCGGGTGAGCCGGTTGTGGACGGCGTCGAGCATCTCGTTGCGCTCCTTGCCCTGTGGTTGGACGCCGAAGTTCACCGCCCCGACTTTGCGGGCAGGTGCGGCCCCGGGTTCGGCGGCCGGGAAAGCGGGTCGGTCACTCGTCCTCATCGGGAATCGAGAGGTCACCGTACCGCGCCTCAAGCACGCGGAGCGCGGCGGCACTCGCCCGGTTCCCCTGAAAGGTGAGCTTCTCCAGGGCTCGCAGGTGCGGTGACGCCGCCAGGGCGGACGCCCCGACGTCACCCACCTTGTTGAAACTCAGGTCGAGCCGCCGCAGGTTCGCCAGGTGCGGCGAACCCGCCAGGGCCGCAGCCCCGACGTCGCCGATCTCGGTCCGCGACAGTTCCAGGACCTCCAGCCGCGCGAAGTTGGGTGAGCCCGCGATCGCCGCACAGCCGGCGTCCCGCACGTGGTCGGTGTCGTTGTTGGAACTGACCGGGATGGACAGCACGCGCAGCCGCGTCAGCACCTTCGAGGCCGCCAGCCGCTCGATGGACCGCGGCCCCAGCATCTGATGCACGAAGACCAACTGGGTCACGCGCCGGTACTCCGGGGCGTCGACCAGAGCCCCCACGACCTCGGCCCCCATTCCCTCCTCGGAGCAGAGGACCAGGCGCCGCACGCAGCCGAGTTCCGACCACCCCCGCAGCGCCGTCAGGAGGGTGGCCAGGAGGCCCTCTTCCGGCACCGCGTCCCAGCCGTCCTCGGGCTCCTCCTCCCAATCTTCTGCACTGAAGTCCAGTTCGTCCGGGAACCACCGGTGGAACTGAACGACCGACGGCGGGAGCCCGGTGCCCGTCAACCAGTCCGGACCGTGTTCGCCAAGTAGGTGCCGCGCCCGGTCTTCGAGTGCCACCCGTGCCTCGCCCTCCGGCAGTCGGGCCGCCTCGACCTGCCGGCGCACGAACTCGGCCCGCTCCCGTTGCCCGCTCTCGTCCAGCCAGTCGGCGAAGACCAGACGCAGAGCGTCGTCCCGGGGTTCTCGAAGATCGCCTCCAAAAACGCCTGCGGTTGGCTCACGGCCATACCCCCTGCGACCCAACGACCGAGCTCACCGGAGCCGGATCGCGCCCCGCGCGTCTGCGGTCATAGCCGCCCCCATCACCTCGTGAAGTTCCTTGTAGCCCCGGTCCAACGCGGCCTCTTCCTGACGTGCTCGGACGACGGCCGGGGGTATCACCGCGAACGCGGCGAGGAGAACGGCCGCCGCGACACCGACGGCCGCGTAGTGGTGTCGGCTCCAGCCCCGCCTGCCCCGTAGGGGGTCCGGCTTCTCCCACTCGCTGTTCCATTTCCGGAACGTCATGGCCGTCCCGCCTTCTGTGGCCGAACCGGAAATGCGCTTGCCCGGGAGTAGGTCGAACACACGACTCACCCCCAACCGAGACCGCGATGTACGGCAGCGGCCGACGAGCAACAGAGAACGAACAAATCGACCCGGTTCGGCACGGAGTTCGGCCCGATGTTACTCTTTGCCCAGCACCAAGTCCACCACCCAGCAACCGCGGACGTGCGGGCCGGGGCCGCGGCCGTGCGCGAGGACGTCTTCGTTCGTACAGCCGGCGTCCTGGAGCGCGTCGGCCAGGATCGGCATCGCGCCGAACTCGCGCGATTCGTACATCTGCCGCGCCAGTGCAACCGCGGTGTCCGTGCGCCACGACGAAGAGAAGACGACGGAACGGAGCGGCTCCCCGAAGATGTCATGAAACAGCGCGGACTGTTGCGCAATGGCCTCCACGCGATTGCCCCGGTTCAGCTCCCGATACAAATTCGGGTCGATGCGAAGGGCGGTCCCGTGAAGGAACCGGCTCCACGCGCGTCCGACGGCCCCGCGGGCCGCGTTCTTCTGGTCGCGGGTGCGGTCCTCGGCCAGCTCCAGGGCGAGCCGGCTGCACTCCGCCACGCGCGCCAGTTGTCTCGTCGGATCGGGTACCGCGGCGATGCTCCGGCCGGTTTCCCAGCTGAACAGGTCGTCGTGGTCCGTGACGAGGGCAAGGGCCGCCAACCGCAGCAGCGAGCTCCCGGGAAGTGCTGCCCATAGCGCCCCCGGCCCCGTGCCGCCGACCTCACCGCCACCCGAGACGACGAGCGCGCGGACCGCCCTCCGGCGCTCGACCTCGCTCGCGTCCCCGTCGGCATACCGCTCTGCGACCGACACGCCCGCGCGCGATTTCGGGCCGAGCTGTTCCCAGAACTCCCGACAACACGCGCACGCGAACAGCCGCAGCTTCCGTCCGCTCGCCGGCCGAGGAAGGTCGAAGAATTTCTTCCCCGGATCGTGGTAGTCGATCTTTTCTTTATCCGTCATGGCCTTGCTCCCCGTTGGTCGCACGAGCACCGCCGGCGCAATCGAGTTCACCGTCGGACTCGCGCGGCGGCAGACGCACTGCACACCGCTCGATGGCGGGGCTCAAGCCCACGCCAGCCCCATGCCCGAAACGAACGATCCGGCTCGGCCGTGACTCCAATAGCGCACACAGACGACCGGCGGGCAACGGGAATCGGATCAGGCGGCCGGGTCGGTGCTTCCGCAGCGCGGGCGCTTCGTGCGGATTTCGGGGACGGCCATGCGGGGGAGAACAAGTTAAGAGGGGCGATTAACAGAGAAGAAAAGATTTGAAACACAAGCGGTTATAAGCGTTCTCGTCATCAGTGATTAAATGACAACTCGGTCGAGTTGAACAGCACCCAGTAGAGATCCGCGAGGACGCGCTTGCGGGCGTCGCCGCTCGTGTCGGCCAGTTTCGAGGCGAAGTGCGCGAGCTCCTTCGGCGTCGGCCGGCGCGTGAGCGCCGACAGGTACGCCGTTTCGACAGCCGCACCGTCGTTCGGCGCGAACATCGCGATCTGCGTGCTCGCGTTGAGCAGTTCTTCCTTCGCCCGGCCGTCCACCAGGTCACCGTTCATCATCAGGAGTCGCTGTGGGATCGTGCCGCTCGCCTTCGCGAACTCGTCGTCGTCGGCGTCGCCGTAGCGCTTCACGAAATCCCGCTCGTTGAAGTACCGCCGCAGCCGCGTAAACACGTGCGAGTTCTGGTCGATCGTCGTCACGCTCGCGGACTGGATCACGTTGCCGATCACCTGCTCCGGGCGCAGCCGCGTCAGCGGGAACACCGCCAAAGCCTGCTCGTGTTCGTCGGTCACCTCGAACGGCGCGGCGCTGTCGAGCCGGAACGCCTCGGTGGACGCGATCAGTAATACGAGCCGCCGGAGGTCGTGCCCGTGCGCCGCGAAGTCGTCCGCCAGGATGTTCAGCGCTGTGGGGATCGGCTCGTCAAGCGTCTGCGCCTCGATCCGCTTCAGGAGCGGGCGCCCGAACATCATCGCCCACACCCGATTTACGGTCGCCCGCGCGAAGTAGACGTTCCGCGGATCGGTGACCCACGCCGCGAGCCGCTCCCGCTGCGTTCCGTGCGGTGGGAGCAGTTCCGGTAGGAACGGGACGCCCGGGTCGATCCCGTGCGTACCGCCGCGGACGCGGTCCTCGAACCGGTACTCTCCTTCCCCCGTGTCGGTGACGTTCGTGATGACGTGTCGGGTTTGCCCGAAGAACGCCGCCAGCGCCTGGAAGTGCGTCTGCTTCCACGACGGTTCGAGGAAGTGGTCGTGGCACTGAGCGCAGTCGATGCGCAGCCCGAGGAACGCCCGCGACACGCGGATCGCCAGCTTCTCCGGATCGGGCGACTTCTTGTCGTCGTCGTAGGTCGCCGCGACGAAGTTCACCGCGGGCCGGTCGGTGTTCAGCCCCTGCGCGGAAATCATCTGCTTAACGAGTTCGGCGTAGGAGGTGTTCTTCAGCAGTTCGTCGGAGAGCCACGCGAGGTACCGGCGCTTGCGGTACGCGACCAGCGGGCCGTCTTCGGTGCCGACGTACGCGCGGGCCAGCCGTTCCGCGAAGTAGTCGCCGAACCGCCGGTCGTGGAGCAGGTGATTCGCCCACCCGTCGAGGCGCTTCTCCGGCGGTTGTTGTTCGAACTGTCGGATCTCTTCGAGCGAGGGCACACTCCCGGTCAGCGCCAGCGACAGCCGCCGCGCGACCGCCAGATCGTCGGCCCGCGGCGCCGGCTCCAGTCCCTTTGCCTGCCATTCCGTGCGAACCGCCGCGTCCAACTTGCTCACGGTTGCGCGGAAGTCGTCTTCGGTGGTCGGGCCGGGGTCGAACTTGACCTTTCGGGCTTCCGTGGACAGCGGAAAGAGGCTCGCGCGGAGCGCGAAGATTCCGCCCACGACGACCGCGACGAAGAACAGGTTTCTGGCCCACATGGGCTACGTTCCCGTGGAAGAGACTTCACCAACCGTACCCCGCAACGCGCCGCGCCGTTTCACGAAACCGCGAGGTACGAACAAGGGTAGCACGAGTATCGAACTCGCCCTCACCCCGGTCCGCCGATGTCTTCTCCACTCCCACCCGTGTTAGCCGATCTCGTCGAGGAAGAAATTCCGGTCGCGGACCTCGTGGCGGACGGGCCACCGGTGGTGATGCCCCTCGCCCCGTCCCACGCGCCGGCGGAAACGGACGAAATCCCGGTCGTGATGCCGCGACCGCGGTTGGGTTTCTTCGGCGCGATCCGGTCGGCCGCGGAGTGGTGCTTCGGGGTCGTTTCGCTATTCGTGGGCCTCGCTGTGCTGGCCGCGATCCCGATCGGGCAGTTCCTCGCGCTCGGCTACCTGCTCGAAGTCGGCGGGCGCGTCGCGCGGACCGGTCGGCTCCGCGACGGGTTCATCGGGGTTCGTACCGCGGCGCGGTTCGGCGGAATCGCGCTCGCGGGGTTCGTGCTGTGGCTGCCGCTGTACTTCCTGTCGATCCAGGCCGAAGCCGCCCGCATCATCGACCCGAACGGCCGAATCGCGCGGCAGTGGGAGTTGTGGCTATCGGTCCTCGCGGGGCTGGTCGCGCTCCACGCGTGCGGCGCGCTTCTGCGCGGCGCACGCGTCCGGCACTTCCTGAACCCGCTGAACGTCCCGTGGCTGCTCGTCCGCGCGTTGCGCGGCGGGCTGTACACCGAATCCCGCGACCGGCTGTGGAACGTGGTTGTCGGGCTGCGTCTGCCGTATTACTTCTGGCTCGGCGTGCGGGGGTTCCTCGGGGCGTTCGTGTGGCTCGCGGTCCCGCTGTTGTTGCTCGGCCAGGGCCACCGCGCCCCGTTGTTGGGTGTCATCGGCGGGCTGATGCTCGCGGCGGTGGTGCTGTACGTGCCGTTCTTGCAGGTGCGGTTCGCGCGCGACAATCGGTTGCGCGCGTTCCGCGAGTTCAAGCAGGTCCGCGGCGCGTTTCGCCGTGCGCCGCTGGCGTTCTGCGTCGCACTGTGGGTTCACCTCCTGTTCGCGATCCCGCTCTACGTACTGAAGATCGAGGTGATCCCGCGCGACCTCGTGTTCCTCGAAGGGCTGATGTTCCTGCTCCTGATCTTCCCCGCGCGCCTGCTCGGCGGGTGGGCCTACGCCCGCGGCGCGCGCCGCGCCGCGCCGCGGCTCTGGCTCTTCCGCTGGACGGGCCGCCTCGCGGCGGTGCCGGTCGTGTTCGCGTACGTGTTCGTGGTGTTCCTGTCTCAACACCTCGGCTGGCAGGGCGTCGCGAGCCTCTACGAGCAGCACGCCTTCCTCCTGCCGGTGCCGTTCGTCACGTGGAACGGCTGAGCGGCGCGGCCCCCCCCCCCACCCCTCCCCCCAAGGGGAGAGGGCTTCAAACAAGGGGCGGCTCGCTCTTCTTGCCTGGGTCTTTCTTTCCTTCCTTCTCAGCGGACGGTATGGGCACGGCGGACGTCGGATCCCTTCTTGTTTGGTCTTTCTCCCCCTTCCTTCCCAGGG
>JAFKJJ010000341.1 GCA_017306025.1 Planctomycetota bacterium
ACGCCGTCGAACGGTGTCACAACTTCTTCGCCCAGTTCGGTCGGGTTGGGCGACGACTCGACCGCAACGCCCGATACTACCTCGGGTGGTGCCAGCTCGCGGCCTGCGTCATCTTCATCCGATCCGGTTTTGTCCGGTAGTCCTTAACCCGCAACGCGTCCCCGCGGCCGAGTACACCCCGCACACCTACGCCCACGCCGTTCGCGTGGCCGCGGGGAAGGCCAAAGTCCCGCACTGGCACCCGAACCAACTTCGGCACCTGTTCGCAACGGAAGTTCGCAAGGAGCACGGGCTGGAAGCCGCCCAGGTGCTGCTCGGCCACTCCCGCGCCGACGTAACGCAAATTTACGCCGAGCGGAACGAAGAACTGGCCGCGTCGGTGGCCGCGAAGATCGGTTGAACGAGGCCCCCGCACCCCACCGCTCGGGGCCTCATCGTGCCCCCGCAGCCCCCTTGTTTTGGCCCCGCAGGGCCGCGAGCGCTTCGGCGATCTCGCGGCCCTTCTGTTCGATCAGGTCCAGCAACTCGCCGGGCGTGCGCCGGTCCTCCTTCGCCTTGCGGTTCGGGTTCACCGCCTTCATGTCGTACACCGCCGCCTCGATCGCGTCCGCCTTGCCCTTCGCCTCCCGCGCCTCCTTCACCAGCGCCGCGTGTTCCGCCTCGGCCGCGCGGATCGCGCCCTCGTCGCGGGGCGTCGCCTTCTTCAGCTCCCCGAGCCGCTCCTTTACCTGCTCCGCTTCCGCGGACTTGACGCGGAAGGTGTCGCGGAACGGCTTCGCGTCGGACCGGGCCTTGTCCTTGCGGGCCGTCAGATCCACGGTCCACGAGCGCTCGGAATCGGCCCGCGCCGGCAGGAGCGCGAAGAAGTCGTCGAACTGCTTGAGGCCCAGCGGGGTCTTCTTGCCCACCTTCACGTCCGACAGGTCGTAGTACCAGATCTTCTCCGTCGGCCGGCCCTTCGTGAAGAACAGCAGGTTGGTCTTCACCCCGGCCCCGGCACCGGTGAACACCCCGCCCGGCAGCGACACCACGCACCACAGGTCGCACTCGTCCGTCAGCTTCCGCTTGGTCTTCACGAACGCCTCCTCGTTCGTGCGGAACAACACGCCCTCGTCGATGACCATCCCGCACCGGCCGTCCTTGCTCGCCAGCATGCGGACGACGTGTTGGAGGAACAGAACTTGCGTGGCGCTGGTCTGGTAGTCGAAACCCGTGATGGCCGCGGCGCTCTCCTTCCCGCCGAACGGCGGGTTGGTGAGGATCACGTCGAACTCGGCCGGCGCGTTCTCGAACAGCCCGCCGTAGACCTCGGTGCCCGTCAGCGTGTTGCCGTGCCAGACGTTCGGCCGGTCGATCCCGTGCAACACGAGGTTCGCCAGCCCGATCGGGTACACCGCGTTGTCCTTCTCGCGGCCCCAGAACGCGCGGTGCTTGAGGTGCTCCAACTGCTCGCTGCCGACGGCCGACTTGTGGAGGTGCTCGTAGGTCTGCGCGAGGAACCCGCCGGTGCCGCAACACGGGTCGTACACCGTCTCGCCGAGCTTCGGGTCGATGGTCCGCACCATCGCCCGGATCACCTCGCGCGGGGTGAAGAACTGCCCCGCGTCGGACCCCTTCTCGCCCATCTTCAGGAGCAGCCCCTCGTAGATCTGCGAGAGCGTGAACACGTGCGTCGGGTCGATGCCCTCGTTACTCAGCTCGTGGACCCCGTCGAGCACGTCGAGCAGGTTCTTTTCGGTGTCGATGCGCACCTCTTTGACGCCCGACATGATCTCGGCGATCACCTTCTGACGCGCGGTGGCGTGGGGCCGGGCGCGGAGCTTCTTCAGGTGCGGAATGAGGTCGTTGTTGACGAAGTTCAGGAACGCCTGATTCCCGGCCTCGGTCAACTCCTTGCGCTTGTTGGTCCACCCCGACGGCGCGCCCTTGGGCTCGGGCGCGGCCCAGTCCTTCCAGCGGTACGGGGCCGCGAGCGAAGGGGTGTAGGGCTGGTCCACAGCGTCCGCTTCCAGCGCCTCGCGGTCCTCGGTCTCGTCGAGGATGCGGAGGAACAGAATCCAGGTGAGTTCGGGGACGTACTGGAGCGCGGAGGCGTTGTTGCCCCGGCGAATGATGTCGCAGATGGCCCAGATGGCCCGATCCACGCTCTGTTGGGTGGCGTGCTTCTTGGCAGCCTTGCCGTTGCCCGTGGCGGGCGCCTTCTTAGCTTTGGCCATCGTCTCCGTGAACTCCGTTGAAGGCTTCGCGCAACAACGCGGCGGGCAGGGCTTCGATTGCGTTCAGTTCCTCGCGACACCGAGCGATCAACCCCTCTGCGTTGTTGAGACGCTTAGCAAGTCGGTCGGCATGGGATTGTTGAGTTGCAAGAGGCGGAGACAGCAGCGGGAAGCTGCCGAGAACTCCCCGATTAATCGTTGCGATGCCGGTCGTCTGCTTGGCGTGGCGCAGGAAGTAACTCTTCCCGTAACTGGAGCCGACCTGCCAGGACACGAATCGAGGACAATAATCCGCGCTGAGTCGAACACGGAAGATGTGGTTCTGGTGGAGGCATAGCGGAAGTTGCTCTTCCCAGAATGTGCCGCGCCCAAGCTTATCGCGATCTCCACCTTCAGTCAGGAGTAAATCACCGCGGCGAAGCGCTAATTCTTCGATCTCCCGTTCGGTGGCCTCGATTTCGTAAACGTCCCGCAAGTCGAGACAGCCGTCTTTGACATTCGCAACACGTAAATAGGGCACTCGGCGCGTGTCATCACGTCCCAGACGCCTCCCCAACGTGATCCCGGACACGATTTCTGCAACATCGTGGAGCTGACGTGGTTCCCACCTGCTCGCCTCCGGTCCCTCGAACACCTCGCGCAAGTACGCAGCGGGTAGCGCCTCGGCGGCGGCGAGGCGATCTTGCGCGGCGCGGCGTAGCTTCGGGATGAGCGCGAGCGATTCGGCAACGCGCTGTTGCACCGACCACGGAGGGACCGGCATTTCGCCCACGGCCAGGCGCTTGAACAGGATGCGTTCACGGACCGCGCCACGGGCCAAGCTGCGGATTAATTGCTCTCCCGCCGTTGAACGAAGCCAGTAGTAGAAGACGCGGTGATGAAGGACCCCCGGGCGCGCACGCAGCACGACGTAATCGGGACTTGTAATGCCCGGGGGATCAGCGTCATCGACCAGTGCGATTGAACCGAGCAGGATACGCATTGGGTTGTAGAAGACGGTGCCCGGTTCGAGCGGCTTGTACCGCTCCGGCGTCTTTCCGATGGCTTCCTTCGCGGGTGCCAGCCCCGCTCGCGTTGCGCCGAGAAGAGGGAACTTCTTCCACTCAGCCCCAATGCCGCGCGTCACCTCATCTAAGCAGTCGCCGAGCGGCATCAAACGAACCGCGCCACCGTTTCCGTTCGGCCTTGCGCTCCGCTTCATGCCGCGAACATCCTTCCCTTGACTTCCGCGAGCACCTTCTTCGGCTCGCCGGCGCTGCCCAGCGCCTTGAGCCCGCCGGCCGCCACGACCGCCGGCGTCTGCCAGACGAGCGGGTTCTCCAACCCCTCGGTGCCGTCCTTCGCGAACTGGTCGGCCAGCGCTTCGACCACCGCCCGCGCCGCGTCGGGCAACGCCTTCAACCACGCCTCCTGTTTGTACCGAAACGCCAGTGCCCGAGCCATCCGGGTTCGCGGCGACAGCCCGTAACTCAGACCGCCCAGGACGTCGAACAGGTCGTACCCCTCCTGGTCTTCGAGCGCGCGCAGGACGTTCGGCGAGTACCCGGCGCTCACGATCGACGCGATCACCTCTTCGCGCTGCGGCGGGCTGATCCACTTCGCCCGGAACGCGTCGAGCGTGGGGCACGCCTCGACCAGCTTCGCGGACAGCCCGGCTCGGTACTCCTCCACCGAAACCGGCACCGCCTCCCCGTCCACCGACATCACGACCTCGCGGCCCATCGGCGTCACGTGGACCGCGAACCCGTCCACCACGATCGGCGGCGGTGGCGGTGGGGGCGGCGGGGAGAGCGACACGCCCGCATCGGGACCGGCCGGCGCCTCGCTCGCGGGCTTCGTCACGAAGGTGCCGCCGAACAGCCGCGTGGCCCCGGTGTAGTCGTACACGCGGAACAACTGCTTGCCGGGGGCCAGCCGCGTCCCGCGCCCGATCATCTGGTAGAACGAGATCGGGCTCTTCATGTACCGGAAGAAGACGATGTTCCGCACCGCGGGCACGTCCACCCCGGTCGTGAGCAGGTCCACGGTCGTCGCGATGAAGTGCGACGAGGACGAGGCCCGCAGGTCCGGCACCATCGCGTTCCCGTCGCTCTCGGCGGTGCATTTGAAGGCGTAGGGCTCGCAGCGCCGGGCGCCGGTGGCCTTGCACCAGAGCGCGTACAGGTTGTTCATCTCGGTGGCCACGTCGTCGGCGTGCCGGTCGCGGGCACAGAAGATGATCGTCTTCTGATGCGGCCCGGCCCCCGGGTCGGTGCCGATGATGTGGTGGAACAGGTCGAAGCACATCGCCTTGACCCGGTCCGGCAGCAGCAACTTGTCCTCGTATTCGGTCTTCTGGTACACCTGCGCGATCTGGCGAGCGCTCACCGGGCGGCCGGTGATCGAGTCGCGCGGGCGCCGGGTGACGATGTCGGCGAGGGTGATCACGTCGGCGTCCAGGTTCACCTGGGCCAGTTCGATCTCGCACGCCGCGAGGTAGCCGTCGTCCATCGCCTGCGCCAGCCCGTACTCGTACACCGCGTCGCCGAAGTACTTGAGGTTGTCGGCGGTGATCCCCTCGTCCGCGCTCACCTCCTCCGTCTTCTCGCCGCAGTCGAGTTCGCGGGGGGTGGCCGTGAGGCCGATCTGCACGGCCTTCGCGTTGCGGGTGAGCACCGCGGACCACTTGCCCCACGCCGAGCGGTGGCACTCGTCAATGATGATGTGGCTGAAGAACTCGGGCGGGTAGTGCGTGGCGAGGAACGAGCCGCCGGCGTCCCCTTCGAGGCCGAGCGTCTGGTAGGTGGCGACGTGGACCCGCGCGTTCCGGGCGCTGTTCTCCCCTTTGGCGTTCTCGTACACCTCGGCCGCGTCCGAGCCGAACACCTTCTGCATCTCGCGGAGCCCCTGCGCCCGCAGCTCGTCGCGGTCGCAGAGGAACAGCGCCCGCTTGAGCTGCCCGGCGTCGCTGATCCGCTTGAGCAGGTTGACCGCGATGAACGTCTTGCCGGTGCCGGTCGCCAGCGACAGCAGGGCGCGGGGCGGCTTGTTCGTCACGGCGCATTTGGCGATCTTCTCGAAGACGGCGCGGATGGCGGCGTCCTGAAAGTAGCGGCGCTGACCCTCGCCGCCGGCGTAGGGCTGGAGCAACGGCCTGGCGGCCGGGTCGGTCAGCGAGAACCCCTTCGCGCGCTCGTAGCGGGCGCGGAGCTCGTCCGGGGTGGGGAACTCGTTCAGCGGCTTCGGGTCGGAGGTGAGGCCCGAGTCCGCGTCGAATTCGACGAACAGGTGTCCGTTGCTGGAGAACACGAACGGGACGTTGTGCTTGGTGGCGCGGGAGTAGCCCTTGGCCTGTTCGAGCCCGTGGCCGGGCGGCAGCGACTCCTTTTTGGCTTCGAGGAGGGCGACGGCGACGGGCTGTGTGGAGGGGTTCACCCGGACGCGGAGCACGTAATCGATACGGCCCTTGTGGCGCCGGGGCCTCTTGGTGATGGGGTCGATCTCGACGGCGCCCGGGGTTTCCTCGCGGCGGATGAAGTCCTCGGTCCACCCGCGGGCGTGGATGGCGGGGTCGATCAACTTCGCCCGCGTATCGGCCTCGTTGAAGCTCATGAAACCGCTCCGCCGAGCATCAAGTGGTGTTGCACTGGAGGTGGTTAGTGTGACCGATTCGACCGGAAAAAGCAAAGATCGGAGGACGGTTCGGGTTCCGCGATCGGGACGAACGTCCGGCGATCGCCCGCGGCGCGAGGGCGATCCGGGGCAGACGAGGAGCGTGCCACAAAACCGGCGGCCGGTTGTTGCGCGATAGCGGCTCGGAATAGCTCCTGATGGCGCCCGTGCCGGCCGCGGACGTCTCCTGCATCTCCTGCAATTCCGGCACTTCGCGGAGCACGGCCCGCAACAAAAGGCTTCAAAAGGCTGTCGATTTCGGCGCGCATGTTCCCTGGAAAAACCAGAGGCTTGTGACGCGGCCGCGGGCCGTCGATTTCGGGCGCCCGCGCCGCAGGGCGCGCCGCAAGTGACCGGCCCGCGCGCACTTCGGCGCGGCCGACGCGCGCCGAAAGGGAGCGTCGAAATGCTCAAGTTCGGATGTCTGCCCGGCGTGCCGGTCCCGGCCGTCCGCACCGCGCGGCCGCTGGTCGAGAGCGCCGGGGAACCGCTCGCCGCCGGCCGGGTCGCCGCCGCGCGCTGGCGCCACGGCCACCACAGCGGCATCGGGCGCGTCGGCCGCGCCAAAGTGGCATGGGTCGTGGGCGACGCCGGCCGGGTCGGGATCGCCCACGCGCCCCCGGGCGCCCGGCCCGCGCCCGCGGCCGACGCCCTGGCGTACACGGTGGAACTGCTCCGCTCCCCGACCCCCACGGGCGGCGCGCGGGCGTGGTGGGCGTGCCCCGCGTGCGGCCGACGGTGCGCGCTGC
>JAFKJJ010000342.1 GCA_017306025.1 Planctomycetota bacterium
TCCGGCATCAGCGCGATGCGGCGCGCGTCCACGATGTGCCGCGTCTCCTCCGTCAGCGGGCAGTGCGCGCTCAGCACGAACGACTGTCGGCACAACTCGTCCGCCGACTCGACCCGGCGCACGCCGAGGGCCTTGTCCACGCCGTCCTTCACGTACGGGTCGTAGAACGCGACGTCCATCCCCAGCGCCTTCGCCCGCAGCGCCGCGGCGGTGCCGATCCGGCCCAGCCCGATCACCCCGAACACCTGCCCGCGGAGCCGCACCAGCGGCGCCCCCTGCATGTAGCTCCAGTCGCCCGCCTTCCGCTGGGTCCGGCTGTTGAAGAAGTTGATCCCGCGCGTCAGCGACAGCATCAGGCCGATGGCCGAGTCCGCGACCTCTTCGGTGCCGTAGTCGGGCACGTTGGCCACCGGGATGCCGCGCTCGCGGGCGGTGGCCCGGTCCACGTTGTCGAACCCGACCCCGCAGCGGACGATCAGCTTGCACGCCTCGAGCCGCGCGATCGTGTCGCGGGTGATGGCGATGTTGTGGTAGAGCATGATCGCGGCCGCGGACTCGACCCGCCCGAACAGGTCGCGCTCGGAGAACGCGTTGAGCGCGTCGAGGTCGGCGATGTCGCCGAGGATCTCGCGCTCGGCGCGCAGCTCGTCGGCAATGAAGTCGGCAATCACGACGCGGAACCGGGGCATGGCGGGTGAACCCGAAAGAGGGGAGAAGAAAGCGGATGCCCACGTTCTATTTCGCGCGCGGCGGAAAGCTACTAGCATGACGGGGACCCGCACCCCGAGAACCGCCGCACATGGTCCGCCGCTCCCGCGCACGCGAAGTCACCCTGCAACTGTTGTTTCAGTGGGACCAGAACCCCGCCGCGGTCCCGCGCCGGGCCGTCGAGCGGTTCGCCCGCGACCGGCTCCTCGACGACGCCGAGATGGTCGCGTACAGCCTCGCGCTGCTCGACGGGGTGGTGACGAACAAGGACCGGATCGACCCGACCATCTCCGCGGCCGCCGAGAACTGGCGCCTGTCGCGGATGATGCCGGTGGACCGCAACGTGCTCCGGCTGGGCGCCTACGAGCTGCTCTTCGACCCGAACGGCCAGCCGCTCGAAGTGGTGATTAACGAGGCGATCGAGCTGGCCCGGCGGTTCGGCTCCGCGGACTCCCCCAAGTTCGTCAACGGCGTGCTGGACAAGATCGCGAAGGCGCGGACCGCGGATCGCGGGGCGCGGAACGAAAGCGCCCCCGGTTCGCCCCCCGCGGCCGACACAGGGCCGCCGTCCGAGTCGGCACCTTGACTCCGAGTTCCGAACTCCGCGCTCCGCGTTCGAAACGATGCCCCGCACCTCCGCTTACACGCTCGCGCCGGGCCGGCTGGCGCAACTGGCCGCGCCGGCCCGCGCCGATCTACACGTTCACACCACCGCCAGCGACGGCGAGTACACCCCGTCCCAGGTCGTCGCCCAGGCGCGACTCGCGCGGCTGCACGCGGTCGCGGTCACCGACCACGACACGCTCGCGGGCGTCGACGAGGCCCGCGCCGCGGCCGCCGGGCACCTGGAGGTCGTGCCGGGCGTCGAGATCAGCGCCGGCTTCGGCGGGGGCGAGGTTCACCTCCTGGGCTACTTCGTCCGCACCGATCACGACGGGCTGAACGCCGCCCTCGCGGCCGCCTGCGCGGCGCGGCGCGAGCGGTTCCGCGACTTCGTCGCGCTCCTGCGTGCCCGGGGGCTCTCGATCCCGGCCGACCGGGCGGAACTTATCGAACGCGCGACCGCGAGCCCCGGGCGGCGGCACGTCGCCGCGCTGCTCGTCGCGTGCGGCCACGCGCACACGCGGGCGTCGGCCGTCCACCGGTTCGTGAACCCGCTCGTCGGGACCGTGAAGCCGAAGGCCCTCGTCCCCGCCGAAGAAGCGATCCGGCTCGTGCGCGCGGCGGGCGGGGTCGCATCGCTCGCACACCCGTCGCCCGACACGACGGACGAGCAGTTCGGCGCGCTGCGGTCCCTCGGGCTGGGCGCGGTCGAGGCGGTTTATCCGTGGGGCCGGAACGGGCGCGGGCGCCGACTGCGCGAGGTCGCGGGGCGGTTCGGGTTCGCCGTCAGCGGCGGGAGCGACTGCCACGGCCCGGAGCCCGCGCACCGGCGGATCGGTTCGCACGCGGTCACCGCCGACGAACTCGGCGCGCTCCGCGAGCGGGCGCGCGAGTCTGCCGCCCGCGCCACTCACTGAAGCACGTCCCGTTGTGCGCGGGATGTCAGTTGTTCGCGTCGCGCCTGCGCGGTCGCGCCGCCGGTGCCCGGTAAAGTGGGCGTTTTTCTGGCGTGCGGTCGGTTCGCGGGCAAAGGTGTGAGTGCCCGCAGCACGGACGGGGACGGGCCTCGGCCCGCCGCGGGCGCCACCGCAAGGACTCGCGCCGATGAGACGCTTCTCGCTGACCGCACTTCTCGCGGTCCCCTTGCTCTTGGTCGGTTCCGGCACGCTCCGCGCGCACCCACCGGTCGCGGCGAACTTCGGTTGTGCCGGGTACTGCTTCAAGTTGTTCCCGTACATCCACCAGCACGGCCCCCTGTTCAACTACGGACCGTACTACGGCTACTACCCGTTCACCCCGTACGGCCCCTGGGACGCGTACCTGCGGTACGACCCGCTCTTCTACGGCGACCAGTCCGCCCAGGTGACCGGCAACGTGTACGGCCGGAACCCGCGGCTGGGGTACCTCCACGCGCCCGCGTGGTTCCACAAGGCCGGGTGTACGTCGTGCGGCTTCCACCACGCGTCGTGGCTCCAGGGCGGGTGGTTCCGCGGGCACAAGTGGCTCGACGGCGGACACGGCGACCACCACCACGCGGGCTGCACGTCGTGCGGCGGGGTGGCCGTCGCACCGGCGCCGGCCGCGACCCGCGACCCGGCCGCGAAGTACTCCGGGATCGGCAGCCCGGCCCAGTCGGCCGTTTTCTACGCGGCCACGCCCACCCTCGACCCGACGCTGGAACTCGTCCCGACCGCGGGGCGCACGAAATAACCGTCCGCTCGCCCCGCGAGCGGCGATGGCCCGATCACTCGGTGCGCTCACACGGAGGTGCATCGAGGACCCGCGTCCCCGACGCGGGCATTCCCCCAAGGATGAGGATCACCGAGATGAAGTTGCTCCGCCACTTTGTGATTGCCGCGGCCGTCGGGCTGGCGCTCGCGGCCGGCGCCGGGACCGCGAGCGCCGGGGAAAAGCCCTGCATCGGCTGCGGCCTCGGCGGCAAGCCGCCCCTGGCCCCGGGCACGCTGTTCCAGGGCGGGGGCATCCACAAGCCGAAGCTGCCCGCGTTCCAGGCCGCGCCGTGGTACCTGTACTGGCCGTACGACGGCCACTTCATGACGCCGGCCCCGGTCAGCGGCCCGTTCTACGGCCCGCCGCTGACCGGCAACTTCCCCGTCAACCCGTACTTCCCCGGCCCGGCGGGTGCGGTGGGGTTCGGCTCGGCGGGGTACGGGTTCGGTCACGGCATTCCGGGCGGGGCGGCCCCCGTCCCCGGGCTGATGCCGGCCCCGGGTGCTCCGGGCGTGCCGCCGGCGCCGAACCGCTGAGCCGAGGTGCGAGAAGTACGCGACCCGCCGCCCGCGCCGGTTGTCCGGTTCGGGCGGCGGCTGTCGTTTATTCCGGCGGCGGGAAGCGCGCGTTCGCGCTGGCGTCGGCGCCGCGAGGGGTTACGATAAATGCAGGCGCGCCGGTGAAGCCCCGCGCCGGTTCTTCCTCGTCCCCCTCTTTCTGTGTTTCTCCACGAGGCGACTGTCATGTCCGAGGGCCACAACGGCGAACTTGTTCCGGTGGGCGGGGGCGACGCCATCCCGCTCGTGAGCGAGGTGATGACCATCGGCCGGCGCGAGTCGTGCGACATCTGCCTGAAGTTCCAGAACATCTCCGGCACGCACTGCGAACTGGCCTTCAAGAACGGCGTCTGGCACCTGCGCGACCTGAACAGCACCAACGGGGTGAAGGTCAACGGCGAGCGCACCCTGCGCCGGCCGCTGCGCCCCGGCGACGAGATCGGCATCGCGGGGCACAAGTACGTCATCCAGTACCAGCTCCCGGCCGGTACGCGGCTCGAAGAGATCTTCGCCGAGGAAGAGGAGAACGTGTTCGGCCAGTCGCTGATGGAAAAGGCCGGTCTGGAGAAGCCGAAGTTGACCCCACGGAAGCCCGGCGGCCGGAAGTAACCCCGGCCCGAATCGAACGTGAGCCGGCCCGACCGTTCGGACGGTCGGGCCGGTGCGCTTTTCGGTCGGCGCTCGACAACGCCCCCGGTCGTGAGTTACACTTCTATCACCGTTCGCGCCGCGACACCGCACCCTGTCCCTTCCCGATGCCGAATCGCGCGGTTTCGCGGCCTCTCCCCGAGGTTCGCCATGAACCACAGCACCAAGAAGCAGCTCCACGAGAAGAACCGGAAGCGCCACAAGCAGGAGATGCAGGCCCACGCCCGCGAGGCGGCGCGCCGCGGCCGTTCGACGATGCCGATGTGGTTCCTGGCGGGCGGGCTGGTGGTCATCGTCGCGGCCGTGCTGATGATCTCGTTCCGCTGACCGCCTACAACCGCCGCTCCACCCACCGCACCACGTCGCCCAGCCAGGGGTGATCGTCGCGCTCGAATTCGAGCGTGTGGTGCGCGCCGGGGTACATCACCGTTTCCGTCGGACCGGGGAACCGGCCGACGAATTCGGCCGTGCGCACGTTGTCGATAATGCGGTCGTGTTCGGCCAGCGCCAGGAACGTCGGGATCGTTACGCGCTTCGCGGCGCGCTTCAGATAGATGTCCAGCGAGAAGCTGCTAAACAGGAACCGCGACGTCGCGGACCGCAGCCCGTGCGGTTCGGCGTCGACGTACGCGCGCCGCTCCGGCGAGGCGGTGAACAGGTCGGGTTCGTTCAGCGGGATCGGGAAGAACTTCCAGGGCCGGAACACGCGGGCGACCGCGATCCGCGCGCGCTGCGGCAGCGGCGGCGCGACCTTCGGCACCAGCCCCGGGCAGAGCAGGACCAGCCCGTCTACCAGATTCGGTTTGCGGTACGGTAAGCCCACCGCGAGCTTCCCGCCCCACGAGATCCCGCACACGAACACCGGCAGGTAGCCCCGCTCGGCCCGCAGGTGCTGCACGTACTCGGCAACGTCGTCGATCAGCCGGCGGAAGCTCGGAGCGTCGCCGCGGCGCGCGGTGTTCAGCCCGGCCCCCCGACGGTCGAGGAAGTGAACGTCGAACCCCGCTTCCGCGAACCGCCGGCACGACCGCGCGTACCACCCGCCGTGACTGCGGATGCCATGAACGAACACGAGACGCGCCCGCGGCGCGGCGGGCGCGGGGTAGTGGCGGAAGTAGAAGGGGTAGCCGTCCGAGGCGCGGAAGGTGGAAAGACCTAACCCCCCGGCCCCCTTCCCTAAGAAGGAAGGGGGTGACTTATGCGCGTCGCCTCCTGGGAGCATCCAAACGCGACCGAACTCCGGAGGTCTTTCTCCCCCTTCCTTCTCAGGGAAGGGGGACGGGGGGTTAGGTTCTTCGGAACTACCCAATCAGCGTCTCCTTGCGCGTCGTGAGCCAGTCGAGCCGGGCCGGGTCGAGCGCGAAGCCCAGGCCGGTGCCGATCAGCGCCGGCGCCGTCCCGTTGCGGCGGAACGTCAGATCCTCTACCGACAGCGCCTCCCACACCAGGTGCCGGTCGTAGCTGCCTTCGAGAAAGCGAATGTCCGCGACGCTCGTCGCGAAGTGACGGCCGGCGGCGCTCAGGATGGCCGTTTCGCCCACCTGACAGCCGAGCTGATAGCCGAGATTGTGCCCCTTGGCGAACTGCGCGAGCCGCACGCTCGGGATGAACCCGCCGCACTTCGAGAGGCGGATGTTGAACAGGTCGCACCACCCGCCCTGCACCGCGCGCTCCGCGTCGATCGGGCCGCAGAGCGATTCGTCCAGCATGATCGGCGTCTTCACCTGCTTCCGCACGTCCGCGAGGCACGCGACGTCCTCGTGCCGCACCGGCTGCTCCACGCTCGTGATGCCGAACGGCTCCAGTTCGCGGATGCGGGCCGCGGCGTCGGCGGGCGCCCACGCCTCGTTGGCGTCGACGCGCAGGTCCATCGTGCGGCCGAGCCACCGCCGGACGAGCTTCGTCCGCTTCACGTCGTCCTGGCTCTCGATGCCGACCTTCAACTTCACCTGTTTGAAGCCCGCGAGCCGGTACACGAGCGGGTAAACGCGCTTCTTCCACCCGCGCGGGTTGCCGATGACACCGCTGTACCGAACTTCCGGTTGGAACCGGTACAGTTCGGGGACAACGAGTTCGGTGACCTTCGTGAGTGGCTCGCCGAACGCGCGGCCGAACGCGTCGAGCACCGCGAGTTCCAGCGCGCAGCGGGCCGCGTTGCCCAGGATGCCGCGGTCGTCTTCGGGCGAGGGCGCGAGCTTCAGCCGCTCCGCGAGGTGGACCGCCTGAACGAAGTCGGTGCAGGCGACGTCGAGTTGCTTCGCGAGGTCGGAGCGCTTGAGGAGGTCGAGCGAGAAGTCGATCGTCTCGCCGGTGACGTAGTCGCGCGGGACGCCCTCGCCGTAGCCGGTGCTCCCGTCGGAGAGCTTGCACCGCACGACCACGTTGTCCGTGTCGGTGCGGACGTGGCTCGCGTGGGTGACCTTCCGGCGCAGTGCGACGCGGACGTGCCGTGCTTCGAGTTCGACGACGCGCATGCGGGTTGTTGTAGTGCGTCGTCGTGGTCCGGTCACTCCGTGACCGGATTCTCCGCGTGCAGCCGAGATTGCGAACGCAAGTGAAGCGCGACACGCGGAACACAACCGCACCCGGTCACGGAGTGACCGGACCACAGGAAAGCGTTCAGCCGGCCACGCCGGCCGTGAAGCCCTTCCACGCGTCGCGAGCCATCCACAGCCCCATTCCCATCAACAGAACGGCGCTCGCGGTCGGCAGGAATCGGAACCAGCCGCGCTCGCTGAACCCGCGCCGGCCCGCGCGGTGCAACAGCACCACGAGCATTCCCACCAGCGCCAGCACGGTCGAAAGGCCGATGCTGAACGAGACCAGGAGCGGCAGCGCGAAGGCCAGTTTCCCCGCGGACACCGCGAGCATCAACAAGAGCACCGCGTCCACGCACGGGATCGCCCCCGCGCCGATCCCGAGCAGCACGACGCGCACCCAACTCATGGGCGACCGCCGCGGCACCACCTGAAGTTCCATCGGCTCGACGACCGGCGCGGCGTTGCGGAGCGGCACACGGCACTGCGGGACCAGCGGCGCCGGTGTGTGGTTGCCGCACATGTCGGAGCAGCCGCCGAACAGGTGGACGTGGTCCACCCGGCCGCGCAGCCGCCGCATGAACAGCCACATCCCGACGAACAGCACGAGCAGCCCGCCTACCAGCCCCAGCCAGTGCTGCGCGTCCTGCGGGACGGCCTCACGGTAGCGCAGGTAGAAGACGCCCGCGATCAGGATGACGCTCCCGGTGTGCGCGAACGTCGTGCTCAGCCCGAGGAGGATCGCCTGCCGGAACGTCCCCTGTTCGCCGACCAGGAACGCGGCCGCGACGCTCTTACCGTGTCCCGGGGCGAACGCGTGGAACGCCCCGAACACCGCCGCGAGCAACAGCAGCATGCCGGTACCGTAATTCGTGTCGAACAGCGCCTTCGGTCCGCGCGCGAGCAGCGCGGACGAGAACCCCTCGTCCGGCTTCTCGTCCTCCACCACGACGGCCACGGTCGGTTCGACCGCTTGCGGGGTCGCGGCCGGTGGGGCGCCGGGCGCATCGGGACGGAGCGGCGGCAGCGCCGGGGCCGCGAACACCGCCGACGCCTTTCGGGCGCGTTCGGCGTCACCCGGTTTGTAAAGGCTCGGGTCCTTCTGCTGGAGGTCGGTCGGCTCCAGGGTGTACTTCACGTCCAGCCCGGTCTTGAAGTCGTCCACCGTCAGCCACACCGCCCCGTTGTCGTTCTCGAAGTTGTGGTCCTCGATCGCGAAAGTGTTCTCCGGCCCGCCGCCGTTGACGCGCCACGGCGCTTCGAAGATGTACTGCAACCGGGCGTGGTCGCGGTCGTAGAGCACCTCCAGCTTCGCGACGCGGAACGCGAGCTTCTTCCCGTCGAGGTGCCCGTCGAGCTTTTCCGCGAGGAGCGGGGCCATCTTCTCGCAATACCGCTTGGTGACCTCGCGGAGCTTCCCGCCCATCGCCTCGATCTCCTCGGGCGTGAACAGCTTGCGGTTGTCCGCGAAGATGGTCCAGAAGCTGAGCTGCAGGATGTACCGCACCTCCACCTTCTGCGGGTGCATCCGGACCTTGAGTTCGCGGTCGTAGCGGAAGTTCGGCAGCGGGTGCGCGGCCGCCGGGGCGGTGAAGAGGGTCAGCGACAGGAGGGTGAAGAGGATGCGGAGGCGCATGGTACCATTTAACCAAACCGAACCGCGGCCGCAAACGTGTGTTCCGGCCGCGCCGAGCGAATGAATCACAACGGAGTCACGCGGTCCAGGGTCACCACATGGTCACAGGGTGATCCGGCCCCGTCCGCGATTCATACCCGCGCCGTTACTTCCTCTTGCAGTAGCTCGGCGTCATCCGCGCGTAATCCGTCACCGGGTTCGAGTCGAGCGACCGGTCCCCCACCACCGTGCGTTGCGGCTTGTGAGCCTCTCTTGACACAAACCGGGCGGGCGGTACTCTTTCGCCCTCTAACCGAGGATAGAGAGATGACCCACCGGAAAACCCACAGGGGGTTCGCCGCCCTTGCCCCGCTGCTCGTCGGCCTCGGTTGCGTTTCCACGCAAAGCGGAGCGACGGACGGTCGCAGTTGGTTGGGCTACCCCCGCTACTGCTCCGACGACACCCCGGAGGAGAAAGCGACGAACGGGCAAGTGTGGCGGTCTTGGTGGGGGACATCCACACACACAGACACGGCAACGCCCGCCGAGCCACCCGGAACCTCCACTTCGGGAGGGCTTCGGGGAAATGCTCTCGCTGAACTTGCGGGTAACGGGCTCGATCCGTCGCCGTGGACGATGTCCCGGACGCGCCCCGGACCCGGTCCGATATTCCGCGAGGGCGACAACGTGAAAACGAAGTCGGGTCCGGACGGGGCGACGATGACCGTCGAGTACGTTCACCCACTCGCCTACGTATCCGGCCCTTACGCCCTCGACCCCGACAGTCCCCTGTTCACGATCCGCTACCGCTGCCGGTGGGAAAACAAGGACGGCTCCGAGGCCGCCGGGGACTTCCGAGAGGAAGAACTCGAACGCGTCCCGGTTGCGGGTCGGCGCTGAACCGCGGGCGCCCGTTTGCCCGCTCGCCTCATGAAAAACCGAACCCCGGGCCTTGTGGCTGCCGGGGTTCTGGTCCCGCCCGGCGGCTCACTTCTTCTTGCAGTAGCTCAGCGCCATCAGCACGTAGCCCGTGTCCAGGTTGGCGTCGCTCTCCATCCAGTTGGGCGTCTTGTTCGTCCAGCTCCCGTCGGGGTTCTGGCGCTTCACGATCGCCGCGAGCAGGTCGGCCCGCCAGTCGTGCTTGACGCCCTTCGCGTCGGTGAACGTGTCCTCGCCCAGCGCGTCCATGCACTTCGCGAACGTGTGGTAGTAGTAGAACAGCCCGCGCTGGCTGTTCGCCTCCGGCATGCCGGGG
>JAFKJJ010000343.1 GCA_017306025.1 Planctomycetota bacterium
CGCAACGATCCGCGCCCCGCTCGTTTGGTAGATGGGCGCGCGCGAAGCCGCGTGCCACCGACGCGCGAGTTCGAGCACCGCCGCGGTCTTGCCCACGCCGCTCGGGCCGACGAGCAGGACGCTCTGCGGCGGGTTCGCGGTGAGCGCCCGCGCCAGTTCGTTCACCGTGTCGTCGGCCTCATAGGTCTTGTCGCGATCCTTGCCGAGTAGCGTCGCGACCTGCTGGAGCAGCGACTTCTTGCCCTCCTGATCGTCGGACGCGGCGCGGAGCGCGCGGTCCTTCAGGCTCGGCACGCGAACCGTCAGCGGCTCGTTCTCCACCGCGAAGCCGAGCGTCGTCTGCACGAACGCGAGCGGCCGCAGTCCGGTGGAGAGGTTCATGCGCCGGAGCGCGGCGAGCGATTCGCTCCGGAGCAGTGACACAAGATTGTCACCGGGCTCGGCGATCACCTCGATGCCGAGTTCGGCGACGCGCGCCAGGACGTACCGCCCTTCTTTCGGGTGTACCTGCCCGAATGGCCCCGCGACCGATTCGGTGGCCGCGTCGGCCAGGCCGTGGTCCCAGGTGGTCGCGTGGAACGTGAGCGTGAGCGGGTCGCGCCACGCCTCGTTTGCGCGGGGCGGGGGCAGTTCGAGGGTGAAGGTGAGTTCGCGCCCCGCGACGGCGCGACGTCGCCGGATGAGTTCCGACGGTTCGAGTTTGGGGATGAGTTCTGTCAGGTTGCGGTGCGCGGCGGTCCTAGCCCCGGCGCGGTTCGGGCCGAGGCGAGCGAACTCCGGGAAGAACAGCGGTTCGGCCAGCACCGCGCCCGGCCCCATCTTGCGGAGCACGAGCACGATCGGGAATGCGATCTGGGCGGCCATACGGGTTCCAGCGGGTGAGCCTACAAGTGTGCCGCACACCGACGGAGGGGGCAACGGGTCGCCGGGTTCGGTCCCGGGAAATGCGAAGGGCACACGCCGCGGCGTGTGCCCTTCATGATGGCCGACCGGCGGTCACTTCTTCTTTTTCAGCGTGTCCACCTTCTTGTCGGCGTCTTCCAGTTCCAGTTCGTCGTCGCCCTTGAACTTGACCGTGAACTCCGGGTCGATCTTCTGCTCGTTGAGCGCCAGGTTCACCTTGAGCTTGGTGCCCTCGAGCTTGTAGGTGCCGGAGAGCTTCAGCGCCTTGCCGTCGAGGGTCACGTCGGCGGTCATCTTGCCGTCCTTGGCGAACTCGACGATCGTACCGACCGGCGTGTCGCCCGCCGACTTCGTCACCTCCCACTTGCCGAGCAGCTTCGGCGCGTCGTCGGCCCGCGCCGACCCGGCCAGCGCGAGCACCACCAGCCCCAACACCACGGCGCACAGCGACTTCATGCGTTCCCTCCCTGAAGATCGCCCCGCCCGTCCACTTCCACGAGGTCCGCGAGGCGGAGGGAATGGTACGGCCGGGGGCACGCCGTGCGAAAGTGAACAAAAAAACAGTGCCAAACAAACGCCGCTGTTGTGGGGCGCCGCGGCTCAGCGCCCGTGGCGCTTCTGGAGGTACGCGGCGAGGTCGTGGCCGAGGTCCGCGTCGGTGCGGAGCCTCACGTAGTCGATTTCCAGCCGCCGGCACCCCGCTTCGATCGCCGCGATGTGCGCGTGGAGCGCCTTCAGGTACTGGTCGCGGATGCCGGCCGGGTCGGTGAGGATCTCCGGCATCCCTTCCAGTCCCTTGAACAGCGTGGTGTGGCGGAACGGGAAATCGAGTTCGGCCGCGTCGAGCGTGTGGAACAGCACGACCTCGTGCTTCTGGTAGCGGAGGTGCTGGAGCCCCGCGAGGATGTCCGGCACGTCGTCCAAGAGGTCGCTGAACAGGAACACGACGCCGCGGCGGCCGGTGCGCCCCGCGAGTTCGTCCACGCCGCGCGCGATCCCGCCGGGGCCGGGAAACGGGCCGGTCGCCATCGCGCGGCACGCCTCGCGGAGCTGGTTCATCTGCCCGCTCGGCCGCAGGAACGCGCGGATGCCGTTGGCGACCAGACTCAGGCCCACGGTGTCGGCCTGTTGGAGCACGAGGTACGCCATCGCGGCGGCCGCGGTACAGGCGAGGTCGTACTTCGACCGCGCCCCGGAGGCGTAGCCCATCGACTCGCTCGCGTCCACAACCAGCCAAGCAACGAGGTTGGTTTCCTGCTCGTACTGCTTGAGGAAGTACCGCTTGGTGCGGGCGTAGACGGCCCAGTCGATGTGCTTGACGTCGTCGCCGGGGGCGTACTCGCGGTGCTGCGCGAACTCAACGGCGAACCCGTGCCGCGGGCTGCGGTGCTTGCCCGCGAGGTACCCTTCAACGAACTGGCGCGCCTCCAGTTCGAGGCGGTCGATGCGCGACAGAACGGCGGGATCGAGGGGGTTAGCGGGCATCTCGGTGACGGATTGAAGGCAACGAGCGGAGCCGACGCTTCGTAAACGCGAAAACTCGCAGTGGGACCGGAATCATTCCTCAATCCGGCTTCCCGGGCATAAATGATTCCAGTTCCGTCACGCAATCACCGGCCTTCTCCTTGCGCACGCTCTTCACCAAGCCGACGTTCGGTGCGTACCACTCGGTGACGGTTTTTGGCGCTGCTGAGGGAGGCAACGGAGCCTTATTACCCGGTGGCCACTCAAGAGAAAACACTCGCACGACGGGTACCGCCTGAAAGAGTCCGGCGGGAACTTTCACCTTCTCAGGTTCGAGTACTTCGAACCGAGTTTTCAAGACGAACAGGCTGAAGGATGCCGAGGCGTTCCATTTTTCGCCAACCTTCGCGGGCGTTTTGAAAATGCAGATGGGTGGGTCCAACGGTTCGTCGGCGTAGGCCGCCTGGAAGAGCCCATTATCCGTGACGATAACGGCTTCCGCCGCGGACCACTTTCCCGCACCTTCATTGGCAACAGCGACCGTGTACCCTCTCTCGTCACTCTTTACCTCGGTAACCACCCGAGTTTCCTTACCCGCGGACGACTTGTAGACCCACTTGGCTCCCTTTTGAAGCGGGAAATAAACAGGGACCTGAGCCCCCTTCGGAACGGGGGCCTTGCACGAGAGCGCGGACAGAGCACTCAGCACCGCGACGAGGCACAACATGGAAACCTCGCGAATGGCGCCACCGAATCGCATCACTCCGCGGCCCGCGCCGGCACGAGGGCCAGCAGCTTCCGCACGATCTCATCGGGCGCGACACGGTCGGCGTCGGCGTTGTAGTTGGTGACGACGCGGTGCCGCAATACGGGCATCGCCACGGCCTTCACATCCTCAGTCGCCACGTAGGTGCGGCCGCGGAGCAGCGCGCGGGCCTTTGCGGCGAGGATCAGGTTCTGTCCGGCCCGCGGACCGGCGCCCCACGTCACGTACTTCTTCACGAAGTCCGGCACGTTCGGGTCGGGCGCCTCGCCGTCCTGCGTGCCCGGCCGCGTGAGCCGCGCGAGTTTCATCGCGTAACGGATCACGAACCCCGCGGCCGGAACCCGGCGCACGAGCCGCTGCATGTCCATCAGCTCCTCGCCGCCGACCACGCGGTCCGGCTTCGCCCGGTTCGCTGAAGTCGTCTCCTCGATGATGCGATACTCGTCCTCTTCCGACGGGTAGCCGACGTTCACCGTGAACATGAACCGGTCCTGCTGCGCCTCGGGCAGCGGGTACGTTCCCTCCTGCTCGATCGGGTTCTGCGTCGCCAGGACGAAGAACGGCTCCGGGAGTTGGTGCCGCACGCCCGCGACCGTCACCTGCTTCTCCTGCATCGCTTCGAGAAGCGCCGACTGCGTCTTCGGCGGCGTGCGGTTCACCTCATCGGCCAGCACGACGTTGGCGAACAGCGGACCGGGAAGGAACTTGAACACCGGGCGGTGCGTCTCCGGGTCGTCCTCGATCATCCGCGTGCCGGTGATGTCGGTCGGGATGAGGTCCGGGGTGAACTGGACGCGGTTGAACGTCAGGTTCATGCTGTCCGCGAGGGTGCGGATCATGAGCGTCTTCGCTAGCCCCGGCACGCCGACCAACAGTGCGTGCCCTTGCGACAACAGCGCGATGAGCAGGAGTTCCATCACGTCCCGCTGGCCGACGATGACCTTGCCGCACTCTTCGAGGATGCTCTCGCTGGCGGCGCGCAGCCGATCTACCGCGTTGGCGTCGTCGCCGCCCAAGCCGACCGGTTCCGCTCGAACAGGCACATTGCACCAGAGGACAGAGGACAGAGGACAGAGGACAGAGGACAGAGGACAGAGGACAGACCGGACCGCATTTTTCTGGCTTACTGTCCTCTGTGGCTCTGTCCTCTGTCGCTCTACTACTTCAGCCACACCACGCGGTCGCCGGTGGCGATCGCGGCGCGGTCGGCGTCGAACCACGCGGTCACGGCCGGGCCGCGGGCCGGGACGTCGAAACGGGCCAGCCGCCGACCCGTCTCCGGGTCGAACAGCAGCACCGGCACGGCGCGCGCGACCCACGCATCATACAGCGTCGCCGCGAGTCCGGGGAGCCGCCACACGAACGGTTCGCGCCCGAACGACTTCGCCAGACGGTCGAGCACCGCGTCGGGCGTCTCGACGGGGACCGCCTCCGCGGGGTACACGATCACGCACGACTTTCCCGCGCGCGCCACCCACCCTTTCGGGCCGCGGGCGTCGGGCAGGTCCGCCTCCCACGCGAGCTTCCCGTTGGTGAGCGCCAGCGCGAGCAGCTTGTTCGCCGCGGGGACGTACGCGCGGTCGGCGTCGGCGTCCGACGAGGACAGGTCGACGCGGTCGGCGTCGGCGAACGCCGGATCGTCCGTCCACGCGCGCTTGCCGTCGGCGAAGTTCACGCGGTCGATCTCGACGCCGTGATTGCGCCGCACCGCAACCAGCAGCACGTCGCCGCGCGACCACACCCGAGCCGGTTCGCCGGTCAGCCCCTCGTCACGTTCGACCTCGAACGCCCACCTCACGCGGCCGCCGAACTGAAGAAACCGCACCAGCCCCGGCCCGTCCGCGACCAGAAGGCGGCCCGCGCCGAGGTCAACGGGGGCGTGCGGCCAGTACACGCACGCCGTTCGCTCGCCCAGCGCCGGCAGCCCGACCGGGCGGCCCGTGTCGAGCTTCACGAACCAGCGCCGGCCGTCGGACAGTTGCGCGACCGCGAACGCCCCGCACACCGCGACGTGCGGCCCGAACCGCGCCGCGTGTGGGAACTGCGCCGGTTCATAGCCGGGGCGGCCGCCCGCGCGCAGCACCCACGCCCCCCGGCGGGCCGGCAGGTCGAGCGCGATCAAGTGGTGCTCGCCGACGCGCGCGAGCAGCCACGGCCCGGCCAGCACGAACGACGACAGGTGCGGGGTCGTCGGCTCGCAGCCGCAGCGGATGCGGAAGCGGCCCGCGGCGGGAGCCCCCCCCGGAAGCGGGTCGGTGGCCGGCACGCGGAACACCCACAGCGGCTCGCGAACGGCCCCGTACAGCGCGACCGCCTGTGGGCCGGCCGTCACGAACCCGTTTCGCACCTCGGCGGCGTGCGTGAACAGGTCCGCGGCCGCGTGCTCGCTCGGCGCGGTCTGGTCGATCGGGACCGCCACGACCACCCGCGGCCCGGCCGCGAACAGGCGCCTCGGCGGCCCCGCGGCACCCGCGATGGGGAACAGCGGTGCGACCGCGGGCGGCATCCGGAGCGTGCGGTCGATGCCGGCGCCCGCGGGGACCGAACCGGGCGCCGGCTTCCGGCCGAGGTGCCGGTCGAGCAGCGCTTCGAGCGTGACCGGGAGGCCGTCGGGCGCGATCACCCACTCGGCCGTGACCGGCGCCCGGAACGCGGCCCGCACCTCGGCCGGGAGTTGAGCCGGGTCGGTCGCCGGCGGCGCGAGTTGAAGCATCCGCGCCGCGGCCCACGCGCGGAACGGTGCCGGCAGATCGCTGTCGGCGGCTTCGGCGAGGGCCGCCCGCGCGCGGGGCAGGTCGCCCGCCGCGACGGCGTCCTCGGCGCGGTCGGCCAGCGCGTCGAACCGCTCGCGCGGCGCCGGGTCCGGCCGCGGCTCGATCTTCTTCGACTGCGCGACGTACCCGCGCACCTGCGTCGGCGTGACCACCACCAGCACGCCGTCCGCGTAAGCGATGTTGCCGAAGTACTTCTCGCCGGTCGGGCCGCGGAGGGGGTTCGGGCTGCCGTAGGCCTTTCGACCGTCGTCCGCGTTGAGGAAGTACACCCCCTCGCGCGACGGCCACACGATCCCGTCGTCGGTGACGAGCCCTTGCCCGTAACTGAGCGGCAGGTGAACGTCCCCCTGAGCCCAGCCGCCGGCGCGGTACGAACCGGTGTCGAGGTTCAGCCCCCGGATGCCGCGCAGCGGCCCCGCAACCGTCACGATCAGCCGCCCGCGCGAGACGCCCAGGATGCGCGCGCCTTCCGTCGGCCCGGACTCCCACACGAGCCGGCCGGTCTCGGCGTCGAGCGCGTAGACCCGTTCGCCGTCGGCCGGGGCGACGAACACGCGCCCGCCGAACGCCACGGCCGGCGCGGGGTCGCCGCTCGCGCCGGCCGGCGCCTTGCGG
>JAFKJJ010000344.1 GCA_017306025.1 Planctomycetota bacterium
GGCCTTGCGCCGGGCATCCGGAGCCGACAGCCCGAGGAAACAGCGCTCGGCGAATCCGGCCCCCGCGTCGATGGTCCGGAACGGGCGGTTGACCGCGATCAGAGGGGTTCCCGTGCCCGCACCCGGCCGCCCGGACCGCCGCGATGGCCGGTTTCTTGTGGCACGCCAGGTTGGCCATCACCACCCCATCACCGGGGCGCTGCGCCGGCACCAATTGCTGCTCCGCGCACGCGACGAACAGGTCGCCGTCCATCGGCCACCGTCGGCCCGTGCGCGTGCGGTACCGCCATCACCAGCCGCTCGCCCATCACCACCGGCAGGGCCGCCTGAAGCCGCCGGAAGGTGCGGACCCCGGGGCACGAGGCGACCGCGGGCGGGGCTCGTCGTGCCGGTTGAACCCGAGGTCGGCAGGAGCTCGTGGGGCTCCTGAACTCGGCGTAACGCCCGCCCACATTCCTGTGGGAACTTCTGCCGACCTACTTACCGTCAGATGAACCCGCGTCGTGCGCGGACCTGCACGAGTGACTCGGCGATGCGGCCGTTGTTGGTGGGCGTGGCGCTTGTGCTGCGGAACGTGCGGGCGTGGTTACACTGGTCGGTACTGACGAATCGACAACGGCGCTCGCACGCTGCGCCTGGAACGGTTGAGCGTAAAGGCGCTGTTGATGCTCCCGGCGGTCGCCGTCGAGATGTTCGGCTTCACCGACGACATATCCACACAACGACCCGTCCCGGACAGACTCAGCACCTGACCGGGACCGATCTTGAGAACTACTGTCTGTGGCTAATTCCTCCTCTGCCTTTCTGCGGCTACTCCGCCTTCTTTTTCCGCCCCACGATCTTCAGCCGCACCTTGTCCGCCAGGAACGTCTTCTCGCCGTGGCCGGGGAACCGGATCTTCACCTTCCGCAGGGCACCGAACCCGCTCACGTCGGCCACCGACCCTAGCCCATACTCCTCGTGCTGGACCAGTACGCCCACCGCCAACCCGGTCTCCGGGGCGTCGGGGATAGTCGGCTTGAGGTCCGGGTTCGGCTTTTTCGGCGGCAGGAACGGCCGGGCGCCGGTGTCCGCCCAGTCCTTCGCGGCCGGACCGACCTTCGCGCGCCACTCGTCGGCCGCGGAGCGCGCGTAGTTCCGCGACATCGAGGGGTCGTGGAACTGCACGTCGCGCGGCAGCTCCTGGAGGAAGCTCGACGGGATACAGTAATTCAACTGCCCGCGGAACTCGCGCAGCCGCGCGTGACACAGGTACAGTTCCTTCATCGCCCGCGTCATCCCGACGAAGCACAGCCGGCGTTCCTCTTCGATCTCCTCGTCGTTCGCCAGGCTCCGCTCGTGCGGCAGCAGTCCCTCTTCCACAGCGAGGACGTACACGACCGGGAACTCCAGCCCCTTCGACGCGTGCAGCGTCATCACGGAGACGTGATCGGCTTGCTCGTCCCACCCGTCTACGTCGGAGGCCAGCGTGATCTGTTCGAGGAAGTCGGTAATCGTGCGGGTGTTGTCCTCGTCGTGGAACTGCTTCGCCGCCGTGACCAGTTCCTCCACGTTCGCCAGACGGTCGGCGTCCTCCTCTTCGCCGGACTCGCGCAGCATGGCGGCATAGCCCGATTTCTCCAGAACCGCGCGAATGAGGTCGTGCGGCGGCAGGTCGAGCTTGGTGCGCAAATCGGTAATCATGCGGTGAAAGTCGCGGAGGCCGGTCGTGGCCTTTCCCTTGATCTCGGTGATGCGGGCCACCTGCCCCGCGGCTTCCAGCAGGCCGATTTCCCGGTCCGCGGCGAACGCCTGGAGCCTGTCGAGCGACACCTTCCCGATGCCGCGGCCCGGCTCGTTCACGATCCGCAAGAAACTGACCGAGTCCCGCGGGTTGGCGAGCAGCCGCAGGTACGCGAGCACGTCGCGGTTCTCCTTGCGCTCGAAGAACGCCAGCCCCTTGACGATCTGGAACGGAACGCCGTGCTTGACGAAGGCACTTTCGAGCGACCGCGTCAGCGCGTTGATGCGCATGAAGATGGCGTGGTCGCGGTACTTGAACTTCCCGGCCTTCACGGCCTCCTTGATCCGCACGACCACCCCTTCGGCCTCGTCCAGGCCGTTGTCGAACGTGACGACGTTGACCGGGGCGCCCTGCGGGTTGTCGGTGACGAGTTCCTTCTTCTTGCGCTGCTTGTTGTGGTCGATGAGCACGTTCGCCGCGTGGATGATCGACTTCGTGCTGCGGTAGTTCTGCGAGAGCGTGATGACCCGCGTGTTGGGGAAGTCCTTCTCGAAGTCGAGGATGTTGCGGATGTCGGCACTCCGCCACTTGTAAATGCTCTGGTCGGGGTCCCCCACCACGCAGAGGTTGGGGTAATCCAGGCAGAGCTGCTTCACCATCTGGTACTGCGCGGAGTTCGTGTCCTGGTACTCGTCGATGAGCACGTACTTGAACCGCGCGTCGAGTTCGGCCCGGAGGTCGGCGTTGGTCCGCAGTGCCATCGCCGGCAGGTACAGCAGGTCGTCGAAGTCCATCGCGTTGGCGGCGCGCAGGCGCCGCTCGTACCCGTGGTACACCTTCGCCGTCACCTGCGCGAAGAAGTCGGTGGCGGTGCGCTCGTACTGCGGCGGGGTGACGAGCTGGTTCTTCGCCTTGCTGATCGCGCCGCCGATCCGCTCCGGGCTGAACTTCACGTTGTCGATACCGCTCGCCTCCAGCGCGTCTTTCACCAGTTTGGTGCGGTCGTCCATGTCGTAGATGGTGAAGTTGCGGTCGAACCCGAGCCGGTCGGCGTACTGCCGCAGGAGCCGCGCGCCGAGGCTGTGGAACGTGCTCACCCACACGCGGTTGCCCGGCACGAGCTTCTCGACGCGGTTCTTCATCTCCCCCGCGGCCTTGTTCGTGAACGTGATGGCGAGGATGTTGCTCGGCCGCACGCCCGACCGCAACAGGTGCGCGACCCGGCGCGTGATGACGCGCGTCTTGCCGCTGCCGGCGCCCGCGAGGATCAAAAGCGGTCCCTCGCCGTGCGTGACGGCCGCCCGCTGGTCGTCGGTCAGGTCGGCGAGCAGGTCGCTCGGAGCGGGCGACGGGTCGCAGGGTGCATCCGACTCAGACATGGCGAGTCCTTCGGGGTTTCTTCCACCCGCAGCGGGCGTAATACTGCAAGTACACGCGAATTCTACCGCCGCGCGGCGCGCCTGCGAAGGTCAGCCGACGGCGCCGGCCCCCGGAAGCCTCGTCAACAATGGGAATACTCGGACTGGGCACACAGGTGATGGAGTGCGCGCGGGTGCGGCAGTTGATCGACGAGCACGCCGACGTGTTCCTCAAGCAGGTCTATACCGACCGCGAGGTGCGCCATTGCAACAGTAAGAAGCAGACGACCGAACACTACACGGCGATCTGGGCGTCAAAAGAGGCGGTGTTCCGGGCGCTGGGCACGACCTGGAAGCGCGGGATGAACTGGACCGACGTGGAGGTCGTTCACGACAACGGGGGGCCGCCGCACGCGGTCGTCAGCGGCGCCACCCGCGAACTGATGACCGCCCGGGGCGTCAACCACATCCTCCTGACGATGGCGTTCTGTCGCCAGTTCGCCACCGCCACGGCCGTCGCGGTCCACGCGGTCAGCCCGCCGGTCGCGGAGGACACGGCGCTGGACGACTAGCGGCCTCGACAACGTCGAGAAGTGGCGCGAGTGACCTATCGGTTCTCTTTCAGGGCCGTTTCACCGACTTCCCGAACGAGGGCATGTGCCGCCCGATACGCGGTTCGGATGCTCATCACCCGGGCCTCGATTTGGTCGGCCGTGAACAGCCGCCCCGAGTCGGCCTTTGGCAGCCCGGCCAGCTCCAGAGTGAGTGGCAAAAGCTGCACGAACTCTTTCATCCGGCTCTGCTTCAGTTCGTTGCTGACGGGCTGGTCCACGGCGGTACCCTCGTAACGGAAGTGAGAAGCGGGGACGAGTTCAGCCTACCGCGGGGGCGGCCGCGGCTCAAGCGCCGGCGCCCATCCTGCCGCGGCGCACCAGGGCGCGCCGGTTCGCTCTCCCGCGGACTTGAGCCGGGCGCCGCGAAAGCGCCGAACTTCACCCGAACCCGACATTATTTTCGATTCGACCGGCAGTCTGGCTAAATTCTGCCGCCGCGCCCGTCGATGGAGGGGGAGACGCCACCGAGTCCGGGGGGATGTGCTCCGTCAGGGGCGCGTTCGGCGGGCGCCAAGCAGGCGGAGCGGGGATCACACATGAGCCGGAACCGTTGGATCAAGCGGGCACTCGCCGGGGCGCTGACCCTGTCCGCCGCTGGCGGGTGCAAGCAGCAGTTGTTCATGGAGCCCGGCGACTACCACGACGCGATCAGCAAGGTCGTGCTGCCCAAGTCGCTGGAGACCGACCCGCACAGCCCGGTCGTGCCCGGCGTCGTGGACAAGCAGGCGCAGATCAACACGGTCATCGACTTCGTCCGCCCGCCGAAGAACATGACGCTCCGCGAGTGCCTCGCCATCGCGCTGGAGCAGGGCAACGTCGGGTTCCAGAGCGCCCAGGGGGGCTCCAACTTCGGGTTCAAGAACGACAACCTCGACCAGTTCTCCGGGCGGCTCGTCGGCGGGACCGACGCGATCCGCGCGTTCGCCGTGGACCCGGCCGTCGCCCAGACCGAGATCGAGCGGTCGCTCAGCAAGTTCGACGTCCGCTGGGTCACCTCGATGCAGTGGCAGAAGGTCGACCAGCCGGTCGCCGCGCAGTTCCTCTCGTTCCAGCAGTCCCGCGACGCGGCCTCGTTCAGCAGCACGCTCGCCAAGCCGCTGCCCACCGGCGGCGTGGTCGGCATCACCACCAGCATGGACTACTCGAAGTTCTCGCAGCAGGCGGCCAACCAGACGACCCTGGTCAACCCGAACTACACCCCGCGCGTGCAGATGTCGATCGAGCAGCCGCTGCTGCGGCTGTTCGGGGTGGAGGTCAACCAGCTCTCCAGCATCGGGCCGCTGTCGGAGGGGAGCGTGGTGCTCCCCGGCATCCGCCCGGCCGGCGGGACCCAGAGCGAGGGCATCCTGATCACCCGCATCCGGCTCGACCAGACCAAGGCGAACTTCGAGCAGCAGGTCAACTTCATGTTGATCAACGTGGAGGCCGCGTACTGGAACCTGTACGCCGCCTACTACAACCTCTACGCGCAGGAGGAGGGGCTGCGCCAGGCGTTCGAGGGCTACCGGTTCACGCTCATCCGCGTGCTCAACGGCAGCGCCCCGCCCCAGCAGCTCGACCAGATCCAGGCCCAGTTCCACCGGTTCCAGGGCCAGGTGTACGACGCCCGCGGGCAGGTGCTCGAGAGCGAGCGCCAGCTCCGCGGCCTGTTGGGCCTGCGGTCCGACGACGGCACCCGCGTCGTGCCGATCGACGAGCCGAACGTGGCCCCCTACAAGCCCGACTTCCACGAGGCGGCCAACGACGCCATCGCCCTGCGCCCGGAACTCATGCTGGCGCGCCAGGACCTGAAGTTCCGCCAGCTCGACCTGCTCCTGCAGAGGAACCTGCGGCGGCCGGACCTGCGCGGGTTCGCGACCTACGACATCGCCGGGCTGGGCACCCGGCTGGGCGGCTCGGACTTCGACGCCACCTCCACCGGCCTCGCCCCCGGCAACGCCCTGGCCAACCTCGCCGACAACAAGTTCAACAGCTGGACCGTCGGGTTCCGCCTCGACATGCCGCTGGGCTTCCGCGACGCCAACGGGCTGGTCCGGGCGGCCCAGTTGAACCTGACCCGCAGCTACATCCAGCTGCGCGACGCGGAACTGAAGGCGATCGAGTACCTGTCGTTCCAGTACCGTCGGGTGATCCAGACGCACGCGGTGATCGGCCCGCGGCGGGCCGAGCGCGAGTCCCTACAGCAGTACGTGGCCCGGATCAAGATCGTGGAGCGGATCGTAGGGCCGGACGCCGCGACCTTCCTCAGCAACCTGACCGTGCAGCAGCAACTGGCCGCGGCGATCGCGGCCGAGGCCCGGGCCATCGCCGACTACAACACCGCGCTGGCCTCGTTCGAGTTCGCGAAGGGGACCATTCAGCAGTACAACAACGTGTCGATCGGCGAGGGGCCGCTGCCGCCGTGGGTGTCGAAGCGGGCCGCCGACCACATCCGCGAGCGCACCGAGGCGGCGCTGAAGGTGCGCGAGCAGCCGCTGCCGCCCGGCGGCACGGCGGCCGGCGGGCACCCGATCGCCCCGGCCGGCGGGACCAACTCGCTGCTGAACCTGCCGCCGTTCGCCGAGAAGCACGACCCGGCGCCCGAGATGTCCCCGCCGCGCCCGCTCACCGACCCGAAGCTCGCGCCGGAACCGCGCCCCGTTCCCGGCGGTGCCGTCCGGCCCGTCCCCGGCAACCTGACGGGGCTACCCGGTCAGCCCGGCGCGGCGGGACCGTTCGCCGAGCCGCGACCGGCCGTCGGCGTACCCGGCGTGGACGACGCCTTCAAGCCGGACGGGCGCGTGGTGATTCCGCCCCCGCCCGCGGGTC
>JAFKJJ010000345.1 GCA_017306025.1 Planctomycetota bacterium
CCTCGCACTCAGTGCGAGGTCGGGTTCTTCACTTGGAACTCCGGAACTCGAAACTTCCCAATTACCGCTTCGAGAACTGCGTACCGCGACGGGCGCCGCGGAGGCCGTATTTCTTCCGCTCCTTCATGCGGGCGTCGCGGGTGAGGTAGCCGGAGTCGCGGAGCTTCTTCACCATGCCCGCGGTCGGGTCGGTCGGGGTCGCGGGCGCGGCCGGCGTGCCCCCCGGGATCAGCGGCGTGGCGGGCTCGGCCGGGGCCGGGGCGGCCGGCTTCACCGGAATCGCTTTCGCCTTCTCCCGCTCCTTCTGCTCGTCGCGGCGGGTCTTGATGACCGTCACCTGGTCGCGCTGGAACGCCGGCGCCTGCTCGTCGGCGGGGCTGAACATCGTCTTGATGGCGCGGGCCAGGCCCTGCGACACCGCCCCGGCCTGACCGGTGACGCCGCCGCCGGTGGCGGTGACGAACACGTCGAGCCGGGTGAGCTGGTCGGTCACCTTCAGCGGCCCGAGCACCGCGGCCCGGTCCTTGTCCTCGTGGAAGTACTCTTCCAGCGGCTTGCCGTTGATGACGACCTGCCCCTTGCCCTCGGTGATCCGCACCCGGGCCACCGCGGTCTTGCGCCGGCCGGTGCCGATGTAGTACGTGCGGTGAACCTTCGCACCGGTCTTCGCGGTCTTCTTCTCAGCCATTGTCGGAGGGTCCCAAGTCAGAGATCAGAGGGCAGAGATCAGAGGGCAGAGATAAGAAGTCGGAGAATCAGAAGTCAGGTGACAGACCGCGCCGACCCGATTTCTTGTCCTCAGGTCTCTGAATTTCTGTCCTCTGTGACTCTGTTTTCTGTTGCTCTACCTATTTCAGTTTCAGTTCGGTGGGCTGTTGGGCCTGGTGCGGGTGCTGGTTGCCGGCGAAGATCTTCAGCTTCGCCAGTTGCTTGTAGCCGAGGGGGCCGCGGGGCATCATCCGCTTGACCGCCCGGCGGATGATCTCTTCCGGCTTCTTTTCGAGCATCTCTTTGGCCGGGGTGATCTTCTGGCCGCCGGCGTAGTGGGAGTAGTCCTGGTACTCCTTCTGCTCCCACTTCTTGCCCGTGAACTGCACCTTCTCGGCGTTAATCACGATGACGAAGTCGCCGGTGTCACAGTGCGGCGTGTACTCCGGCTTGTGCTTGCCCCGGAGCACGTTCGAGACGGTGACGGCGAGCCGGCCGACGACCAGATCGGTCGCGTCGATCAGCACCCACTTCTGCTCGGCGGTCGCCGCGTTTGCGAAAGTCGTAGACATTGCAAGAATCCGTGTCGGGCCGACCTAAGAGTTCAATTCGGCCACGGCTACAGCGCCGTGGAAGAGAGAATCAGAAGCCGGTTCTGTTGCGCTGTGGCGGCGTTGCTTCAATTCGACCACAGCGTGTTGCTGTGGAAAGTTTCCGCCCGCTCGGTCGGAAGACAGTCATGCTACGCGGCCGGAACGGGCCGTCAAGGCCGCTACAATGGAAAGACCCTGTAAAGGGAAAGGTTACGTGCGGCCGTTCGAATAGCTTTATACGAACACCGAAGACTCTCTCCAACGGAGCAGGCGAATGGCGACCGTCCCAGCCGCGAACGGGCACTTTCAGGAATACCCGACGTTCGGACTGCCGTCCGGATCGGTCCGGGGGTTCCTGTCGGTCCTCATTTGCTCGTTCTTCTGGATCGTGCTGCTCTACCCGCCGGAGACCGAGGTCAAGGCCCCGCTCGGTCACTTCTTCCTGCTGACGCTGGTGTTCATGGCGTTCGCATCACACCCGCTCCAGGAGGTCCGACAGCACCTGCTGCCGTGGCTGATGAAACTGCTGTTCGTCGGCGGCAGCGCGGCGGTGGTCGCGTACGCGGTGTTCAAGGACCCGGCGCTGGCCGCGACGCGGCTGACGCCCAGTTCGGCCGAGATCGGCCAGTGGCCGGTGCTCCTGGGGTGCCTCGCGTGCGGGTTCGGTATCGCCCTGTTCCTGCGGTTCGTCCTGGGCCGTCGCAGCGAGTTCTTCATGACCCTCCGCGCCTGGGTGGGCGTGATCGCGATGCTCCTCCTCTTCATCGAGACGATTCTGCAATTCCTGGTGCTCCCGGGCATCCCGGACAAGAACCTGGAGGCGCTGAAGGTGTGGGAGGGCGTCGTGATTGCGGCCGTCGCGGGGTACTTCGGCTCCCGGGCCTGAGAAGTGGGCGGTGAGCAGCAGACAGTGGGCAGAGAAGACAGAAGTTGCTGCTTTTCTTCTCTGCCCACTGTCTGCTGCTCACCGCCCACTGCCAGCGATTTGCGTGCGGCCTGAACTTGTTCTAGGGTTGCGCGGAATCCACGCTCCCGCCCGAAGGAATCGCCGGGCCGGGAGCGCCCGTGTCCCCGCTTTCGCACGGTGATCGATGTCCGTACCCTCCTCGGTCGAAGAACTGCTCCAACTGATGCGCAAAAGCGGCATGGTTGAAGAGCAGAAGCTGTCCGCCTACCTCCAGCGGAGGCAACTCACCCGCGGGCTGCCGGCCGACGTCCGCGAGTTCGCCGACGAACTCGTCCGCGACGGCATCGTCACGTATTTCCAGTCCGAGCAGTTCCTGCTGGGCAAGTGGCGCGGGTTCACCATCGGCAAGTTCAAGCTCCTGGAGCGCGTGGGCGTCGGCGGCATGGGGCAGGTGTTCCTCTGCGAGCACATGTTCATGAAGCGCCGGGTCGCGGTGAAGGTGCTGCCGCCGGCCAAGGCCGACCAGCCCGCGGCGCTCGGCCGGTTCTACCGCGAGGCCCGCGCCGCCGGCAGCCTCGATCACCCGAACATCGTCCGCACCCACGACATCGACCAGGACGGCAACCTCCACTTCATCGTGATGGACTACGTGGACGGGCCGAACCTGCTGGACGTGGTGAAGAAGTTCGGCGCGCTGGACATCGCCCGCGCGACCAGCTACGTTCGTCAGACCGCCCTGGGCCTCGACTACGCGTTCCGCAACCACCTGATCCACCGCGACATCAAGCCCGGTAACGTCCTGATCGACCGCAAGGGCGTCGCCCGCATCCTCGACATGGGGCTCGCGCGGTTCATCAACGACCACAGCGACCAGCTCACCGTCAAGTACGACGACAAGATCGTCTTGGGCACGGCCGACTACGTCGCGCCCGAACAGGTCGCCAACAGCCACTCGGTCGACATCCGGGCCGACATCTATGCCCTGGGGGCCACCTTCTACTTCTTGCTGGCCGGACACCCGCCGTTCCCGACCGGCACGGTGTCGCAGAAGCTCCTGTGGCACCGCACGAAGGACCCGACCCCGATCCGCCAGATCCGGCCGGAGGTGCCCGAGGGGCTGGCCGTCGTCATCGGAAAGATGATGGCTAAGGACCCGAAGGCGCGGTACCAGACGCCGGCGCAGGTGGCCGCGGAACTCGAACAGTACCTCACCGGGCCGGTACAACTGCCCGCGGCCGAAGAAATGCCGGTCTTGAGCCCGGCCGCGATGGAAGGGATGGCCGTGGACGAGGCCGAGGGCGCGTCGGTGGCCGAACCGGTCGCGAGTGCGGCCGCGGCCACGGTCGGCGGGTCGAAGGCGGCTGCGGTGCTGACGGCCTCACCGCCCTCGGTCAACCCGTTCGGCACGCCGAACGCTTCGCCGTGGGGTTCCTCGACCGCCTCGCCCCGCCCGGGCGCCCAGCCCGCGCCGTTTCCCACGACCAAACCGGGCTCCCGACCCGGCTTGGCCCCGCTGCCCGCCCCGCTTCCGCCGTCGCAGGCCGGGGTGGAAACTCCCCCGGGGCCGCTCACGCCGCCGGCCAAGCGGTCCAACCCGTTCCTCGCGACGAACCCGTTCGAGGGCGAGGCCGATGCGCCGGGGACCGCGGCCCAGAAAAAGCCGTGGGCGCTCATCGTCGGCGGGGTCGTGGCGATGGCCGCGCTGGGGCTGCTGCTCGCGAAGTTCCTGAACTGAACGAGGTCGCGGTGAATGCGTCGTGTTGCCGGGCGTTCAACGGATTCTGAACGCCCCAGGTCGTGCCGCTTGTGGGTGCCGCGTGCGGCGTTGATGACGAGCTTGCACCACCCACCGGGTTACCCGCCCGGGTCTCCGGACCCAGTTGGGTAACGGCCCCGCGTTACCGCACCCGCGCCCGCATCGAGCGCCGGCGCCGGTACAGGCCCAACTCAAACCCGCCACGAAGAACCTCAGCGCCAGCAATCGGTACGTACTCGGATACCCGTGACTGCCGACGGTGGACCGGGGGCCGGGGCCGGCAGCAGGCAACCGCTGTAAGGCATCACGGGACGCGAACTCGCTTCTGCGCAAGTCGTTCATTCACTTCGACGTCTATTGAAATCCGTTGACAGGGGCCGGCGACAGAAGGCCACCGTTCCCGTGCCCGCGGGCGCACTTCCCTTTTTCCGCCGACGCGCGGCCCCCGATCGTGAGAGTATTGGGAGGCACGCGAGGACCGGTATGGCCACGGCGAACCTCGGCGGGTTTTCTACCGCCCGCCAACTTCTACCGCCCGACACCGACGCCGAACTGCTCCGCCGGTTCGCGCTCGACCGCGACGACGAGGCGTTCGCCCGGCTGGTGACACGCTACGGCCGGCTCGTGCTGGCCGCCTGCCGGCGGATCGTCCCCGACGCGCACCTCGCCGACGACGCGTTCCAGGCGGCGTTCGTGGTGCTGGCGCGGAAGGCGCACGCGCTCGACGGCACGCACCCGCTCGGGCCGTGGCTGTACGGGGTCGCCGTGAACGTCGCATCGAGGGCCCGCCACATGCTCGGCCGCCGACGGAAGCGCGAAACCCTCACCGACACCGTTCCGGAAAGGGCCGCCGCGCCGGAGCTTCCGGACGACGCGGCCGGCGTTCTGGACGAAGAGGTCGCCGCGCTCCCGGCCGCGCAACGTGCGGCGGTGGTGCTGTGCGAGTTGCAAGGGCTGAGCCGGAAGGAGGCCGCGCAGAAACTGCGCGTCGCCGAGGGGACGCTCAGCAGCCGGCTGGCGGCGGCGCGGAAGAAGTTGGCGGCGCGGCTGACGGCGCGCGGGGTGTCGCCGGTGGCGGCCGTGGCCGTCGGGGCGGTGCCGCCGGTCCTCCACGCGGCGACCACCGCGGCCGCGACCGGGAAGGTGCCGCCGGGCGCGCGGGTGCGCGCGCTCGTTCGGGAGGGGATGGCGATGACGCTACTGACGACCCTGAAAGTGGGCGCGGCCCTCGCCGTGCTGGCGGTGCTCCTCGCGTTCGGCGGCCGGCGCGGGGACGAGACCACCGCCGCCCCGGTGCCGCGGGACGGTCCCGACCCCGGCCTGATCTGGCTGGAGCACGCGAAAAGCAACGAACTCGTCGGGTACAAGCCGAACGGTACGAAGGTGAAGACGATCGACGCGCGCGCCGCCCACCTCGACCTGCGCCGCGGCCTGATCTGGAAGTACGACCCGAAGGGCGGCACGGTTACCGGCTTCGACCTCGACGGACGGAAGGTCCGGGAGGTCGCCTCGCCCGGCCACTTCATCGGCTTCTCCGACGACGGGAAGACGATCATGTTCGCCGGAAAGGGTGGCAAACCGTGGACCAAGCCCGAAGAAGGTCCGCTCTGGCTCCGCGGCTGTACGCTCCACCTCCGGGACGTCGGCGGCACGGGAGACGTCGTCGCGACCGACATTCCGCTCACCCCGTCCGGGTGGTTCCACTGGCTCCCGGGGGGCCGGCGCGTCATCAAGGTGGAACCGATGACGATGAAGTCGTACGTGCTGCATTACCTGTTCGACGCGGAGACGAAGAAGACGACGAGTCTGGAGGGGCGCAACGCTTCACCCCACATCGACCCGAAGCAGATGCTGTGCGGGGTCTCGCCCGACGGCGAGTGGCTGCTCGCGCGGCGCATTTTCTCGAAGAGCGTGGAGCTGTCGAAGGTGCCGTTCTGGGGCGGCGCCCCGGAACCGCTGGCCTCCGTCGGATTGGACCAGGGGACGGCCGAGCTGTCGCCCGATGGGCGGTTCGTCGCCTGTCTCGGTATTGCCCCGCGGGGGCCGGGTAAAGTTCCCGGCGGCGTGACCGCGGTTCGCGTGGTCGACGTCCGCACCGGAGAGGTCACGGAGGGCACGCCCCACGAGGACGGCGGCCGGCCGGCCGGGGTGGCGTGGGCGCCGGACGGGAGGTCCCTCGCTTACCTGTTGGTGTCGGGCGACGCCGACAGGACCCGACTGTCACTGATCGCGTGCGACGCGCGCGGGAGGGACGCGCGGACCGTGCTCACGCTCGACGAGAATCGCCGCGACGAGGGCTGGAACGGCTGGAAACTGATCGGCTGGTACCCCGCCCCGCCCAGGGCCGCGCCTCCGCGGCGGTAACCGGCTGTTGTGGTCCGGTCACTCCGTGACCGGATGTCTTCGTCTTCGGAATCCGGTCACGGAGTGACCGGACCACAGGCGGATTCTAAAGACACCTGGTCGCGGAGTGATACCAAGTCCGGGTGAAGAGTAACGGTCGCGGTTCGAGCGCGTGGCTTGGTCGTGGGG
>JAFKJJ010000346.1 GCA_017306025.1 Planctomycetota bacterium
CAGGTCGTTTCGCGCTGCTGACGATTGAAAGCCGACGTCGTTGAGCGAGACGAGCACGAGCTAACCGGCCTGCGGGCGGTGCTGAACTACGGGCACACGTTCGCGCACGCCTACGAGACGTGCGGGGGCTACGGCGCGCTCCTGCACGGCGAGGCGGTCGCGATCGGGATGACGGACGCCGCGCGGCTCGCACACAAGAAGGGCCTCGTCGGCGCGGACTTCGTTCAACGGCAAACGAAATTGCTCGAAGCGCTCTGGCTCCCCACTTCGCCCCAGGCCGAGTTCGCGACGGACGACCTCATCTCGGTCATGAAGCGCGACAAGAAAGCGGTCGGCGGGCAGATGCGGTTCATCCTCCCGACGCGCCTCGGCGCGGTGAAGCTGTTCGACGACGTGCCCGAGGCGCTCGTGCGCGACGTACTGGAGTCGCGATGAGCTACGCCGACGTCGCGAACTGGATTCGGGCGCGCCTGTGGATCGCAGTCGCGGCCGGGTGCGTGCCGTGGGTCGTGTGGCTCGGCGGCATCGTCCTCAAGAACGGAAAGACCGACATCGCGGGCAAGCCGCTGGGCGTCGATCACCTCGCGTTCTACCACGCGGCGCGCCTCATCCGCGATGGCGAATCGTACCGGCTTTACAACTACAACGAACTCAACGACGAGAAGTACCAGCAGCACCTCCTCGGCTGGGACTGGAACGGGTTCGAGGCGTACCGCAACCCGCCGTTCTACGCCCTGCTCTACGTTCCCACCGCCGGCCTGCCGTACACGGTCAGTTTTGCGATCTGGGCGACCGTGAGTTTCGCCCTTCTCGCGCTGGCGGTCGCCCTGCTGAAGCCGGAGCGGCCCCGGGCCGCGTTCCTCTGGTCGCTCACCTTCTACCCCGTGTTCGCGACGATCAGTTTCGGGCAGAACACGTTCATCAGCCTCGCGATCTTCGCCGGCGTGTACCGGTTGCTGGGTCACGAACGCAGGTTCGCCGCGGGGCTCGTCGCGGGGCTGTTGTGGTTCAAGCCGCAGCTCCTGCTCGGGCTGTTCGTGTGGTGGGCGTTCCAGCCGCGGCGTTACTTCCGCGCCTGGCTCGGCGTGTTCGTGACGGGTTGCGTTCTGGCCGCGGTGTCGTGGGTCGTGGTGCCGGACGGGTCGCGGGCGTTCGTCGAAACGCTTCGCGCGAACGCGGGCTTTGCCGAGTTCGGGATGTGGAACGTCGTGAACCCCAAGGCGTTCTTCGCGCTGCTCCTCCCGGGCGTGCCGGAAGCGTATTGGCCGCTCGCGGCGCTGTGCTCGCTCGCGGGCGTTGCCACCGCGTGGCGCGTGAAGCAGAAGACCGGCGCGCCGGTTGTAACGATGTTTCCGGTCGCCGTGTTCCTGTCGTTGTGGGCGTCTCCGCACGCGCTCGTTTACGAGTGGGCGCTCCTCATCGCCGCGGCCGTCGTGTTGTGGGAGCAGTTTCCGGATTCGCGCGACGTGTGGCTCGGCCTGTTCGCGCTCGCGTGGGTGGCGCTGGCCGTCACCACGCCGCTCGCGAAAAGTCAGATCGCGGCCGGGTGGCCGGTCGCGGTTCAGGTGGCCGTGCCGGTGCTCGGGCTGGTGGGGTATTGGGCCGCCCGTGAGCTGGCGCGGCCAACCGGGGCGCAGGCGCGGTCAACCGGTGACCAAGCGATTGCAACGGCGTAAGATCGGTGCCGTTCTGCGGTACCCTTCTCACTCGCTTGACCCCGCAGGGACGCCGCCGGACAATTCGGGTACACTACACGTTACCCACCTGACTCTGCCTACCTCTCATGACGGACACCGTGGTCATGGCCCAGCGCCGCGTCGGATTGTGGTTGATCGGGGCGTGCGGGGGCGTCGCCAGTACGACCGCCCTCGGCCTGTCGGCGCTGGCCCGCGGGCTGACCTCGACGACCGGAATGGTCACCGCCCTGCCCCCGTTCGCCGGGCACGACTTCGACGAACCCAGCGCCTTCACGCTCGGCGGCCACGACATCCGACAGGGAAACTTCCTCACCGGCGCGCGTGAGTTGCACGAGCGGTCGAACGTGTTCGACGAGCGGACGCTCGCGGCGTGCGCGGCCGACCTCGAAACGTGGTCCGTGAACATCCGGCCGGGCGTCGTGTACAGGCCGAACGCCGCGATCTCGGCGCTGGCGGACCGGCCCGACATGCGGCAGGCCCGTACCCCGCGCGAGGCGGTCGACGCGATCCAGACCGACCTGAAGGCGTTCAAGACCGCCAACGGTCTCGACCAGGTCGTCGTCGTGAACGCGGCCTCGACCGAACCGCCGTTCGAGGTGACCGAGGAGCAGAAGTCGCTCGAACGGCTGCTCCCCGCGCTCGACCGTTCCGCCCCGGCGGCGCTGCCGACGAGCAGCATCTACGCGTTCGCGGCAATCGACGCGGGCCTCGCCTACGTGAACATGACGCCGAGCCGCGGCGCGACGCTCCCGGCGCTGGAGGAACTCGCCCGCAAGCGCGGCGTGCCGCACGCGGGGCAGGACCTGAAGACCGGCGAGACGCTGGTGAAGTCGGTACTGGCCCCGCTGTTCGCGCGGCGGAACCTGCGCGTCCTGAGCTGGGTCGGGCACAACATCCTCGGCAACCGCGACGGGCAGGTGTTGAACGACCCGCAGAACAAGTCCAGCAAGGTGCAGAGCAAGGACGCGCTACTGGCCGCGATGCTCGGCTACAAGCCGCAGTCGCTGGTGTCGATCGAGTTCATCGAGTCGCTGGACGACTGGAAGACCGCGTGGGACCACATCCACTTCGAGGGCTTCCTCGGCACGAAGATGATGTTGCAGTTCACGTGGCAGGGGTGCGATTCGCTGCTCGCGGCCCCGCTGGTGATCGACCTCGTGCGACTCGCGGCGTTCGCACAGCGCCGGGGCGAGAGCGGCCCCATGCCGCAGCTCGCGTGCTTCTTCAAGAGCCCCGTGGGCGTGAACGAACACGACTTCGGCAAGCAGTTCCTGATGCTGGAAGAATATCTCAACAAGGCATGCTAACCACAGAGACACAGAGGCACAGAGAGGACAAGAGAGAAGAGTTCTTCAAAAACTCTGTTCTGTCTTCTCTGTGCCTCTGTGTCTCTGTGGTTAGTCCTCTTCGGGCTACCTCATGCAACTGGCCTTCTCCACCAACGCCTACCTCAACTACTCGTTCGCCGACGCGGTGACGCGGTTGGCCGCGATCGGCTACCGCGGCGTCGAGATCATGGCCGACGTGCCGCACGCGTGGCCCGCGTACCTGCTCCCCGAGCAGAAGTTGGCCATCCGCGAAGCCCTGACCAAGAACCGGCTCGCGATTTCGAACGTGAATGCGTTCATGATGCACGCGGTCAACGACCACCGCCAGAAGTACTGGCACCCGTCGTGGATCGAGCCGGACGCCAACTACCGCCGCGTCCGCGTCGACCACACGAAACGCGCCCTGACGCTCGCGAAGGAACTGGGCGCGAAGTGCATCACCACGGAACCCGGCGGACCGCTCGAAGGTCGGTCGTGGTCCGAGTGCCTGAAGCTCTTCGTCGAAATGCTCAAGCCGGTCGTGGAGCACGCGGAGAAGGAACAGGTGCTGCTCCTCGTCGAACCCGAGCCCGACCTGCTCATCGAGACCGCGGACCAGTACCTGGAGTTCGCGTCGAAGATTTCTTCGCCGTACCTGGGCCTCAACTTCGACATCGGGCACTCGTACTGCGTGAAGGATGCTCCGCCGGAAACTATCAGACGGTTGGCGAAGTTGATCCGGCACGTTCACCTGGAAGACATCGCGGCGACGCGCGTTCACCACCACCTGATCCCCGGCGAGGGCGCGATCGACTTCGGCGCCACGCTCGCGGCACTCAAGGAGGTGGGCTACGACGGCTGGGTGACGATCGAACTTTATACGTGTCACGAAAATCCCGATTCCGCCGCAAGTATCGCCCGCGAACGCGTTCTTAAGATCGCGGAGGGCGTGGGAGTGAAGTTCCGCGACCCGGAGCCCGTGTAAGGTCGCGGAACCCGGTCCGGTACTCCGCTGACGGCACGACGGAGCCCGCGTGCCCTCCGCGCAGGAGTTGCCGCATGTCCCACTTCAAGCCCGCGCGGGCGGCGGCCCTTTTCGCCGCGCTCGCGCTGAGCACTTTCGTCCGCGCGCAAGACCCGATCCCCTTACCGCTGCCGCCCCCGCCGCCGAGGCCCGCGAGCAAGTCCGACGGGGCCGACAACCGCGTCGTGCTGGTGGAACGGGGGCCGATCCACGAGGGTTTCGCCGAGCCCGGCGCGCAGGTTCGCGGAAAGGGCATCACCGCCCCGAAGGCGCCGCCCGCACCGGTGAACGAGGTTCCGCCCCTGCCGAGGCCCGAAGGGGCGAACGTGCGGTGGGTCCCGGGTTACTGGCAGTGGGACGCGGACCGGACCGACTTCGTCTGGGTGTGCGGGCTGTACCGCAACGCCCCGCCGGAGCGCGCGTGGGAACCGGGCCGCTGGAAGGACGTGAAACAACAGTGGACGTACTTCCCCGGGTACTGGCGCCCGGCCGACAACAAGCCCCTGCCCACAAATCTTCCCGAGCCCCCCGCCCCCAAAGAGGAAGCGCCGACCGCACCGACCGGTAACCCGAACGCGATGTGGGTTCCGGGGGTGTGGCTCCACAAGGGCGGGAAGTTCGAGTGGCAACCCGGCTACTGGCCGGCCGGGTCCGGCACCATGATCTGGCAACAGGGGCAGTACGTGCAGACCGAAACCGGCTTCGCGTTCGTTCCGGGCCACTGGGACTACCCGCTGGAGGAGCGCGGGGAGCTCTACTCGCCGGTGTACTTCTCGCCGGCGCAGCGTGCGAAGCGGGGCTGGGCGTACCGACCCGAATACGTGCTCTCGTTCGGGTCGGAATCGAAGTGGGGCCAGGGCGGGGTGTTCGACTCACTGGCCATCGGGCCGAATTACAACAGCTATCGCTTCGGCAATTCTTCAACGAACGCCGCGCTCGTACCCGGGGCCGGTTCCGACACCGACCGGTCGTGGGACGCCGTGGCGCCGGGGTACACGAACCCGCTCTGGCAACACTACCTCCGGCTGAACCGTGTCGATTCCGGCCTGGCGCGGGGCGCCGCACCGACCGACGCGAACCGACCGACCGGCGGAAAGAACCCGCTGGCCTTCGTCACGCCGGGCTGTCATTCGAGCGGATGCGGCGTCGCCCCGCACGTCCACTGGGTCGCCACCCCGATTGTCCACGGCGGCTACCGGCGCTGACCCGATACGAAAGCGCGAAGGGCCGGCGCGTCGCGCCGGCCCCTTCGACCCGTGGCCGTCACTTCTTCTCGGTCTCTTTCTTCTCACCGTCCTTCGGCTTCGTGCCCCAGAGTTTTGCCTTCGCCGCGTCAAGCAGGTTGCCGGCCGCGTCGCGTGCGAGCGCCTTGGCGGCGATCGGCGAAGTCCGGGGCGCCACCACGTCGTCCGCGGTGTCCCACTCCCCGTCCGGGCCGGCCGACCGGACCTCCAGGCCGTCGGACAGCCGGCCGGGCGTGTACGCCAGCCGGAACGGACGACCCCACGCGTCGGTTTCCGGTAACGGCCCCTCGGGTTTGCGGACGTACCGCCCGTCCGGGTCGGTGTCCTTCGCGAACGCGTCCGCGAGCCGGGCGGCTGTTTCGCTCGTCGCGGCCCGTTCGGTCTCCCGTTGGGCGTCCTTCTCCCGGCGCCGCCAATCGAGGAAGAGAATCAGAATCACGACGAGGGCGATCTTGAAAGCGAGCGTGCCGAGGCAGCCGAAACCCGTTCGGAAGAAGGCTTCGGCCGCCGTCGGCGGTCGGCGCGGGGTCGGTGCCATCACGAGCCACCTCCGAAGGTCATTCGACGCGCGATGGCAGGAATCTCGCCTCAGCCCTCCTCCTTCAGCAGCGACTTCGCGCTGCTGTCGCGCCGGTCCTCCAGCCACGCGACGTCGCCCGAGTCCGCGAACCGCTTCACCCCGACCTGCTTGATGGCCGCGTCGGGGACCACGTTCAAGGGCGTGTACCGCGGGTGGTGCGACTCCTTGTATGGGTCGTTCGACCGCGCGTTGTAGCAGCAGATCATCGCCCACCGCGGGCGGTCGCTCTTGTTCTGGTCGCTGCGGTGCAACAGGTTCGAGTGGAAGAACAGCGCGTCGCCCGGTTCCATGAGCACGTAGACGAGCGGGAACTGCTCCGGCCGCTTCAACATCTCCTCGACGCGCTCGCGGTCGGCGCCGGCCTGGTCGCCGGTGAGCACGTGATTGATGCGGCCCGCGTGGTGAGAGTTCTGGATCACCTGGAGACAGCCGTTCTCCTTCGTGCAAGGGTCGACCGCGACGAACACGCTGGTCAGGTTCGGCGTGAGCACGCCGTTCTGGTACCAGTAGCCGTAGTCCTGGTGCCACGCCCACGCGCCGCCGACCTTCGCGTCCTTCAGGACCATTTTCGAGTGGTAGTGGTACACCTCGCCGCCGAGCAGTTTCTCGGCGCTCCTCACGACGCGCTCGCAC
>JAFKJJ010000347.1 GCA_017306025.1 Planctomycetota bacterium
CCGGCCGGTACGGCCCAGGACGGGCCGTTCGGTGGCCTCCAGCCGCACTACTGGCCGCACCGGAAGTTCGACATCCCCATCAACACCGACGCGATCGCCAAGCTCACCAACAAGCCGACCCACCTCCAGCTCTACTACGCGGTCAGCCGTGGGGCGTTCCAGAAGGGGCCGAAGCTGTCACTCGGAGGGTTGAACGAGCTCCGGGGTAGCAAGAAGGGCTTCGAGTTCGAAGCCCCGCGCGATGGCGACTACGAGTTCGCCGTTCAGTACAGCTACGACGACGGCACGGTGGCGCCGAAGGAGGCCGAACTCAGTCCGGAGATGCGCGCGATCATCGACACCGTTCCGCCGCGGGTACAACTGGCCGCGGTCGGCAACGGCGTCGAGTGGGTCGCCACCGACGAGAACCTCGACCCGCAGAGCGTCACGCTGGAGTGCAAGTGGCCGACGGACCGCGCGTGGACGCCGGTCCGCGACAAGGTGCTCCGGCCGTCGGACAGTTACGCGTGGAAGATGCCGCCGGGCAAGGTGCTCGAGGTCCGCGTGACCGCCAAGGACCGGGCCGGACACGAGGGCGTTTCTCCCGTGGTCCGCGTACCGGGCGACCCGGCCACCGCGGTCGGGCTGCCGAAGAACGTCGGCGGCCCGGGGTGGGTCGGCGCGGGCACCGGGGCCGTCCTGCCGCAACCGCGGATCGACTACGTCAACGCGCTGGAGTTTCAGGTCGATTACACCGTACAGCGGATGGGCCGGTCCGGGGTCCAGGCCGCGCACCTGTTCGTGTTGAAAGATCAGGGCGGGTGGGAACTGGTAAAGCGGCACCCGGTGAAGCTCACGCCCGACGACAAGGGGGCGCACTCGCTGTCGCTGCCCTACAAGGCCGCGCACGAGGGCACCTACGGGTTCTACGTCATCCCGGAGAGCGGGGCCGGCAAGAGGGCCGAGGACCCGAAGAAGGACGACCCGCCGATGGTTCTGGTGGTGGTCGATACGACGAAACCGCACGTGAAGATCACCGGCGTACAGGTGAAGCCGGGCGGCGTCCGCGGGCCGCTGGTCGAATTCACGTGGGAGGCCGCGGACGCCAACCTGATGCCGCAGCCGGTCAGCCTGGAATGGTCGCTGTCTAAGGACGCGGAGAAGTGGAACGAGGTGAAGTACCGGCTCGATAACACCCTGACCCGCGAGACCGGGCGCTACGCGTGGGAAGTACCCGACGAGAAGCTGTGGAAGTTCTGGGTGCGGGCGCGGGCGGTGGACAAGGCGGCCAACGTCGGCGAGCACGTCTGGCCACAGGAGGTGATCGTCGATCTGGAGAAGCCGTCGGCAACGATCGACCGCATTCGCGGCGGCGGACCCGCACCCAAGGCACCGGAGAAGGCCCCAGAAAAGCCGCCGGAGAAGGTCCCGGACAAACAGCCGGACTGACGAACCCCTGACGTTCCACTCGTGTCTCCTCCGGGGTAGCATCTCGACACCCGCCCCGGAGAGCGACCGATGCCCGAAACGAACCCGCCGGTCATCAACTTCTACTCCACGACCGGCGAACACGGCTGCTTCTCGAACTTTTCGCGGCACTCCGTCTTCCTCAAGGGGAAGCGGTGGCCGACCTCCGAGCACTACTTCCAGGCGCAGAAGTTTGCCGGCACCGAGCACGAGGAAGCGGTCCGGGCGTGCAAGACGCCGGCCCTCGCCGCGAACGTGGGGCGGTCGCGGAAACTGCCCCTGCGCCGCGACTGGGAGAGCGTGAAGGACCAGATCATGCTGGAGATCGTGCGCGCGAAGTTCGCCCAGCACGAGGACCTCAAGGCGACCCTACTCGGCACCGGCGACGCGAAACTGGTCGAGCACACCGAGAACGATTCGTACTGGGGCGACGGCGGGGACGGGAGCGGCAAGAACCGCCTCGGCCAGATCCTGATGCGCGTGCGGGACGAGTTGCGGGCGGCGGAAACGAACCGGCCGCCGGGGTGAGCCGGCGGCCGGGGGCGTGCGGTCGATCGGACGCGGTCAGGGGCCGTTGAGCGGCGCCGGGTTGAGGCCGCCGGTGTAGAGCCGCGGCTGCTGGAAAAAGGGGCCGTCGGCGGAGACCACGACGAGGTCCTGGATGAGGAAGTCCGGGTTGTCGACGCCGAAGTTGTTGAAGAACGTACTGTCGTCGGTCGGGTCGTAGAAGCCGGACGGGGGTACGGTCGTACCGGCCGGGAACGCGGTGGTGTTCGAGAAGAACCCGGTGGCCATGTTGAGGCCGTGCGAGTACTGCGGCGGGAAGACCTGGGTCTGGGCGAGTTGCTCCTGCGTCTCGCCGTCAAAGGTGCGGATTATCGACGTACCGAGCAGGTTGACGTAGATCTCGGCCCCGCGGATGAAGTCGCTCGGGCCGGCCGCGACGTTCACCCCCATCCCGATCGTGGCGGGGAAAGCGAAGAAGTTCTGCGTCAGGTTCGCCCCGCCCTGCCAGACGTCGTAGACGCGGACCAGCGGGGCCTGCGACGCCGCCCCGACGATGATCTCGTCGTAGGAGGCGGTGTCCTCCTGGCCGGCCTGGAAGGTGAACCCGGGGTCGCGGCGCTTGTCCACGCTGGCCGCCGTCAGCGTCACCCCGCCGTTGTACAGCGGGTCGAAGGCGAAGAAGTCACGCTGCACGTTCCCGACCCCGTCGGTGACGACCACGCGGGACGACAGGGTGGACGTGCCGACGATGATTTCTTGTTTGAACTGGTTGCTCACGTTCACCCCGAACAGGCTCTGGTACGCGTCCTGTTCCTCGCGCGTGAACCCGCCGTTGTACCCGCCGGCCCCGATCCCGCCCAACACGTTGCCGACCGCCACGTTCAGCCCGCCTGTATAGAGCGGGGTCATGACCATGAACGCACTGAGCAACCGCCCCTGGGGGGTGAAAACGGCCACGATCGGCAGGGCATTGGACGCGGGCGTGACGATGATCTCCGCCCGGCTGTCGCCCAACACGTCTCCGACGGCTACGTTCACCCCGCCGGTGAAGCCCGGGAACGGGGTGAAGGACCCGCGCAACTTGCCGTCCCGTCCGAAGATCCCAACCTGGGATTCGGGGCCGGGACCGAAGCCGACCACAAATTCGTTCTCGACAAAAGCGCCGGCCTGGTTGGGGACGTTATCCGGGTACAGGTCGCCGGCCGCAATGCTCAATCCGCCGGTGTTTTGAGAGACGCCGTTGACCGTGCTAAACCCGGGGAGCCCCCCGGTGAGGGCCTGGGGCTGCGTGAGGAATACCGGGGTGATGCGGTCTTCCAGGCACTCGACCGACAGCCGGGGCGCACGATGAACCTTCGAATTGGACGACTGCGACATCTCCTCCTCCTGGTCTAACCGTCCCCGGCCGCGGGGCGCAACCGGCGCGTCAAAGATACCGCTGAAAACGTGGCCCGGCGCGGCCCGTTGGCGGGATTCTCAGGTCGTTCAATGGCACCCGCAAGGACAAACCACACCCGCGGCGCCGTACTTTCGATCGCGCCACGCCGGAAAACGGGCGCAAGTCCGCACGTATGCACAATTCGCGCCGCTAACCGTGTACGCTCCCCAGCGACGACCGGAACCGGTCCACCGATGACCGCACCTCGGCCGTCCCCTCCTCGCTCGACGCCCACCCCAACGGCTCGATCGTTACCCCTTCCAACTGCTTGTACGTGGTGAAGAAGAACTCCACCTCGCGGACGAAGTGGACCGGCACGTCTTCGAGCTTCTTGATGTGGGAGAAGAGCGGGTCCTTGTGCGGCACGGCCAGCACCTTGAAGTCGTTCAGCCCCTTGTCTTTCATGCGGAAAATGCCGACCACGCGGGCCTCGATCAGGCACCCGGCGAACGTCGGCTCGTTGACCATTACGAGCGCGTCGAGCGGGTCGTGGTCTTCGGCGAGCGTCTGCGGAATGAACCCGTAGTCCCCGGGGTACACCGCGGAACTGTAGAGGTAGCGGTCGAGCTTGATGAGCCCGGTGACCTTGTCCACCTCGAACTTGTTGCGCCGACCCTTGGGGATCTCGACGATCACGTTGACGACCGCGGCCTCGCCGGTACCCGGCGGGATCATCATGTAATCGCGGATGTAGTCGCGGCGTGCGAACATGCGGAACCCCTGGAATCGAAAGGAACGTGTGGATGATAGAGTACGGCCCGCGGGCGCGGAAGGCAGATGTTCCGCCCCCGGCCGGCGCGGTACACTCGCAGTACCTCCGGAGGAACCCCGATGCGTCTCACCATCACCCTCGCCGCGGTGTTCGCGGTTTCGCCGGCCCCCGCCGCCGACTACCCGCACGTCGTCCTGAAAAACGACGGGTTGAAGTTCGCGCTGTACGAGACCGACGCGGCAAAAGGGTTCTATCGCGGCACGCGGTTCGACCACGCGGGCGTGTTCGGACACGTCGAGTTCGCCGGGCACACGATCTTCGGCCCCTGGAAGGACAAACACGACCCGACCAACCACGACGACATCGTCGGGCCGTGCGAAGAGTTCGGGATCACCGCGCCGCTCGGTTACGACGCCGCGAAGGCGGGCGAGACGTTCCTGAAGATCGGCGTCGGCGAACTGGAGAAGCCGAAGGAGGAGAAGTACAGTTTCGCGAAGAAGTACAAGGTCGTGAAACCGCTGGAGTGGAAGCAGAGGCGACGCGAAATCGAGAGCGGGGGTGAAGCGTACAAGGGCACCCAGGTTCTGATCTGGGAAACGCAGCAGAAGGCGAACGGATACGGGTACAGCTACTGGAAGGCGGTGTCGCTCAACGGCAAAAAGTCGTCGATTCAGATTTCTCACGTCCTGACGAACACGGGCGAAAAGCGGATCGTCACCGACTTCTACAACCACAACTTCTTCAACGTGGACGGCGACGCGATCGGGCCGAACTACTCGTTTGTGTTCCCGTGTGCCGTGAAAGCACAAGACCCGAAGGGGAAGTTCGGGGACTTGGTCGAACTGAAGGACAAGGAATTCCGCTTCAAGGACAAGCTGCCGGTCGGGGACTTTGTGATGGCCGGTTTAACGGGCTTCGATGCCAAAGACGAGAAACACCGCGCCTTCGAAATGCGACACGCGCCGAGCGGAGTGGTCGTGAAGGTTGAACACAGTTACCCGTTCGCGAAATTCAACGTGTGGGGCATCCGGACGACGATCTGCCCCGAGCCGTATATGGCAATCGACCTCAAACCGGGCGAAGAAATGAAGTGGAGCATCGTCTACACGTTCACGCACGCGCCGCCGAAGAAATGAGCGCCCCCAGAACGCACGGCCCGCACGACTCGGTCGTGCGGGCCGTTTCCGTCCGTCGTCCGATCCGAATTACTCGCTGACCTTCACCGGGATGGTGCGCGGCTTGACCGCGGCGATCTTCGGCAGCGTCACCTTCAGCACCCCGTTGGTGTACGTCGCCTCGACCTTCTCCGAATCGACCGGGAACGGCAGGGCCAGCACGCGGGAGAAGCGGCCGCTCGCGCGTTCCCGCCGCAGCCACGTCACCCCTTCGACCTTCTCCGGCGCCGGGCGCTGCGCGTGGATCGCGAGCTTGTCCCCTTCCGTTACCGTCACTTCCAGCGTCGCGCGGTCAACGCCCGGCAGATCCCCCTCGACGTAAATCGCGTTCTCGTCCTGCCACACGTTCAGCGGGAACGTGGCGGCCTCTGGCTGTCCCGGTTGACCCGACAGGCGGCCGAACAGGTGAGCGAACTCGTCACCGACGGCGGTCATCTCGTTCAACAGCACCCCGAACGGGTGGCGGCGGTTCCGCGTCATAATTCACCTCGTTGCTTGCGTGATGTCTCGGCGGGCCATTTCCCGCCCCTCTCATCTGTGGAGGGCAGCCACGGGAAATGGATTCCGGTTTCCCACCGTGAGACGGCCGCACGATTCATATTCAATCCGCGTGCCAATCCGGCTCACACTAACAACGGGACGTGTGCGGCCGCCCGAATCGCTTGAAAATCAAGGAACTACGCCGCAAGCCGGAATTCGTTCCTGATCCGGCGCGTGATCGGCCGGGGTGCCAAGATGACAGTCGGCTCGGCAAGTAAGTGTGCGAAATTCAAACAGCGGCGCGATTCGTTTTGTTTGCGCCGGGCGGGCGGAAAGAGTGGCGCGGCCGGGGATCGCGCTGGTACAATTTCTGTGCGCCTGAACTCGCACCAAAGTTCCCACATCGCCCCGCCAATGCCACCCGACGACCGCGACCACACCGAAGCGAACGAACCGGTTCCGGTGGAGTGGGGCACCGACCCCACTGAATCGGACGCGATCCCGATCGTGCATCCGGAGCCGCAACCGGAACCGGTGTTCTGCCGCCGGTGCGGCGAGACGTCGGAGCCGGTCGCCAACTGCTGTCCGTGGTGCGGGGCGTGGCTCGTCGGCCCGCGCCCGCGGGCCGCACCCGTCTACTCGCTCAATGACGACGCGGAGCCCGAAAACGACTGGCACACGAACGTCGCGCGCGAGTCGTATGTGGTCTCGGT
>JAFKJJ010000348.1 GCA_017306025.1 Planctomycetota bacterium
GGTTCGCACCGCCGACTGCCAGTCGAGGAACGTGACCGCGAGGGACTTCGGGTGAACCAGCACGTGCTTCGCGGTCAGGTCGGGCGTCGTGAACCCGGCCGCGTGGACCGCCGCGACCGCCCGCCCGATGTTCTCGGCGATGTGCCGCCGGTCGGTCGGTGACAGTTCGTTGTCGCTCAGCAGCCGCCGGAGCTCGACCGCCCCGGGCACCTCTTCCAGCAGCAGGAAGGCCCGGCTCCCGTGGGTGCCGAACGCGGCCCACCGCGGTGCCGGCAACCCGGCCGCCCGGAGCCGCTGGAGCAGGTCCGCCTCGCGCCCGCACCGCGACACCCAGCCGAACCCGGCGCGCCGGTTCCGCCACTTCTCGCGCCACCCGACGACGTGCTGGCGCTTCAGATAGAACGCCCGGTCCGTGCCGGGCAGCACGACGCGCGTTACGTTCCGGTCCGGGTGGCCGGTTACTACCTCGCCGGGCAGGCCGAGGAACGCGGCCGCGGTCGTCAGCCCGGCGAGGGCGAACAGTTCCTCGAAGGCCGGGTCCACGGTCAAGGTGCCGCCCGGCTCGCCCGGGGCGAACACGATCTGTGATTCACGGAGCCGCGGTTCGGGGCGCGGGGCGACCGGGGCCGTTGTGAGTACGTCAGGCTGCACGCGACACCTCTGCGCCGGGCGAGAGCGGGAACCGCCAGAGCAACCGTTCGGCCGCGGCGAACACGTCGATCGGCGAGAGCTCGCGCATACACCGGTGGTGCCCCAGTGGGCACATTCGTTGTTGGCACGGCCCGCACGCGAGTTTCTTCTGCAAGCAAACTTCTTTCGTGAAATACGTCTCGGTCCACTCGATGTGAGTGGGGCCGAACAGCGCCACCACCGGCCGGCCGAACGCCGCCGCGAAGTGCCGCGGGCCGCTGTCGGTCGTCACCAGCAGGTCGGCCCGGCGCACGACCGCCTTCGTCAGCCCGAGCGACAGCGCGCCGTCGGCGAGCGAGAAGACGTGCGGCGACCGGCTCTCCTCGGCGATGCGCCGGGCCATTTCGCGCTCGGCGGGTCCGCACACGACCAGCACGCCGCACCCGAGGCGGGTCGTGAGCGCGCGGGCGAGTTCGGCGAAGTGGTCGCAGCCCCAGTGCTTCGCCGCGCCGAACGCCGCGCCGGGGTTGAGCAGCACCACGCGCGGGTAGCGGTGCAGCCCGAACCGCTGCCACACGGCACCGGCGGCGGCCTCGTCCGCGGGCTCGGTGAACAACTCCATCCGGTGGCCGGGGTCGCCCGCGCCGAGCGCCCGCGCGAGTCGGTTGTAGTCGTCGATCACCGGAGACGGCACGAACCGGCCGCGGGCGTCGGTCTTCGCGTACAGCTTGTCGGTGAGCAGCGGTCCGCGACAGTACCGTGAGAAGCCGACGATACGCTTCGCCCCGCCGAGGTACGCGAGCGCGGCCGTGCGGAGCGAGTTGGGGAAGAGCAGGGCGGCGTCGAGCGGCTTCGCCCGGAGCCGGCGGGCCACCGCGAGGAACCGGCGCTCGCGCGGGCCGCGCTTGTCCGCGAGAACCGTCTCGGCGAACCACGGCGCGCCCGCGAGCACGTCCGCGACGTAGGGCTTGCACACCGCGACCAGTTCCGCGGCGGGGAACGCCCCGCGGACGGCCCGCACCGCCGGCGTGGCCATCACCACGTCGCCGATCCAGTTCGGCAGGAATAGCGCGATGCGCGTCATGAGGTCCGGGTCTTCCTGTACTCCGGCTTCCGGTCGCGGGCGGCCGGGGCACGTCAGGCGGCTTTCATCCGTTCGATCAGGTTCGTTGTGGAGAAGCCGTCACGCAGTCCCGCGAGGTGAACGCGGCCGCCGTAGCTCTCCACGAACGCCGCCCCGACCACCTCCGACTTGCGGTAGTCCGCGCCCTTGACCAGTACGTCCGGCCGGATCGCTTCGATGAGCGCGGCCGGCGTCGCGTCGGGGAAGATGGTAACGTAATCGACGTCTTGCAGCCCCGCCAGCACCAAGGCGCGCGCTTCGACCGAATTGAGCGGCCGCGTCGGACCCTTCAGTTGGCGCACGCTTTCGTCGCTATTGAGGCCGACGACGAGGCAGCCCGCCTGCCGCCGTGCCTCCGCGAGATACTGAACGTGCCCCGCGTGCAGCACGTCGAAGCAGCCGTTGGTGAACGCGACCTTCTGCCCCTTCGCGCGGCGCGCTTCGAGGTTGCCGAGTAGGTGCGGGAGTGCGAGCACCTTCGCCCCGCCCGGTACGCGGTCGGCCACGAACGGCGCGTGCAGCAGGTCCGCGAGGATCTCGTCGCGGGTCACCGTCGCGACGCCGATCTTCTCCACTTCGAGCCCGCCCGCTACGTTCGCCAGTCGGATCGCGGGGTCGTAGTCCGCTCCCGTGGCGAGCGCCAGCCCGAGCGTCGCCATGACCATGTCGCCGGCGCCGGTGATGTCGTACACCTGGCGCGGGCGGGTCGGGAAGATCGCGCCGCGGCCGTCGCGGTGCGCGAGGGCCATGCCGTCCTTGTCGAGCGTGACGATGCCCGCTTCGAGGCCGAGCGCATCGCGGAGCTGCGCGGCGGCGGCCAGCGCGTCGTCGGTGGTCCGAATCGTGCGGCCGGTCGCGAGCCCGGCTTCGAGCCGGTTGGGGGTCATGCTCGAACACCCGCGGTACTTCGCGTAGTCGCCGCCGCGGGTCGGGTCGGCGATCACGCGGACGCCCCGCGCCCTCGCCTCGCTCACCGCGCGCTGGAGCAGCCCCGGCGTGCAGACGCCCTTGTCGTAGTCGCTGACGAGGACGATGTCGGTTTCGCGGACCTTCGCCGCGAGCGCGTCCGCGAGCTGGTGCTCGATCGCCTCGGGCACGGGCTCGCGGCTCTCGTAATCGACGCGGATCATCTGCTGCGGGTGGCGCGCCTGCGCGCGGCCGATGTACCGCTCCTTCACGCTCGTCGGCCGGTCGGGGTCGGCGAGCACGCCCTCCGCGTCGACGTCCAGTTGGGTGAGCAACCGCCGGGCGTGGAAGCCGTCCGCGTCGGACCCGACGACGCCGATCACGCTCGTCTTCGCGCCGAGCGCCTGGAGCATGGTCGCGACGCTGCTGGCGCCGCCGAGCCGCTCCTCGCGCCTGTCGGCGCGCAACAGGACGACGGGCGCCTCCTGGCTGATGCGCTCGGCATTGCCCCACACGTAGCGGTCGAGCATCACGTCGCCGACGACGAGCACGCGGGGGGCGCCGAGCCGCCGAACGAGTTCGACCAAGTCGGTCATAGCGACAGTCCGTTGTCACCGCAGTTTCAGAGTGGCCCGCTCGCGGAGCGAGCGGTGCGACGGGGTGTTGCCGCCAACGCCCGTTCCGTCGCTTCACCATACGCAAAGCACCGCTCGCGGAGCGAGCGGACGCTCTAAGAAGGCCGCACCCGCTCCAGCGCCGCCGCGAACGCGCCCTCGCCGTCGCGGAAGTGCAGCCCGATCCGCACCGCCCGCAGCTTCCGCCCCGCGAGGTCGCCCACGCGGAGCTTCACCCAGTCCTTCTGCGTCGTCGCGAGCACCGCCCCCTTGGGGAGCGACTCCGCCCAGCGGGTGAGCGATTCCACGTCGGCCCGCGTGTACGCGTGGTGGTCCGGGAACGCGCGGAAGTCGGCCACCGTCGCGCCGAGCCCTTCCAGCGTGTGGCGGAAGCCCGCGGGGTTTCCGATCCCGCAGAACCCGCCCACCGCCGCGCCCGCGAGCGCTTCCACCGGTTCGCTCGCGTCGTCAATGCCGACGAGCGCCAGCGGCCGGTGCTCGGTCGTCGCGATCGGCGTTTGCGGCCAGCGGTCCGCGAGCCACGCGCGGACCGCTTCGACTTCCGGCGGCGGAACCTGGTCGCACCGCGTCAACACGATCGCGCCGGCCCGCCCGAGGCCGCTCACCGGCTCGCGGAGCGTGCCCCGCGGGAACAGGTGGTCGCACGCCGGCGGGCACATCGCGTCGATCAGCACGACGTCAAGATCGCGGTGAAGCCGGCGGTGCTGGAACCCGTCGTCGAGCACGAGCAATTCACTTTCGAGTTCTTCTACCGCCCGCTCGGCCGCCGCGGCGCGGTCCGGGTCTTGCAGGTGCGGGACGTCCGGCAGGTTCTCCTCCAGAACCATCGCCTCGTCGTTGCGGCCGGCTTCGGAGCCGTACCCGCGGCTCAGAATCGTCACCCGCACGTCGCGGGCGCGGAAGTACCGCGCGACCCATTCGACGCACGGCGTCTTGCCGGTGCCGCCGAGCGTCAGGTTGCCGACGCTCACCACCGGCACCGCGGCGCGAAACACCGGCCGGCGCCCGCGGTCGAAGCCGCGGTTCCGCCACCACACGCCGAGCCCGTAGGGTCCGCTCGCGAGGCGCAACCCGAAACGGGCCGCCGCGGCGAGCGGGCCGCGGCGCTCGCCGCGGATCAGTCGATACCACCCCTCGGCACTAATGGGCATCTCCGCGTTCCGGACGGCGGACTGTAGCAGCCCGAAAGCGAACGTGTCAACGTGAAGCGCTTCGGCCCTGGCGCTCGCCCGGTTTTCGGTGTGCTGAATAAAGTAAGGGGCGGCTCCTCGCGCCGGGTGTTGTGATACGCATCGCGGGTAAAAGCTGCCGGCCGTTGTGTGGTCCGGTCACTCCGTGACCGGAGGGCTTCGGGATCCGGTTACGGCGGACCGGCGCCGAAGGACACGGACCCCAGCGCCGCCCCGTGACCGGAGGGCTTCGGAATCCGGTCACGGAGTGACCGGACCACGGCCGGCCGGCAATCGCGGCGGGTGGTAACCCGCGGATCATCGCGAAGGGGTTGGAGGAACAACGCGGGGCGCGTTATCGGAGGGGTCGGCGCCCCGTCCTACACAACGACCGACGGTATCCGGAAGTGCGACAGTGAGGGCGGCAGCGGCGTCGGGACGTCGATCGGGGCCGGCGCGTCCTTCTGGAACGCCGTTTCCACCGCGAGGATCAGTTCGTTCGGCCGGTACGGCTTCTTCACGAACCCTGCCATCCGCTCCTTCTCCAGATCGGTGAGCTGCTCCACCGCGTAGCCGCTCGCGAACACCACCCGCACGCGCGGGTTCAGCTTCAGCAGGTGCCGGAACGCCTCGTGCCCCGAGAGGACCGGCATCGTCAGGTCGAGCAGCACCAGATCGACGCGCTCCCGCTCGGCGGTGTACAGGTCCACCGCCTGCTGGCCGTCGGCGGCCTGGAGCACGCGGTACCCGCGGGCCTCCAGAGTCAGCGCGGCGAGCTTGCGGATCAGCTCCTCGTCGTCCACGACCAGGACCGTCCCGCCGCCGGCGCGGCTCGGTACCGGCTCGGCGCCCGGCGCCGTCGGGGCCTTGGCCGCCTCGCCCCGCGGCAGGTAGATGTCGAACCGCGTGCCGCGCCCGACCTCCGACAAGCAGTCGATCCACCCCTTGTGCTGCTGCACGATCGCGAACACCATCGGCAGCCCCAGCCCGGTCCCCTTGCCGACCTCCTTGGTCGTGAAGAACGGCTCGTACATGCGGCCCCGCACCTCCGGCGTCATGCCGGAGCCGGTGTCGGTCACCCGGAGCCGCACGAACTCCCCGGTCGCGCCCGGGCGCTCGGGGCGCGCCACGCACCGCGTTTCGAGCGTGATCTGCCCGGCCCCGGCGATCGCGTCGCGGGCGTTGAGGCAGAGGTTCATCAGCACCTGGTTGAGCTGCGTCGGGTCCGCCTGCACCGGCCACAGGTCGGGGGCGAGGTCCGTTTCGAGCCGGATGAGCGGGTCGATGGTCCGCCGGAGCAGCGCGACGACCTCCGCCGCGAGCCCGTTGAGGTCGGTGGGGCGCCAGTCGAGCTGGTGCCGGCGCGAGAACCCGAGGAGCCGCTGCGTGAGCGCCGCGGCCCGCACCGCCGCCTCGCGCGCGGAGGCGACCAGTTCGCGGTCGGGGGCGCCCCCCGCGGCGCGGTACTGGATCAGTTCGAGGTTCCCCAGGATCACCGTCAGCAGGTTGTTGAAGTCGTGCGCGATCCCGCCGGCGAGCTGGCCGATGGCGTCCATCTTGCTCGCCTGGTTGACGTGCGCCTCCAGGCGCCGCTGCTCGGTCACGTCCCAGCAGATGCCGAGCACGCCGGTGGTCCGCCCGCCCGCGTCGCGGACCGGGGTGAGGACCCGGCGGACGCACGCCCGCCGGCCGTCGGCGAGCACCACCTCCTCCTCGCTCTCGACGCTCTTGCCCCCGGCGAAAACGGCCCGCACATCCTCGGCGCAGCGGGCGGCCCGCGCCGGGTCGAACAGGTCGGCCTCCGTCGCCCCGACGACCTCGGCCTCGGTCCGCCCGACGGCCCGGCAGAACGGCCCGTTGGCCGCGACGTAGCGGTGCGCGCGGTCCTGGAGGAACACCCCCTGCCCCAGGTTCTCGATCAGGGTGCGGTACTTTTCCTCGCTCTGCGCCAGCGCGCGCTGGGCCTGTTCGCGCTCGCGGGCCTCGTTCTCCAGCGCCGCGGCCCGG
>JAFKJJ010000349.1 GCA_017306025.1 Planctomycetota bacterium
GCTGCACAAGCACTGGGACGAGGACCAGCTCTACCGCATCGACCACTGCCTCGGCAAGGACACCGTCCAGAACATCCTCGTGTTCCGGTTCGCCAACACGCTGTTCGAGCCCTTGTGGAACGCGCAGTACATCGACCACGTGCAGATCACCGCGGCCGAGACGGTCACGGTCAAGGACCGCGGCGACTACTACGACAAGAGCGGCGTGATGCGGGACATGCTCCAGAACCACCTGCTCCAGATGCTCACGATGGTGGCGATGGAGGACCCGAACCGGTACACCGCCGACAACGTCCGCAACGAGAAGCTGAAGGTGCTCCAGGCGATCCAGGTGCGGCCGGAGGCGACGGCGGCCAGGGCGATCGCGGTCGGTCAGTACGACGGATACTTGGGCGTCAAGGGCGTGGACCCGAAGTCGAAGACGCCGACCTACGCGGCGGTGAAGCTGGAACTGGACAACCGGCGGTGGTACGGGGTGCCGTTCTACCTGCGCAGCGGCAAGGCGCTGAAGGCGCGGTACAGCGAGGTGATGATCCAGTTCAAGTGCCCGGCCCGGCTCATGTTCCCGCTGCCGCCCGGCGAGATGCTCCAGTGCAACCGGGTCAAGATGGTGATCCAGCCGAACGAGTCGATCCACCTGAACTTCCAGACGAAGGTGCCGGACGTGGACGGGGTGTCGCTGAAGCCCCGCGACCTGGTGTTCGACTACAAGAAGGCGTACCCGGACCAGGCGATCCCCGAGGCCTACGAGCGGCTGCTGTTGGACGCGATCCAGGGGGAGGCGTCGCTGTTCATGCGGGCCGACGAGATCGAGCGGGCGTGGGAGGTGATGGACCCGCTCATCGCCGCGGCCGAGAACGCCCCCCAACAGCCGGAAGCCTACGCGGTCGGCTCCAACGGTCCGGCGTGTGCCGACAACCTGATCGAGAACGACGGCCGCTCCTGGCAGCCGATCGGGTAAAGCGGAGAGGCCAATGGCGCAAGTCAAACTGGTCTTCTATCTCCCGCTCCGCGACAACGACGGGCGGGCGCTGGCCGCCGAAATCAGCGACGTCGAGACGGAACTCGTCGCGCGATTCGGCGGCTGGACGCTGCTCGCGGTCGTCAAGGGAATGTACATGATGGCCAACCAAACACCGGTCCACGATGAGTCGAACGCTTACGCGGTCGTGACCGAGGACGGTCGCGTCGGCGAGGTCGAAACCTTGCTGCGGGCGTTCAAGGCAAAAACGACACAGGAAGCGATCTACTTCGAGGTACAGTACAATACAGACGTGCGGTTCCTCTGAGGCCGAACCATGACCGAACGCGAGCAGATCGAAGCCGAGATCCGGCAACTCTTGGCGACCGAAACGCGGACCACGGTCCTCAGCAACAAGCTGTTCCAACAGGGAACAGGGCTATTCGGAAAGCTAGCGGTGACGGAAGACGAACGCCGTGCGCTGGTTCGCTCCGAACTGTTCCGCGAAGCGCAGGCCCGCGTGCGCGAGCTTCAATACCGCGACGCCGACGCGCTTCGCGAGGCGGTCAAGGTGCTGAACGAGCAACTCCCCGATACGGACGTCCGGCTGAGCCTCGACGTCCCTATCCGCGCCGCTTCTTGACGCGCCGCGCGGGCTCGCATCGGCGAGAACCAATTTCATGTTCCGGGAGGGCGCATGGCCATTCCCAAGACCGGCGCCCGGCGCATCAGTGTCGACGGGCAGTGCTACCTCTGGCGCGTGCGGCACCGCGACCCGGAGCCGGACGACCGCGGTTGGGGCTGGGCGTTCGCCGCACAACACGCGAGCCGGCCGGGATCGACTCTGATCGTGAATCTCACCCGCCGCCACCCCCACTGGGATCGGGTAGCCCGGCCGGTCACCCCCGCGGAAGTCGCTGATTGTATCCGGCGGGCAATCGCGGCGGGCTGGCAACCGACCGAGTCGGGCGGTCCGTTTCGTATGACAAGCGCGGCTGAAGCTTCCGGTCGAACGGGTCGTGCCGAACCGGGCGCGTCACCCGACCCCGTCACGTAGCTCGCTTCCCGGCGCTCAACGAAGGGTTGATTCGCAACGTCTTCGTCCGAACGGACGCAACGGACCGGAGAAACGAAACGCGGAGTCAGGTCAATTTCAAAGTCGGCCCCGGCGCCGCGGCCAGAAATCACTTCGACCCCTTTTACCACCCCGACGGCACCCGCACCGAGGGTTACCCGCGGATCTCAAGGTTCGGGGCGGTCGAAGTCGTCAACGCGCACCCTTCCGAGAACATGTAACGCCTCACCGGTCGTTGCCCCCGCGTCTCACCCCCCGAGCACCGCGAACCCGCCGCCGTATCGCGTGTTGAGGGCGTCGCGCAGCCCGCGCACCCGCTTCTTCGCGTCGGCGGCCTTGCGGTTGGCCGTCTGGAACGCCACGGCCATCTCCTTCGACGTGCGGAGCGCCCCCAGGTCCTCGCCGACCATGTCCGCCACGTGGAGCACCTCGTCCTCGGCCCTGATGACGTCGTTGACCGCCGCGACCAGCGTCTCGTCCACCCCGTCGGGAGACAGCCCGCGGAGCGCGTCGGTCTGCGCGCGGACCGTTTGGAGCATGGCCTTCAGGTCGTTGCCGGCCGGCCGCTGCGCCAGCGCCGCGCTCACCCCTTGCCAGTAGGTGTGTGTCACGGTGGGGGCCGATTTTCCGTTATCAGGGGTAACGGAGCTGTTCGTGAAGAAGCACCCGGCCGCGAACGCCACGACGCACACCGGCACCGCCCGGAGCGTGAACCCGCGCATGATTCGCCCGCCTGTATATGTGGAGGGGCGCGGGTATAGCACGTCCCCGGCGGGCGACAACCCCAACCCGCGGCGCTCGCCCGCGCCGGCGGGCGCCGGTACAATTCCCGAGCCGGCGCCTCCCCCTCGCAACCGGACGCACCATGACCGACAACAGACCCACGCCGAACGTCGCCGCCGCCACGATCGTCAAGCCCCGGGTGGGCATCATCATGGGCTCGCGGTCGGACTGGGGGACGATGCAGCACGCCAAGGAGGTGCTGGACGAGCTGAACATCGGCGCCGAGGTGCAGGTGGTGTCGGCGCACCGCACCCCGGACCTGCTGTTCGACTACGCGGAGTCGGCCGAGAGCCGCGGGCTGGAGGTGATCATCGCCGGGGCCGGGGGCGCGGCGCACCTGCCGGGCATGTGCGCCGCCAAGACCGTGCTGCCGGTGCTCGGCGTGCCGGTCGAGTCGGCCGTGCTGCGCGGGGTCGATTCGCTCCTGTCGATCGTGCAGATGCCCGCGGGCGTCCCGGTGGGCACGCTGGCGATCGGCAAGGCCGGGGCGATGAACGCCGCGCTCATGGCCGCGGCGATACTCGCCCTCAAGACGCCGACCATCCGCGAGGCGCTCAGGAGCTTCCGCGCCAAGCAGACGCAGGCCGTGCTCGACCACCCCGACCCGCGCGGCACCTCGCCGTGAGGCGGCCCTGATCGCCCCGCGGACCTATTCCCCCTGGAGCCGGTGGGCACGGCCCACCCCACGACCTTCATGAAGCTCGGAATCCTCGGCGGCGGGCAACTCGGACGAATGATCGCGCTGGCGGGCTACCCGCTGGGCGTGTCGAGCACGGTTCTGGAGCCGGCGGCCGGCTCGTCCGCGGCGCAGGTGTGCGCGCACGTCGCGGGGGAGTTCGACAACTACCAGGCCCTTTACGAACTCGCGAAGGGCTCCGACGTCGTGACCTACGAGTTCGAAAACGTGCCGGTGGGGGCGGCGCGGTGGCTCGCGGAACGCGTGCCGGTGTTCCCGCCGCCCCGCGCGCTCGAAGTGTCGCAAGAGCGGCTCGCGGAGAAGCGGTTCTTCACGTCGCTCGGCATCCCGACGCCCCCGTTCGCCGCGATCGAGACCGTGGCCGACTTCCGCGCCGCGGTGGACGAGATCGGGCTGCCCGCGGTGCTCAAGACGCGCCGGTTCGGCTACGACGGCAAGGGCCAGGCCGTGATCCGCACGCCCGCGGAGGCGGACGCCGCGTGGCAGAGGCTCGGCGGCCGGCCGGTGATCCTCGAAGGGTTCGTCCCGTTCGACCGCGAACTGTCACTCGTGGCCGCCCGCGGCCGCGACGGGCAGATCGTGACGTACCCGCTGGTCGAGAACACGCACATCGACGGCATTCTGCACCGCTCGGTCGCGCCGGCGCCCGACCTGGGCGAAGAGCTGACCGAACGCGCCGCGGACTTCGCCGCGCGCGTGCTGGCGGAACTCGATTACGTCGGGGTGCTGGCGATCGAGTGGTTCCAGGACGGTCCGCGGCTCCTGGCGAACGAGATGGCCCCGCGGGTCCACAACTCCGGGCACTGGACGATCGAGGGCGCGCTGACGAGCCAGTTCGAGAACCACGTCCGCGCCGTGTGCGGGCTGCCGCTCGGGCGGGCGGACGCGGTGGGCTTCTCGGCGATGTACAACTTCATCGGGAACGTGCCGCGGGCGGCCGATGTCCTGGCGAACCCGGACGCGCACCTGCACCTGTACGGCAAGTCGTCGCGCCCGGGGCGGAAGGTGGGTCACGTCACGCTGCGGGCGGGAAGCGCGGACGAGTTGCGGGCGAAGCTGCCGGAGTGGGACGAGCGGTTCAAGCGAACGCCGTCTTGACCCGACCCTCCCCGCCGGGGAGGGTCGAAGCACAAACACCCGCGACGGTCGCCGATCGCCGCGCCCCGGCATCACACCCCGGCGAACTGTTTCTTCGTGGCCGCGCGGGGCGCGCCCGGCGCGCCCTTCGGGGCCAGCCCGTCGGCGTCGAGCGCGTCCGCCGCGATCCAGCCCGACATCAGCACCATCGGCATTCCGGGGCCGGGGTGCGCCGCGCCGCCGGCCAGATACAAGCCGGACACGTCCGGCGAACGGTTCGCCGGCTTGAACGCGCCGTTCCACTTGCCGTGGCTCGCCAGACCGTAAATCGCGCCGTTGAGCACCCGGTAGCGGTCGTGAATGTCCTGCGGCGTCAGCGCCGACTCGTACACGATGCGGTCCTCGATGTCCGGCATCTGCCCGGTCGTCTTCAGCTTGTCGAGGATGACGCGCCGGTACTCCGGCAGCATCGTCTTCCAGTCGTGGTGCGGCCGCAGGTACGGCGTGTGAACCAGCACGTACAGCGCGTCGCCGCCGGGCGGGGCCGTTTCGGGTTCCGTGCGCGCGGTGGACGCGAGGTAACACGTCGGGTCCGCGGCCGGTTCGCCCCGGCGGTAGATGGAATCGAACTCCTCGTGCGGGTCGCGCGAGAACACGAAGTCGTGGTGAAGCAGGTGGTCGTAGGCGCGGCTGAGGCCGAGGTACAGCACGACCCCGGAGCACGCCGGCTCGTAGCCGCGCCGCGACTCGAACCGCTTCGCGGCCCGCGGGGCCGTGTCCTGGAGCAGCTCGCGGTGCGTCCGGGCGCTGTCCGCGTTCGACACCACGGCCGCCAGTTCGACGACCTCCCCGCCGTCGGTCTCGACGCCCCGCACGCGCTTGCCGTCGGGTTCCGTGAGCACGCGCTTGACGCCGCATTCCGTGCGGTACTCGACGCCGAGTTCGGCGCCGAGCCTGGCCAGCGCCTCGGGCACGGCGCGGGTGCCGCCGCGCGGGTACCACACGCCCTCCTGGGTCTGCATGTGCGCGATGCCGCACAGCACGGCCGGGGACGACTCCGGGCACGACCCCACGTACTGCGTGAAGTGGTCGAGCATCTGCGCGACCCGCGCGTCCGGCACGAACTTCCGCACCGTCCCGGCCACCGACCGCCCCATCCGGAGGTTCAGCACGTCGCCCAGGAGCTGCGTGGAAAAGCCGGCGCGCCAGTCGATCATGTCGCCGATGCCGCCGATCGACTTCCAGAAGAAGTGCCGCGTGGAAATCTGGTGGAGGCGGTTGGCGAGCGCGTGGAAGTTGCGGTAGCCCTTCGCGGCGCCGGTGCCGGGCGCGTACGCGGCCAGCGCGGCCGTCATGGCGTCCACGTCCTCGACCAGATCGAGGGCCGTGCCGTCGGTGAAGAAGCACCGCCACTGCGGGTCGAGCCGGACGAGGTCGAGGTGGTCTTCCAGGCGCCGGCCGGCTTCCGAAAAGATGCGCCGGAGCACCGAGGGAATGGTGAGGATCGTCGGCCCCATGTCGAAGCGGAAGCCGGCTTCTTCGAGGACGGCCGCCTTGCCGCCGAGCCAAGGGCTCCGTTCGAACAGGGTGACCGCGTAGCCGCGGGCGGCCAGCACGCACGCCGACGCCAGCCCGCCCAGCCCGCCGCCGATCACCCCCACACGATTCCGTTCTGCTCTCACCGCAGGCTCCGTTGGTGTTTGATGTGTTGATGTGGTCCGGCCACTCCGTGACCGGTTCTCGTCCCCCGGCCACGGAGTGGCCGAACCGCCGAAAAGCCGCACGAGTGTACTCATTCGGTTCCCGGGAATAGGCTGCCGGACGTCTTTGTTGTGGTGCAGGCGTCCCGCCTGCATCGAGTACAGTTGCAGGCGGGA
>JAFKJJ010000350.1 GCA_017306025.1 Planctomycetota bacterium
CTTGTCGTCGGTGCCGGCCAGCGCGCGGGCCACCGCCACCCACGCGGCCTTCCGGTCGGCCGCGCCGCTCACCCCGGCGAGCGCGAGCCTCTTTTCGCCGTCGGTCGGCAGCCGGCCGAGCGTCGCGAGCGCGAGCGCTTCGAGAATCCCCTCGTCCGACTTCTTCGCGGCGATCAGTTCGCCCACCAGCTTCTCGAACTTGTCCGCTTGCGGCACCGCGGGCGGGAGCGGCTTAACGACCGGCGGTTGCGGCGGCTTCGGGGGCTGTGGCGGCTGTGGGGTCGCGACGCCCTTCGGGATCACCACGTCCTGTACCTTCGCCTCCGGCGACAGCCGGATGATTCGGTCGTGCGCCACCGTGGTGACCTTGAACGTCACGGACCTGGGTGCGAGCATCTTCGCCTTCCAGGCGTCGCCGAGCTTCTTCTGCACGGCCGAATCCTTGAGCAGCGCGTCGAGCAGCTTCTCGCGCTTCTTCGGGTCCTTGTCCTCGGTGAAGTACTTCAGTTCGAGCGCCGTCGGTCCGCTGCCGCGAACGTCGGTCAGCACGCGCTTGAGGAACTCGGCGTCGGAGTCGGTGTCGGTGGGCGTAACAAGCTCGCCGACCCAGAACGCCATCGTTCCGGCGTCCCCGACCGTCACGGTACGCGGCGGCTCCGAGCCGCCCTTGCCGGGCGTGTCGTCGGCCAGGAGAATCCGACCCGCGACGACGTCCAGTTCCGCCGCGCTCGTGGCCGCGTCCTTCGTGATGACCCGGTCGAGCACCTTCTGCCCCTGGAGCCGGGCGCCGGCCCCGATGTCGACCACCCGAATCAATCCCTCGACGGTCAGTTTGTCGTCCGGGGCGACCGCGATCGGGTGGACGAGTACATCGCCGGTCCGTTCGAGCTTGATCTCGACGAACTTGCCGTCGGCGGAGATCCGCCCGCGGACCTCCTGGAGGGGGTACGGCAAGACGCCGAGCCTCTTGGCGACGAACAGCCGGACGCGTTCGTCGCTGGTGATCCAGTTCACCACCTTGACGCGCTTGTCGCCGTCGCCGTCGGAAACGAAGTACCAGAGTTCGAGGTCGGTCGGCTGCGTGCCGCGCACGTCCAGGCACAGCCGGCGCAGGAACGTCGCGTCGTCGAGCTTCGGGGCGGCCGCGGGCCCCTTGGGTCGTGGCGCGGGGGCCGGCGGGGGCGCGGCGCGCGCGTACCGGTCGGCGGCCGCGGCCGAGCGCGGGGCGGACGCGTCGTCGGCCGTCGCGGGCACGAGCCCCAAGCCGAGGCCGGTTGTGAGGGCCAGCGCGGTCACGGCGAGCACCGCGACCGCCTTCAGTTTGGCGAGCATCATCATCCGCATCACCCCTTCAGAAAGTTGAACGGCGTTTGCGGACACGAGGGAATCGAGCGCCGACCCGGTGGCGACCGCCTCGCCGGCCCGGACGGCACCGGACGCGAGGGTCGGCGACACCGCCCCGGCCGACGCGTGGGCGCCGAGCAGCCCCGCGAGCGCGCCGCCCGAAAGCGTGACGCCGCGCCGCGTGAGCCGGGCGGCCAGCGTCCGCCGGGCCGACGCGAGCCGCGTCGCGAGGGTGGCGGGGGGCACGTTGAGGTGCTTCGCCACTTCGCGCTGCGGGCGCCCTTCGAGGTCGCACAGGACGACCGGCAGCCGGAGTTTGTCCGGGAGCCGCGCCAGCTCCTCGTCGATGATCGGCTGAAGGTCGTTCCAGGCGGGGCGGGGGGCCGGGGCGGTCGGTTCGGGCATGACGTCCACCTGCTTCTCGCGCGACCGCCGGCGGGCCAGAACCATTCGGGCCTTGAGCGCCGTTCGGTACGCCACCCCGTACAGGAAGTTGCCGACCTGCTCCCGCGGGCGCACCGACGCGGCGCGCCGGGCGAGGACCAGGAACGACGCCTGGAACGCGTCGTCCGCGGTGGCCCGGTCGCCGGTCACGCGCCGGCAGACGCCGAGCACCATCGCGCCGTGCCGGCGCACGAGTTCGGCGAACGCGTCGGCGTCGCGTTCGACCGCGAACGCGCCGAGCAGCTCGCCGTCGGAGCGCGCGGCCGACTGTCGCGCCAGTACGACCCGGCGCAGGGTGGGCATGAATCGGCTGGCTTGCCCGGTCGGCATGGGAGCCTCTTTCGTCAGTTCGCAGTGGGCGGCGGGCAGCAGGCAGTCGCAAGCACCGGGCGACCGTACCAACGCTTCACGTAATTCGTTGTCTTTGACTGCCTGCTGCCCGCCGCCCACTGCGAACTCTTCTCGTGTCCGTCGATGTGTATTGCCCGCAAACCCGGAAGCGCTCGGAAGAAGTTTTTCGGGCCGGTCAGTCGCACCACTGGCCCTGAAGTGGCCGCGTGCCGGCGCCCAGGAAGTGCAGGGCCATTGCCTCTTCGAACGTGTCGCCGTAGCGGTAAAACAGGTCCTTTTGTCCCGCGAAGAGGGAGCCGTCCTCGGCCACCGTCAGGCACAGCCGCGGCTTCAAGTCGGCGAGCGGGTAGAGGCGCTGCCCGACCAGTTCCCGCCACCGTTCGAACTGTTCGCACCCGCCGGCGCTGCCGGCGAGCGGGTCGAAGGTGATCGCGCGCGGACACCACCGGGTTTCGACCCGGGCCGGCCCGCGGACGGTCAGCCCGCCGACGCTCGCAATCACGCGCTCGGCCGCGGGAAAGATCGGAATGCCCCGGGCGCGGAGCGCTTCCTCCCAGGTCGCGATCTCGACCCGGCGCTCCGGCAACCAGCCGGCGGAGCGGAACAGGTCCGCCACTTCGGGGTGAAACACGAACATACCCCTCCTGCCGGTCAGCCGCTCGCGGCCGCGAAATGTTCCGACAACAGCGCGTTGACGCGGTCGGGGTGCTGAACGGGTAAGCCGTGCGACGCGTCCGCAAACGCCACGTGCCGCGCCCCGGGGATGCCGGTCGCGAGCGCCGCGCTGACCCGCGGGGGCGAAATCGGGTCGTGCGCGCCGCTCAGAACGAGTGTCGGCAGCCCGGAGAGTTCGGCGAGCCGCGGCGCGGCGGTGTACTTTCGCATCGCGGAGAGCTGCGCGCTCACCACCGGCGGCTGATCGCCCAGGTCGTGCCCGAACAGCGGTGCGAGCCGTTCGGCCATCGCGTCGAGGTCGACCCCGACGAGGGAATCGGCCGGCATGACGAGTCGCAGGAACGCGCGCCGGCGCATCCGCCGCGTTCCGATCCGCGTGCGCATCCCGAGCCACATCATGCGGAGCGTGAGCGGCGCCGCGGCCCGACCGTCGGCGAACGTACACATCAGTGCGAGGCTTTTCACCCGCGCCCGTGCTTCGAGTGCCAGCCGAAACGCGACCAGGCCGCCCAGCGAGTGACCGACGACGTGAGCCGACCCGATCTTCTCCGCGTCGAGCACCGCGAGCGCGTCCTCGGCCATCTGCTCGACGGTGATCGGAGCGGCCGCGGGTTGACTGCGCCCCATCCCGCGGTTGTCGAACGTGACGCAGCGGTATTTACTTGCGAGCGCCTCGGTTTGCGGAAGCCACCCGTCGCCGTGAAGTCCGACGCCCTGGATCAGCAGTACCGTCGGCGGCTCTCGACCGGTCCTGCCGGAATCTTCGATTCCGTTGCGCGGACCGGTCACCCCACGCACGTCGTAGGCGATCCGACAGCCCCGGTGCTCGACCGTTCGCGATTCGCGGTGAACGTCTCCCATTCTTAATAGCGTAGTTGCACAGCCGGCGGATCGCAACGCTCGCCCTCACCCCTGCCTGTTGCGTTGCTGCGCGACCCGGCGACCTCTCCTTCGAGGGGGGAGGTCAAAGCCACGATCGCTGATCGGTACTCCCTGCCACGATTCGGTATGGCGCGGTCAGTTCGAGGCGGCGGTCGGGATCGTGATGAGCCCCGGGTTGAACTCCTTGTGGTGCTCCGGACACATCCACAGGTAGTCGCCCTCCTTGGTGGCGGTCGGGCGGAGGTCGCCCCAGTGGCTGTCCTTGTCGATGTCGCGGAGGAGCTTGTGGAACTCGCGGAGGGCCGCCCCATCGGGTGCGGACAAGCCGTCCGTCAGTTCTTCGCGCTTGTGGCCGGTCTCCAGGTCGCCCGACAGGCACTTCTCGGCGAGCTTGCTCATCTTGTCGATGCGGTCGGCGATGTCCTTCTTGTCTTCCTTGCTCGCGCCGAGTCGATCGAGGTAGATTCCCAGACCGCCCCCGATGGCCGGCAGCCCAACCTTGATCGCGGTGGCGATCATCTTGGCGTACGGTGCGATCTTCACCAGCCACTCGGCCGGAATCGACACCTCGTAGCGCTTGACCGGGTGCGGTTGCTCGCAGTGCTCGCACCAGAGCCACACTTCGTAGGCCCGCGTGCCGAGCTTTCGCGGGTCGAGCCGCTCCCACCACGACTTGTCTTCGGTCGCCTTCGGCCACATCGAGAACAGCCGCGGCGCGTCCTTGCTGACGTTGCTGAATGCCCGTAGTTGGAGTCGAAGGTTGTGCGCGAAGAGTTGGCGGATCAGTTCGGTCTGGGCCTGGAACTTTTCGTCGAGAAGCACACTTATCTGATTGACAAGTGGTTCCTCTCGGACGCCGATCCCAGCTAACAGACGCGAGACGTCGGCCATCTTGCGGCAGCCGTTGCACTGAAGCGGTTCGTCGTTGGCAGCAGCGTCCTTCAAGTCCGGCAGGCAGAAGTACCGGTCGCACGGGCTGCCGTCCCTGCGGGTTTGTCCGCAGGGGATCAACTGCCGAACCTTCCCTTCCAATCCTTTCCACCGCGGTAACACCTGATCGACGCCATCTTGCAGCAGCGCGAAGAAGTTGAGCGGGACCGCGCCGTGAACGTTGAGGCTGAGCCGCCGGTTCTTGTTGTCGAACTCCACCAGGGCGCCGTGATCCTCGTGCTGGAGGTACGCGCCGAGCCGCCAGTGCTTGTGGGTGGTGAACCGGTAGTTGCGAACGATCAGCCACGGCATCAGGCCGGGTGGCTCCTCATCGAACTCGTACACCATGCGGAGCTGGCGCCCGTTCGGCTCCGGAATGCCGTCCGGGCGTTCGTGCGGCACCTTCTCGCCGACGAGGCTCCACTTCTGCCCCTCGTGTTCGCGGCAGCAGATGTCGAACTGCTCCATCACCGCGTGAAGGAACGGGTGCAGCGCGGGATCGTACTTCGCCCACAGTTGCGGCAGGCGGGCGTGGTCGAGCATGCCGCGGTTCTTCAGCACCTCGGCGTCGTCGAGAACCTGGGCGATCGCACCCGTGAGCCAGTCCGGCCGCAGAACGACCGTATTTTTCAGCCCCTCAACGTCGCCGTAATACAGGAGGTCGCCGAAGTCGTGCAGGAGGTCGAGCCAGACCGCGGCGAACTCGGGCAACAGCCCGCGGCGGTTGGCGATCTCGTCGAAGCGCGACCGCGGGATGTGTGTTTCGCGTCCGGAGAGCGCCGTTACCTCGTCCCGGACAGCCAGCCAGCCTTTATTCACCTTCATCCCGATGACCGACAGGTCGTTCGCGGCGGCCGCAATGTCTGCTTTCAGTTCCTTGATGCCGTTATCTGCGTGGTCCTGCCACTTGTTCTCCACCTGGTAGAAGCCCAGAACGATGTCGCCGAACTTCTGCTTGAGGCCGATCAGATCGAGGTCGGCGGGTCGCTGGTCGGTCTTCTTGTGGGTGGCGACGATGATGACGCGCGCGTGATCGCCCAACCGGAGCTTCAGCTTCCGCAACCACGCCTCAACGCCCAAGTCCGGCGTGGTCGCGCGGGGGTGCCAGACGAGCAGGTAAATTGACCGCTTGCCGTAGAAGAACTGATGCGTGACCTCGTACGTTTCTTGCCCGCCGAAGTCCCAAATGGTCAGGGCGAGGTTCTTGCCACTCTTGCAGGGGAGACTCAACCGCTGCTGCCGGTCAATCTCAACCCCGTGCGTGGTCGGCGCCCCTGCCACAAAGGGCAAGCCGAGCAGCGCGTTCTTCAGTTGTGTCTTTCCGACCTTTCCATTTCCCACCAGGATGAGTCGCGCTTCGCGGAGAGTGATGACCTGCTCGATCTCCGAGAGACTCCGAAGGTATGCGAGTACAGCGGAAGTCCCACGCTGAGCTAATTCGGAGTACGGATCACGTAACTGGTTGTTGTGCAAGGACAGTTCGGTGAGCGCGGCGAGCTGGCCGAGTTCGGTCGGCACCGACGTCAACCGGTTGCTGTACAGGGACAGTGTGGTGAGCGCGGCGAGCTGGCCGAGTTCGGCCGGCACCGACGTCAACCGATTGTTGTGCAGGTACAGTTCGGTGAGCGCGGTGAGCTGGCCGAGTTCGGCCGGCACCGACGTCAACCGATTGTCGCTCGAGGTCAGTTCACGGTTTGTCGGGGTCTGGCGTGGTCTTGTGGGGTGGGATAGGAAATCCGCAACCCGTCATCGACGCAACCGCAAGGCAGGACGAGCCATGCCGACACCCCGCTTCACGCCCGAGGAACTTGGCCGACTCCGAGCCCT
>JAFKJJ010000542.1 GCA_017306025.1 Planctomycetota bacterium
AAGCCCAGCAGGAAGACGGCGGGTGGAACCAGGGCGCCGGCAACACGCAGGACATCCTCAACAGCTTCCGGGTCGACGGCGAAAAGGCCAAACAAGTCCTCAAGGACGCCAACGCCACCAAAGAACAGAAGGAGAAGGCCACGAAGACCCTCGACGATCTGAAGAAGGCGGACGAGGCCAACGACAAGGTTCAGGCCGACCTCGCCCGGAGCGTGCGGGACGACCGATTCGTCGCCGGGTTCGGCAACAACGGCGGCGAAGAGTTCCTCAGCTTCATGAACATCAGCGAAGCGCTGCTCCTGAAGGGTGGCAAGGACTGGGAGGAGTGGGACGCGAAGATGGTGAAGGGCATGGAGAAGGCACAGGACAAGGACGGGAGCTGGCAAGGGCACCACTGCATCACCGGCAAGACGTTCTGCACCGCCGGCGCGCTCCTGGTGCTCATGGCCGACCGCACCCCGTTCCCGGTGGAGGTGCTGAAGGCCGCCAAGGAGAAGCGCGACGCCGAGAAGAAGCCGGACGCGCCGAAGCCCGACCCGACCCCGAAGCCGGAGAAGTGATCGTAACCCACCCCCAGCCCCTCCCCACAGGAGAGAAAGAAGGAAGCAACTTCGCTTTCTCCCTTCTCTGCAGGGAGGGATTGGGGGTGGATCTTCGCTCGGTTAGATTGCGGCCGGTGGTGCCCTCGCGTGCCGCCGGCCGGCCGTCTTCGTTCCTCTCCCGTTCGAGTGTCGATCATGTCCCGCTTCCTTCTCGTCGCCGGCTTCCTATCCGCTCTCGGCTGCGCGCGCAAAGAAGCTCCGCCGGTGGTCGTGAATGAGCCCGCCCCGGTGATTGTCGAGCCGCACGCCGCGCCCGACGACGGCAACATCCCGCCGCCGCGGCCGGTCGCGGTCCGATCGCGAGCCGAGGCGCTTACGCTCGGCTGCGACTACCTGCTCGCGCAGCAATCGTCCGACGGCGCGTGGCGGTCCGACGTGTACGCGACGTTCAAGGACGGAACCGCGCTGACGCCGCTCGCGCTCACGGCGCTTCAAGAAGCACACGACGCCGGCGTTCGCACCCCCGCGATCGACGCGACCATCAAGAAGGGATGCGCGTTCCTCGCGACGTTCACAAAGGACGGCACGGTGAAGCCGCCCGCGGACGGCTTCGACTACCCGCTCTACACCGCGACGCTCACACTCAAGGCGTTCTCGCACCCGACCGCGGCCGACTTCGCCAAGCACCGCGCCGTGTGGGTGAAGTATCTGAAGGAGCGGCAGCTCACGGAGAAACTCGGCTGGAAGCCGCAGGAGAAGGAGTACGGCGGGTGGGGCTACTGCCGCGTGATCCCGCAGAAGCCCGAACCGGGCACGTTCGCCCCGAATCTGATCGAGTCGAACCTGTCGGCCACCCTGTTCGCGCTCGACGCGCTGCGGGCGGCCGGCGAAACCGACGCGGAGGTGTACCGGGCGGCCGCGGTGTTCGTGCGCCGGTGCCAGAACGCCGACGGCGGGTTCCACTTCATCTACGACGACCCGACGCGGAACAAGGCCGGCGTCGCGAACACCGACCCGCCGACCTTCCACTCCTACGGCAGCACCACCGCCGACGGGCTCCGGGCGCTCGCGCTGTGCGGCGACCCGACCGACAAGGACCGGCTCGACGCGGCGCGCAAGTGGCTGGTCGAGAACTACCGCACCGACCACCACCCCGGCACGTACACCGCGGCGTACGAACCCAACCGCGACGCGGTGTACTTCTACTACGCCGCGAGCTTGTCGAAAGCGTTCCGCGACCACGATCCGCCACCGGAGTACGGTCGCAGTTGGTCGACGGAGCTGGGTTCCGCCCTGGCAACTCGCCAGGCGAAGGACGGGAGCTGGACGAACCCGGTGGAGTTGGTGCGCGAGAACGACCCGATCGTCGCGACGTGTAGCGCCGTACTGGCGCTGGCGCGGTGTGACCGCTCAAAGTAGTAGGCACACTCCGTGTGCCGTTGTTGCTGAACCCGTCGCTCGACTCACACGTGAAGCGACGGCGCACGGAGTGTGCCTACTACTTTTTATACACGGCCTTCGGGTCGAAGATGCGCTCCGCGATGACCTTCAGCTCGTCGCCTTCGAGCTGGCGGAAGAAGCAGCTCTTGTAGCCCTCGTGGCACGCGGCGCCGCCGATCTGCTTCACCTTGAGGAGCACCGTGTCGGCGTCGCAGTCGACGAAGACGCCCTTCACTTCCTGGAAGTGGCCGCTCTCCTCGCCCTTGCGCCAGAGCTTGTTGCGGCTGCGGCTGAAGTACACGGCGCGGCCGGTGCGGACCGTCTCCTCGAACGCCTCGCGGTTCATCCACGCGAGCATGAGCACCTCGCCGGTGTCCGCGTCTTGTGCGACCGCGGGAACCAGTCCACCCGCTTTGTCGAAATCGAGCATTGTTGTCGAGGGTTAAGTGGAGTCGGGCGAAGTCTGGTCAGAAGCCGGAACCGCCGCGCCCGGAGCGGTTCGACTCGAACGCGGCTCGGACGCCCGGTCGACGCAATGCGACGAGCGCCCAGATCGTGGCGATCCAGGACAGGAGGCAGCACGGATAGCCGACGAGTAGCAGGACAGCGGAGGCGACCGACCACCGGTAGCTCGTGCCCCGAACCATGCATATCGCGCCGTAGAGGCCCGCCGGGATCAGCACCGCGTTCACGGCTCCGAACACAACCAAGATCGGTTGTTCGCTCTTGGCCGCCGGGCCGAGCTTGTCGGCCCTCAGTAACGAGAACAACACGAGCAGGACGAGCACCGATCCGGCCAGTGAGCCAAGTATCCACAGTATGAGGAGGAAGACGGCCGGCGTGCCGATCTCTTCGCGGAGCCGCGCGCTCCGATACCGGCTCGGCCCCCGGCGTTCGTCTTCGGTTACAGCCGCACGCACGCCGAACCCGCGGATCGGGCGCGGCCCCGGTCCGGGCCTCGGCTCCTCACGCTGCGCCGCGCTCGGCAGGTACCTCCCGAGGCAGCTGAAGCACGTCACTTCGGTTTCAATCTCACCGGCGACGTAGGTGGACGCCGCACCGCAGTGGGGGCAGCGTATGTTGACGGTCACGGTACTCCTTTGGGCGAGAACGTCGAGCCCCGCTTCACTTCAGTTCCTTGATCCACACGTTGCGGAACTCGACGCGGACGTTGTAGCTCTGGAATCCCACGTGCCCCTTCTCACGCGCCAGACCGGGGTGGTTCTTCTCCTGTTTTGCCTTGTAGTCGTCCAGGTTCGCGTTCACCAGTTCCACGCCGTTCTGCTCGACCGTCACCTTGCGGCCCTTGCAGACGATCTTCACCGCGTTCCACTCGCCGATCGGCTTGTTTTTGGCCGGCTTCGCGGGCTGGACGTCGTAGATGGAGCCGGTGTGCTGGTAGTCGGCCAGCTTGCCCGGCCAACCCTCGTCGTCGATGAGTTGGATCTCCATGCCCGCGTACGCCGGGTCGCCCTTCTCGGGGGTACGCAGCGCGACGCCACTGTTGCCACCCTTCTTCTCCCAGCGGTACTCGCAGCGGAATTCGAAGTCGCCGTACTCCTTCTCAGTCAGCAGGTAGCCGCCGCCGCCGCCCTTGCACACGATCAAGCCGTTCTCGGCCGCCCACACGTCGGCCTTGCCGGTCGGCTTCCACCCCTCAAGGCTCTTGCCGTCGAAGAGATTCGTGAACCCTTCGGGGGGCTTGGCGGGCTTGTCGTCCGCCCGCGCGCCCGCCGCACACACCGCCACAGCCAGCAGACCGAATCGCAGCGCCGTTCGCATGAGATGCTCCGTTGAGGTCGTAGGGTACGCACGCCATCTTACCCGTCGGACGTAGAATGGCAGCGGAGCGAGATCGACACTTCGCGGAGGTCGGCGGGTGAGAAGGTTTATGATGAAGTCGAAGCTGCACCGGGCGACGGTGACCGAGACCAACGTCGATTACGAGGGCAGCCTGACCATCGACGCCGATCTGCTCAAGGCCGCCGACATCCTGCCGCACGAGCAGATCCACGTTTGGGACGTGACCAACGGCGCGCGGCTGGTCACCTACGCGCTGCCCGGCGAGCGCGGCAGCGGCACGATGTGCGTGAACGGGGCCGGCGCGCACCTCATCCGGACCGGCGACGTAATCATCATCGCGACCTACGCCGAACTCGAAGACGCGGAGGCCCGGTTGCACCAGCCGCGGGTCGTGTTCCTGGGCGCGGCGAACAAGATCAAGGGAACCGCGGAGTGATCGGTGTCGGCGCCGGCACCGGTGCCGGCCGGGCGAACCCGACGAGCAGAAACAGTGCGGTGAGTGCGTACGTGAACGGCCCCAACCCCACGACGGCCATCTCGACGCCGCCGGGCATCGGGTCGAGGCTCGACATCCCCCACACCGTTCCGATACCCAGATAAAAACCGGGAATCAGCCGCTCGGGCACCCACAGCACCGCGCCGGCCACCACCAGCGCCACGCGCGCGGGTCCGAGCGGGAGCCGCTGCCACAGAACCAGGAGCGGGACGGCGAGGAGGACGAAGTAGTGGGTCCAGGCGATCGGCGACGCCGCCAACATGCCGACCACCGCGAAAGCAAACGCCCGACCGTGTCCGTCCGCCCCCGACGCGCGCCGGCCGACCCACCAGACCGCCGCGACCACCAGGAGCCGGCAGACGGCCGCGACAATCGTCCCGACCGCCGGTACGTCGAGCGCAGCACCGACCCGCTTCCAGTACCCCGTAAGCGACACGTTCGACCACGAACTCTGGAACCGGTCCAGACTCGGCAGCACGTCACGCACGTACGTCTCGAACGCCGCGGGGCCGAACAGGGCGAGCGCGGCGGCGTACAGCAGCAACCCCGTGAGGAGCGCCGCCGCGGCCGCCCGCCAGCGCCCGGCCGCCACGAAGTACACGAGCAAGAGACCCGGAAACACCTTCAGCGCCGCGGCCGTCCCGACCGCGACGCCGGCCGCGGTCTGACGGCCGCGGTGGTCCGCGACCCAGCCGACGGCCAGCAGGAAGGCGATCAAGAAGCCCAACTGCCCCTGATAGAGGTGCTGGTGAACCGCGTTCCACGATACGACCAGCGCCAGCGCCCCGAAGGCCGCCCCGCCGCGCACCCCGACCCCCAGTTCGCGCGCCAGCAGCACGAGCCCAAGAACGAACAGAGAAAAGGTGACGCAGTTCCAGGCCAGGTGCGCCGTGGCGTAATCGGTGATCAGGCCGAACGGCAGCGCCACGAGAACGGCGACCGGCGGGTGTGCGTTCCACTTCATCTCGACCTCGAAGAAGGGCGAGTCGAAGCCGGCGTGTCGGAGCATCGCAGCGTGCTGCGGCGCGTAAACGGGAGTGCCGGTCCAGAAGTTCCGCGCGGACAACCACTCCTGCGAGAAGTCCCGGTACGGGTCGGACGGGCGGAACAGCGCGAAGAACAGCGGACCGAAGTACATCAGCACGAGCGCGGCGGCGGCCGCGCCCAGCGCGAGGCGGAGCACCGGCACACGGGAGCCGACGACGGCGGGACGATCGACCGCTGACACGGGGTACACCTCAGCAAACCGCGGGAGCCCAGAATCGGTATTGCTGGAGCATAGTTCAGGAGATCGCACCGCGCGCGCGATCTTCGACGAACGTGCCGGTTCACGGTCCGGGCCGGGTACCGTCGGCGCGCGGCCCCGGCGCGACCGGGCCGACGAGCACCAGCACCGCGAGCGCCATCGCCCCGAGCGGTCGCGACGAACCGAGTACCGTGAGTACAAATCGCATTACCGCCGAAGGCGAGTCGCCGCTCGCTCGCTCGATCGCGTCCAACGGCATCGGAATCTGCTGACTCAGCAGCAGAAGCACCGCGGCCCATCCGCGAACCTTCCACCCGCCCGCGAACAGGTCGCGAATCCACGGCACGACCAGCGTGAGGGCGAGGAGTTCGTAGCCGAGTACCTGACAGCAAGTGAGGGCACCGGCGACGGCCGCGGCCAGCGCCCACGCGGCCGACGGGCGCTCCCCGGCCAGCGCGACGCGGCCCAGCACCAATCCGCCCCACACAAGGTACCCCGCGACCGTCGTCACGATGGTCAGTTCGATGAGCGGACCGCCGAGCGCGAAGAGCAGCCGGTTCCAGCTCGTGATCTGCGGGTTCATCTCCGCGCGGTTGTACAACACCGCCTTGTGCGCGGTCGGAAGGTAGTCGAAGTAGTCCTTCAGGTAGAGCGGCGAACCGCCGGCGAGGGTCGCGCCGATGAGGTTGAGCGCGGCGACGATCGCAACCACCGCCGCGGCGCGCTTCCAGCCGCCGAGGTACCACGCCACCGCGACGAGCGGCAGCGCCAGGTGCGGTTTCACGAACGGAATCGCCCACAGCGCCGCGCCGAACCACGTCCGGCCGCGGTCGAAGCACATCTGTCCTGCCACCACACACGCGACCGACCACAGCGGCGTCTGCCCGACGACCACCGTCGCCACCGCGAGGGGGTTGAACACGAGCGCCAGCGGCACGATCAGCCAGACAAGGGTTCGCGGCGCCGGCGCCTGACCCGGCGCGCGGAACTGATTGGGCAGCTGCGCAATGGCCCACGCGGCGAACGCGGTGACGACCGCCCACAGCACCTTCGCGCCCACCCACGGGAGCACCGCGAACGGCATGTAAACCACGATCGCCAGAGGTGGTGGGAAGTACCCGCAGTTGTTCACGAGGCTGTCGAGCTTCGGATTCTCTTCCGGGAACTGCGCGGCCACGCGGGCGCGCACGAGCGGAACGTCATAGGGCGTTCGTCCCTCGGAGACGAGCAGCGGGCCGATGCGGTAGATGAACAGGTCGGGGAAGTTGTTGGTAGCCAGCGCCTGGAGCAGCGCGAACGCGCCGAGCAGAAGGGCCGCGAACAGCGGGAGCGGCGAAGCCCCCTCCCCCCGACCCCCAGGGGGAGAGGGGGAAGCACCCGGAGGGCCTGTCCCTTCCCCATCGGAGGCGCCGCTTTCTCCCCCTTCCTTTTTAGGGAAGGGGGCCGGGGGGTTAGGTTCCGCCTTAGCCACCGTTCTTCTCCGGCAGGAGCAAGAGCGCCGGCGCCTGCAGGTACCGCATCACCGCGTTGCCGAACGCGGCGCCAACGGCCCCGTCCACCACGCGGTGGTCGAACGAGAACGACAGGTACACGATGTCGGCCGGCTTCAGCGCGCCGGCCGCGTCGTACACGGGCCGCTTCACCACCTTGCCGACGCCCATGATGCCGACTTCCGGGTAGTTAATGATCGGTGTGGAGATCAACCCGCCGATGTTGCCGATCGACGTGACCGTGAACGTGCCGCCGCGAAGGTCGTCGAGCTTGCTCCGGCCGTTCCGCGCGTCGCCGCTGAGCCGCTCGATGTCGGCCGCGACCGTCGGGAGGTCCTTCTTGTCGACGTCCTTCACCACCGGCACGATGAGCCCGTTGGGCGCCGCGACCGCGATCCCGATGTGGTACCGGTCGTGCAGAACCACCTCGCCCGCGGTCTCGTCGAAGGTGCTGTTGACGATCGGCACCTCTTTGAGCGCCCGCGCCACGGATTTCACGAAGAACGCGAGGTACGTGAGCTTTACGCCGGCCGCGGCGAGCGGCTCGCGGAGCTGCGACCGCAACCGCACCGCGTCGGTGAAGTCGCACTCGTCCATGTACGAATAGTGCGGGACGTGCCGCTTCGACTCGACCATGTGCTCGGCGATCTTGCGCCGAAGGCCGATGAGCTTCTGCCGCGTCCCGGCGACGCCGAAATCGAGCCTGGGTGTCTCGGCGCCCGGCGCGGACACGGGGGGCGTGCCGTTGCTCGATTTGGGCTGGAGGTACGGGCCGAGGTCATCAAGTAGGATGCGCCCGTGCGGCCCGCTGCCGCGGACGTGTGCGAGGTCGACGCCGAGCTTGCGCGCGAGCATCCGCACCGACGGCGCGGCCGGCGGGAGCGGCCCGTGCGTGTGGCCGTTGGAAGGGGGCGCGACCCGCTCCGCCTTCGCAAGACCTACCACCCCCGGCCCCCCCTCCCTGAAGAGAAGGGGGGGGACCGATTGTTTCGCCTCCTGTGCGCTGTTGAACGTTGTCGCACCGCCGACGTCTTCCTCCCCCTTTCCCCTCGGGGAGGGGGCAGGTTTCTCCTTCTCGGTCGCTTCGCTCGCCGGACTATAGCTCAGGAAGTGCTGACCGACCTTCACCTTCGCGCCCTCGGTCGCGGCCAGCGCGGTGATCGTCCCGGCGAACGGCGCGGGCACCTCCATGCTCGCCTTGTCCGACATCACCTCCGCCAGCCCCTGCCCGCGCACGACCGCGTCGCCCGGCCGCACCAGCCAGCGCACCAGTTCCACCTCGATCAACCCTTCGCCGACCGGCGGGAGAGGAAAGTCCATGGTTCGCTCCGCTCACGGCTGACAGTGGGCAGTGCGCGGTGGGCAGACAAAGCCCGTCCACCATCTCTTGCTATCCACCGCCCACTCTCCACTGCCCACTGTTCACGCCGCTTCCGTCGCCAGGTCCCACAGCGCGGCGCGGATGTCGCCCAGTTGCGGGACGCTGTTGAGTTCGTAGTTCTGGTTCATCCCGATGCCGGGCACGTGCTTGCCCATCAGGGTCCGCGGGCGCACCACGAGGTCGTAGAAGTGCTCGTCGATCACCCTGCGCAACAGGTGCTCGCCGAAGTTCGTCACTTCCGTGTCCTCGTTCACGATCAGCACGCGACCCGTTTTGAGCACGCTGCGGGAGATCATGCCCCAGTCGTAGGGGAAGATGCTGCGCAGGTCGATCACGTCGAACGTGCTGCCGTGCTCGCGGGCCAGCTCGTCCGCGGCCTGCACGCACAGGGGTAGCGGACGGCCGTAACTGACCACGGTGCCCGCCGTGCCCTCGCGCACGAGCGCCGCCTCGCCGATCTTGACCGTGTGGTCTTCGAGTTCGGGCCACTGCGGCTCCCAGTTCGCGCGGTCGCCGACGGGCGCGTCGATCATGCGGCTCAGTTCGTCCGCGTCGGCCGGCTCGCCGGGGATCAGCCGCGTGTCCTTCTGGCGCAAGAGGGCTTTCGGCAGGAGCACGAGCACCGGGTTCGGGTCCTTGATCGCCGCGAGCACGAGCCCGTAGGCGTCCAGCGCGTTGGACGGCATCACGATCTTCCACCCCGGCAGCCGGCTCGCCCAGCCCTCGAAGCTGTGCGAGTGGTAGACGCTGCCGCGGATGCCGGCCCCGTTGGGCGTCATGACGACGATGGGCATGTCGAACCCGCCGGCGCCTACCCACCGCTGGTTGCCCGCGATCTTGAACATGTCCAGCACGTTGAACGCGTAGTCGCAGAACTGGATCTCGCACACCGGTCGGCCGCCGGCGTACGCGATGCCCATCGCGGCGCCCAGGATGCCGCGCTCGCCGAGGGGGGTGTTCCAGGCGGTCTTGAGGCCCTGGGTGGCGGTGAACACGCCGCCGAGCGGCGGCCCGACGTCCTCACCGAACACGTCCGTCACGCCGAGGTGCTTTTCGCCGTAGTGAAGGGCCATCCGCACGGCCTGTGCCATGTTCGCCATTGCCGTTCCTCACAACGAACTAACCACAGAGGCGCAGAGACACAGAGAAAACCAAAGAGAAAGAGTTCTTCGAGCCCATCTCCTCATGTTTTCTCTGTGTCTCTGCGCCTCTGTGGTTAGTTTTTGGTCAGTTCCGCGCCTCCGGAAGACCTGTGAAATCGTTCGGATAAACCGCGTCGACTGCACTCGGTGCGTACGTGAAAGCGTACACGTCGTCGCGGGTCGGCTCGGCCTCCTTCATCGTCCGCACCACCGCGTCGTCGGCCTCCTTCTTCGCTTCTTCCTTGAGGGCGCGGACGGTCGCGGTGTCGATCGCCCCGAAGTCGATCAGTTTCTGCTCGAACGTCGCCAGCGGGTCGGTTTCGGTCCAGTTCCGCTGCGCGCCGCTCGACGACGAGTGCCCGTGCAGCCGGCTCACCATCGCTTCGAGCAGGAACGGCTTGCGCTCGCGGCGGCAGTACCGCATCGCGCGGTCGATCGCGTTCCACGTCGCGACCGGGTCGTTGCCGTCGATCGTCTCGTTCCGCACGCCGTAAGGAATCCCGCGGTCCGCGATCGGCCGGTGCGCGTGGACCGTGTCGAGGTCGGTCGAGATGCCGTAGCGGTTGTTGGCCACGAGCATCAGCACCGGCAGTTCGTTGTCGGGCCGCGTGCTCCAGTTCAGGCACGTCTCGAAGTCGCCCTCCGCGGTGCCGGCCTCGCCGCCGACGACGATCGTGATGCCCTCGGCCTCCAGCGGGTTCTTCTGCCCGTGCCGCTTCTGGACGAGCGCGGTACCGGGCGCCATCGCGAACTGCACCTCGATCACGCTCGTGACCGGCACGACGTTCCACGCGGGGATCGAGTAGTGCCCGACGAAGTTCCGCCCGCGCGAGTGGGTGTCGGTCGCGCGCATCGCGAGCTGCCGGGTGTGGTCGATCATCGGCATGCCCATCGCGAGCATGACGCCGGCGTTGCGGTAGTGCAGGTGCAGGTAGTCGTGTGCCGGCCCGCGGCCCTTGTGGACCTGGAGCCCCAGGCACACGTTGAACGCCTCTTCGCCGGGGCCGCCGATCCAGAAGTACGCTTCCCCGGATTTGGACATCTTGATGCTCCGCTCTTCGAGGGCGCGGGTGCGGAGCATCTGGCGGAACACGGTCAGGGCGAGTTCGACGGACATGACCTCCCGACCGGAGCGGATCACGGCCGGTGCGGCGGTCCGGGTGGACCGCCGCAACAGCGCGTCCTCGAGGTCGGGTGGGTCCTCGTTCATATCGGGCATGACTTGGTCACTCCCCGGAGCGGTGGCCGGCTTTGGAGAGGGACCGTCCCGAGGGGAGGGACGGTCAGCGGACAGACCGACCAAGGTCCGAAATCGACGGTTCCGGGAATGGTCTGGTGTCTAATGTTTCGGCAAACGGCGCCTGCCTTCGCGACTCGTGTGCAAATCGACACAAAGGCAGGAATCGGGCCAATTGCGAAACGCGAAAAACCAAACGCAAAACGGCACCACTGAGAGATTCTACGCGACCCAAGTGACGCAAGATTCAGCAAGCGATGCACCACAAGCGGGCACCCGTCTGCTCATCAACATCAAGTGGACACCTCCGCGAACCTCTAATGGCATTATACCCCCTTCTCTGCCGCGCTGCCGGGCAACTCCCGGTTACCGAATGCCGCTGATAGCAGATAAAAACCGACCGCGACACACAAGAGCAACTGGAACCCGAGGATCACCGAAGTGTTCTCCGCCAACCCCCCGACCAGCGCACCCGCTACGTTCGCCCCAAACACCCGGTCCGGCTGGGCCGTGCGCTTGAAGCTCGTCGCGAAGATCACCCCCGCGAACGCGATCGGCGCGAACACCAGGAGACACGCTCCGATGATCTGGACCGTCGCCCCCATACCGAGGAACGCGCTCGGTGACACTACCAATCCGAGCCCGAGCGCCGCGAACAGCCCGAGGTAATACGGTTCGAGCCGCTTGGGGCTCACCTTCCCGGCGTACAGGTTGCCCGCGAGGCTCATCACGAGGATCGCGGCGAACACCGCGGTATTTACCATCCACGTGCCGCCGAACAAGAGCGCCATCTGCACGACGGCCTTCGTCTCGACCAGCATGAACCCCGCGCCGAGGAAGAACGCGCGGAACATCATCCCGTAGTCGGGTTTCACGCCCGCTTCCGCCGACAGCGCGGCCCGCCCGCCGAAAAAGGCCCACAGCCCGACCGACAGGAACAGCGTGAGCGCGACCCCGCGCCACGTCAGGCCGGGAACGCGCGGCTCGCGGGTGTAGAGGAACGGCCAGTTGTCGGTAGCCGGGTAGAGGGCGCCTTTGCTGTCCTCCACCTGTGCCGGGAACAGCCCCAGCCACTCGGGGGTCAGCGGGGCGGTCGCGTGGTCGCCGTTGGCGTTGAGGACCGGCTGGTCGGTTTCCACGCCGTTCTCGTCCGTCTTGTAGAGGTACTTCAGGAGCTGCTTTTGCACCGGCGACGGCGGCGGCAGGTCGGGCGGCGGGTCGAAGCCGAACCGGGCTTGCGTGTCGGCGGTGACCCCGGTGTGCCACGGGTACCAGAACTTCATGCGCACCACTTTGCCCTTGGCGTTGCTGCCGCGCTCTTCGAACTTTCGCCGCAGCGGCCCGACCACCGTCTCACCGCCCGCGAAGAACCCGGTACACATCCCCGGCTTGAACGCGGCCTTTTCGGGCGGCGGGTCGATCAGCACCTCGGCCGAGGGCGGGGTGGTGATGGCGACCGGATCGACCCCGTCGAAGGCGGTGCGGAGCTGCTCGCGGATGCGGGCCACGATCCACGGCTGGCGGAAGAAGTTGTACACCGCGTAGACGCCCGTCGGCTTGAGCACGCGCTTCACGTCCTGGAACGACTCGAGCGTGAAGAGGTAGCTCTCCAGCCGCAGGTTGGAGTACCCGGACTGGAGCACGAGCGAGTCGATGAGCGCGAACACGACGAGGTCGTAGGTGCCGTCCTTCGCCTGGCGGAGGAAGTTGCGCCCGTCGTTGATGTCCACCTTCACGCGCTTCTTGTCGGTGAAGGGGTAGTCCGGGTGATGCAGTTCGCCCAAGTGTTGAATGACCGGGTCGATCTCGACCGCGTCGATCTGAACCTCCGGGTCGTCCTTGAGGAATTCGAGGGCGCGGGCGACGTCGTTGCCGTTGCCGGCGCCAATGATGAGCACGCGCCGGAACGGGTGCCACGCGCGCTTCCCGTCGGGCGTCCTGAGGTCGCGCTGGAACAGGTACGGCAGCGCGTAGGGCACGGCCGCGACCGGCGGGTGGTCCCGCGGCTCGATCAACTGCTGGCTGATGAGGTTCGTGTTGATGCGGTTGTACGGGTTGACCTCGCTGGCGCTCTCGTAGTCGATGCGGTAGTACTCGCTCCAGGTGATGGTCCGGCCCTTGAGCGGGAAGAAGCCGGAGGTGACGACGGTGAGCCCGACGGCGATCGCGAGACACACGAGCGCCGCGACGGGCGCCGCACCGGGCCGGGGGGCCGGCGCCGGGTGCGGGGGGGCCTCGGTGGTCTCCCCGGTCACCGACGGGGGGAGCGCGTCCCGCACTTCCGGCGCCGCGTCGGGGTTCTTGCGGAGGAGCAGGTACGCCAGGACGACGCCGCAGAGCCCGAACCACACGATCGGCGGCAGCCGCAGGAGCGAACAGCCCGCGAACATTCCGATACCGACGAGGCTGCCCAGGAGGTTGGCGGTGTACGCGGTGGTGCGGTCGGGGACGCGGTTGAACGCCCGGCCCATTTCCTGGCCGGGTCCGACCATGACGCCGGCGATGATCGCGAAGAACGCGGCGCCCACGAGTTCCATCGGCACGGCGAACGGCAGCGGGCTCGTCATCGTGACCGACGTCTCGGTGCCGAAGTACACGACGTCGGGCTTGGCCTGGTTCCCGACGGCGAACACGGCCTGGAGCGTGTTAGAGAAGTTGTCGATGAGCAGCCCGGCGACGATGCCGATGAGGAGCCAGTAGGGCGTGTAGCGGATGAGGCTGGTCTGTCGGCGCGCGACGAGGCACCCGACGGACATCCCGACGAAGCACGCGAGCAGCACGAGGTTGACGAAGAAGGTGAGGAACAGGACGTGCGAGGGGAACCAGCGGATGCAGGCCAGTTCGAGGAAGAGGACGAGCCAGGAGATGAGGAAAAGGTCGAGGGCCGGGCGGTCGCGCATGGGAGCAAGCTCGGTGCGGGTGCGTCGTGTTGTACGGGCGCGGTCGTATCGGAACGGTTTACGAACCGCGCGCCGCGGCGGACACCCTGAGCGGGCCATCAAGCGCTGACGGCAGAGGGACTGAAAAGAGTTCGCATCGCAGCATAATCTGGTTTGGCTGGTACATACGACCCATTGGAACCGGGTCGTGCGAAAACGTGGGGCATCGTTTGACGGACTCTGGTCGTTAACTCCCGCGCGAGTGGCATTAAAAGTGACTCGGCCAATTTGTCAAACACACCGAGAGCACGACGGTACTCGATCTCGTTTCCGATCCCATGCAACAGCGTCGTAACTAACCCAATTGCCATCAGTTTCGTGAATGTGTTTGGTGAGCCATCGGCCACGAGCGGTTGAAGAGTGTTAATTGCGGCTTCCCAATCGGTGGCATTCCAGTTGTTCGGGTCAGCTCCCGCGCGGAAGGCCTGGGTCTGTGCGAGGAGAAATCGTGCGTCGTCCATCTGGGGATGTTCCGCCAGTACTGCCCGAGCGATTTCTGCCGCCGTGTCGGCCTCACCGAGAGAGAATAACTGCGACGCTTGGAGTAACGCGAGGTGAGGACTGCCCGGATCGAACCGACGAGCCCAGGCCAGAGATTCGCTGGCCAATGCTCGTTGGCCGAGAGCCATAGCTTGATCAGAGATATCCGCATGAAGGTGCGGTGAACCGGGCAGTTCTCGAACTTGAGTGAGTAGCCAAGCAAGAGCTTCCGGGTTCGCCGCTCGGGCCGCCCCGAGCACCGCTTGGCGATCTTGGTGAGATCGCCGAAGCTTCTGCTCGAGCGCCTTGAGTTCTTCCTCTCGCTCCTTGATCGCTTCGTGCAAGTCGCGGCGTTCCGGCGGAATCTTGCCCTCTTGATCGAGCTTCCGCACGCGATCGAGGGCTTCGCGCATTCGCGTCGGATCGGTCGCGAGATCGAAACACGCAGCGGCAGAAAGCCAGTCGGCGGCCGCTTGGGTGAAGTTCCCGTCGTCAGACATCATTTGGCCCATCTGCGCGCGTACCAAGCCCGCCCGGAGGATGTGCCACGCGGCCTTCGGATACCGCCCGAGCGTGCGGTCGGCATCGTGCTCGATCATGGCGTTCGACGAGTCGAGCCCCAGTTTCCGGTACTCGGCGTTCGTTGCCGCGTTCACGGGTGCAACCCCTCCGTTTGATTTCGGGGCGTCTGCCGAACGATGGTCACGCTCACCCAGCGCTTTCGCAGTGTCGGGTTCTCGTCGCTCTGTTCCTTTTTATCTTTGAACAGCCCCGGCAATCCGCCCTCCCACCGGCCCGCGACCTCGATCATCTCGTCGTCCGTCTCGTTCAGGTAGTAATCGTGCCGGGTGCCGGTGTTCGACCGATGAGTGAAACGGGTTCCGGGTTCGACGTGTGTCATCACCGCCACCGCCACATGACCGCCGCCTCCATGACCTGCGTCGCCAGATCGTCGTCACGAGTGCGTAGGATTTCCAGTTCCTCAACGATCTCGGTGTAAAGCGGTCGAAGCGTCGCGAGGTTCCACATGAGGGTGAGCGTTGCGGTCCGTACCACGTCTGTACTTGAACCCTTCCACTCGACCGCGACCTCGCACTGGTCGCTGTCGCTGCCGTTGCCGAAGGTAACGATGGCGGAGGGAATGAACCTTCGGAACTTCAGCGGATGTCCGAACAACCAGACGAGGTCGTAGTTCATCGCGGGCGACCCCTTCGGCACTCGGCTCCCGCGGCCATTCTACTGCGATTGTTCACCCGCCCGGTAGGCTTTTCCGCACGCCCTCCTATAACGATGCGCCACCGGCGAACCGGACTCGCACGCCGGTTCTCATTACCCGCGGAGAGGCGCGTCATGCGTTCCCGTTTCCTCGTGCCCGCGGCCACGGCCGCGCTTCTGGGCCTGCTCATGATCCCGACCGAAATCGAGGCCGACGAGGGCATGTGGTTGTTCAACAACCCGCCCCGCGCCCAACTCAAGGCCTACGGCTTCGACCCCACCGACAAGTGGCTCGAACACGTCCGCCTTTCGAGCGTCCGCTTCAACTCCGGCGGCTCCGGCAGCTTCGTCTCCGCCGACGGCCTCGTGATGACCAACCACCACGTCGCGGCCGGCGACCTCGACAAAGTCTCCACCCCCGAAAAGAACTACCTCCGCGACGGGTTCTACGCCAAGAACCGCAACGAGGAGATCCGGTGCAAGGGGCTCGAACTCAACGTCCTCATCGGCATCAAGGACGTCACCGCCGAGGTCGAGAAGGCCGTGCCGGCCGGTACCGCGCCGGCCGAGGCGTTCAAGCTCCGCACCGCCAAGATCGCCGAACTCGAAAAGGGCGCCGCCGACCCCGCCAAGAACATTCGGGCCGACGTGGTGACGCTGTACGCGGGCGGCCAGTACCACCTCTACACGTTCAAGAAGTACACCGACATCCGCATCGTCTTCGCCCCCGAGAAGCAGGCCGCGTTCTTCGGCGGCGACCCCGACAACTTTGAGTACCCGCGGTTCGACCTCGACGTCGCGTTCTTCCGCGTCTACGAGAACGAACAACCCATCAAGTGCGAGCACTACCTCAAGTGGAGCCCCGCGGGCAGCAAGGCGGACGAGCTGGTGTTCGTCTCCGGGCACCCCGGGCGCACCAACCGGGCCAACACGCTCGCCGAGCTCGGCTACCTCCGCGACACCGGCTACCCGTACCTGCTCCAGCGGCTCAACCGGCTCGAGGTGCTGCTCTCGTCGTGGGGCGCACGGAGCGAGCAGAACATGCAGCGCGCCGAGGAGGAGCTGTTCAGCATCCAGAACAGCCGGAAGGCCCGCGTGGGCGGCCTCGCAGGGCTCATGGACCCGAAGCTGATGGGCCGCAAGGTGAAGGACGAGGAGCGGCTCAAGGCGTTCATCGCGAAAGGGAACGCGTCGGAACTGAAGGTCGCGGCCGGGGCCTACGATACGATCGCGAAGGCCGAACAGGTGCGCGCCGCGCTCATCAAGGACATCACCGTTCTGGAAAACGGGGGCGGGTTCAACTCGCACTCCTTCTCGATCGCCCGCACGCTGCTCCGGGCCTCCGAAGAGCTCGCGAAGCCCAACGCCGACCGGCTCCGGGAGTTCGCCGAAGCCCGGCTGCCCAGCCTCAAGTTCCAGCTCATGTCGGACGAGCCCATTTACGAGGACTTCGAGACGCTCAAGCTCGCCGACGGGCTCCAGTTCTTGGCGATCACGCTCGGGCCGGACTCGGACCTCGTGAAGAAGGTGCTGGCGGGCAAGTCGCCGCGCGAGCGCGCCTACGAGCTGATCTCCGGCACGAAGGTTCGTGACCCGAAGGTCCGCGCGCAGTTGTGGGCCGACATCGAGGCCGCCGCCAAAGAGGGCAAGCCGTACGACCTCGCGAAGCTGAACGACCCGATGATCGAGGTGGCCCGGCTGGTCGACCCGGCGAGCCGCGCGGTCCGCAAGCGGTTCGAGAACGAGGTCGACGAGCCGAAGCGCCAGGCGTACGCGGCGCTGGCGAAGGCGAAGTTCGCGCTGGACGGCGACAAGGTGTACCCGGACGCCACGTTCACCCTGCGGCTGGCGTTCGGCACCGTGAAGGGCTACGCCGAGGACGGCAAGCCGGTGCCGCCGTTCACCACCTTCGAGGGGCTGTACAAGCGGAGCACCGAGCAGGGGAACAAGGGGCCGTTCGAGCTGCCGAAGCGATGGGCCGAACGGAAGGACAAGCTCGACCTGAAGACGCCGTTCAACTTCGTCTGCACGGCCGACATCATCGGCGGCAACAGCGGCTCGCCGGTGGTCAACAAGGACGCCGAGGTGGTGGGCCTGATCTTCGACGGCAACATTCAGTCGCTGGTACTCGACTTCATCTACACCGACGAACAGGCGCGGGCGGTGTCGGTGGACAGCCGGGCGATCGTCGAGGCGCTGCGGAAGGTGTACGACGCGACCGAGCTGGCCGACGAGCTGGCCGGCAAGAAGTAGCGATGAACGCCCCGGCACGGGAGCGGGCAGACGGTTAGCATTCGGTGCCGGCGTTCTTGGTTGAACGTCCGGCACTGAATGCGTAAGGCGGTTTACAGGGGCCTGTTCCGCGTTTCGAGATCGGGCCGTTGACCGCCGGCCGGGCAACGCCGCTTGCATTTCCCAGCGCGGGCGGGTCAACTGCTCCGGTCGCCCCTTCGGAGACGGCCGTGCCCATCACCTTTGCCTGTGCCTGCGGGAAGACGCTCAGGGTGCCCGACACCAGCGCCGGGAAGCGGGCGAAGTGCCCCGCGTGCGGCGCGGTCGTCGCGATCCCCACACCACAGCCGGAACCCGATCCGGAACCGGTGTTCGAGATCGTAGAGGGACCGCCCGCGCCCTCACCCATCCCCAAGAAGCCATTCGTCGATGACGATTCCGACGACGGCGGCACCTACGGTCTCGCCGAGCCCGAAAAGCCTGATCCGGTAACCGGTCAGGAAGCACGGCCGAAGAGGTTACCGAACTTCCGTATCGGCACCGACAACCACAAGTAACCAGCGGAACGCGGTACGAACCTCGCCCGCTTCCCCTCCCTCCGATTCGCCACGGGTCCGATTCCCGGCGCCCGGCGCGCTCGCGGCGCTCCCGCGAGGAACCGTCGGGCATTCACATCACTCCGGCCGTCCTGGGCGGGCCGTTCTCGATGCGGATCGCGGTGGTGTGGTTCGTACTCCTGTGGTCCGCCGACCGCATCTCCCTACGCCCCGATCCTGTTTCCCGGCGGGTTGGTGTCCGTCGTCCGCGGGCTGCTTGGCTACGAGGAAGAGTGACCGGGGGGTGCATACAATTCCGGTAGGCGAGCGGGGGGCGTCGGCTCCCTGTTCGCATTTCCCCCTGAGAGCCAACCATGCCCGACGTTCGTGAAACCCCGCTGTTGGTCATCGGTGGCGGCCCCGGCGGCTACCCCGCCGCGCTGCACGCCGCGGACCACGGCATCAAGGTCACGCTGGTCGACGAAGGCGCCAAGCTCGGCGGCGTGTGCCTCAACCGCGGTTGCATCCCGAGCAAGGCGCTGCTCCATACGGCCAAGATCATCCGCGAGGCCCACGAAATGGCCTCCTACGGCGTTTCCTTCGGCGCACCGCAGATCGACCTCGCCAAGCTGCGCGACTTCGTGCAGGCGAAAGTGGTCGGCAAACTGACGGGCGGCATCGGACAGCTCACGAAGGGCCGCGGGGTCGACGTTGTGAAGGGGCGTGCGGTGTTCACGTCGCCCAACACGGTGGAAGTGACCGGCGAGCAGCCGCAAACGATCAAGTTCCAGAACTGCATCATCGCGACCGGCTCTCTGCCGGCGATTCCGAAGCCGTGGCAGATCAACGACGACCGCGTGATGGACAGTACGGGCGCGCTCCTCTTGCCGGACATCCCGAAGAAGTTGCTCGTGATCGGCGGGGGCTACATCGGCCTCGAAATCGGTAGCGTGTACGCGGCCCTCGGGAGCAAGGTGACCGTAGTGGAGGCGCTCGAACGCATCCTGTTCATGGCCGACAGGGATCTCGTCGACCCGCTCGAAAAGAGGCTGAAGTCCGAGTTCGAGGCGATTTACACGAGCACGAAGGTGCAGGGACTCGAAGCGACGAAGGACGGCATCGCGGTGAAGTTGGAAGGGCAGGGCGCGCCGTCGTCGCTCGTGTTCGACCGCGTGCTGGTATCGGTAGGTCGGCGGCCGAACTCCGCGGGTCTGGGGTTGGACAAGGCGGGTGTGAACGTGAGCGAGCGGGGGTTCATCCCGGTCGACAAGCAGCGCCGGACGAACGTTCCTCACATCTTCGCGATCGGGGACGTGGGCGAGGAACCCGGCCTCGCGCACAAGGCCACGGCCGAAGCGCGGGTGGTGGTGGAGGTGATCCACGGCGAACCGGCGGAATGGAACCCGCGCGCGATCCCCGCGGTGATCTTCACCGACCCGGAAATCGCATGGGCCGGGCTCACGCAGCAGGAAGCGGAAAAGGGGAACGTTCCGCACGAGGTGTTGGTGTTCCCGTGGGCCGCGAGCGGCCGGGCGGTGAGCATCGCGCGCACCGAGGGTCGCACGAAGATGCTGGTCGATCCGGAAACGAAGCGCGTACTGGGCGTGGGGATCGTCGGGGCCGGCGCGGGCGAGATGATCGCGGAAGGAGTGCTGGCGATCGAGATGGGGGCGGTGGCCCGCGACGTGTTGGAGAGCATCCACCCACACCCGACGCTGAGCGAGACGGTGATGGAGAGCGCCGAGCTGGCCTACGGCGCCGCGACGCACGTCGCCAAGCCCCGGAAACGATGATGCTCCTTTACCCCGAAGGGGTTGTATCTCTCAGCCCAGGGTCAGCAGGCGACAGCCTGCGCCACCCTGGGAACGAATGCGATACGGCCGCGTCGTTCGGTTCCCAGGGTGCGCTGCACGCCCTTGGGCTCTGGGATACAACCCCTTCGGGGTGCAGAGCCGAGGCGGTTGCCATGACCGAAAACGAATGGTGGACCGCGACCGACTCAGTTGCCTTGGCCGACTGGTTGTTCTTCGACGCGAGGGCAGCGGATCGCAAGTTACGACTGTTCTGTGTGGCCTGCTGTCGCTGGACTGAGGGAAAAGTGTCTGCTGATGTGTTTCGGGAGTTACTTCGCATCATCGAAAAGTTTGCCGATGGGGAGGTCACCGAGGCGGAATTGGACGCCGCTTCACGGCCCGCGGACGAGATTGAGGCGGCGCGTTTCGACAATCTGGTTTGGAGCGAACAAGTCCAATCGGACCGCGTGATTACTTCCGCCGCATTCACTCCGGCGCAGTCCGAAGCGTTCTTCGGTCTTGGTTGGCGGGAGCGATCCTGGTACGGGGACGGTCAACCGTATCCCGTCTCGGTCGTCTACTCGGCCCGCGCACCTTTCGGTCACGAGAAAGCGCTCCTTGAGCCAAACGTCATCCGCCTTTTCCACGACATCTTCGGCCCGCTCCCGTTCCGAGACGTCGTCGCCGACCCCGCATGGCTCACGTCGGACGTGCTGGCACTGACCCGCGACATTTACGAAGAGAGGGCGTTCGACCGGATGCCGATTCTCGCCGACGCGCTCCAGGACGCCGGATGCGACAGTGCCGACATCCTCGACCACTGCCGCGCGGAGGGATGGGAGCACGTTCGCGGGTGCTGGGTGATCGACCTGCTACTCGGCCGCCCATGGCGCGAACCACAGTGACTCATCCCGCGGCCTGCTTCGGAATCAGTTCCGCGGCCTTCAGCCCGTTCAGGATGAACTGCACCCCGATCCCCGCGAGCACCAGACCCAGCACGCGACCCAAAATGTGAACGCCCGTCGTGCCCAGCCGCTTCTGGATCGGACCCGCCAGCCGCAGGGTGATGTAACAGACCAGTCCCGTCAGCGCGATCGCGAGGAACACGATCGCCGCCTCGGCGGTGTCCTTCGCCTGTGCCATCAGCACCGCGACCGTCGAGAGCGCCGCGGGGCCAGCCAGCATCGGGATCGCCAGCGGGGCCACCGCCACGTCGTCCGCCTCCTCGCCCTCCTTCATCTCCTCCGGCCCCTCCTGCGTCGAGCGCTGCGCGCGGATCATGTCCAGCGCGACCAGAAACAGGATCACCCCGCCGGCGATCTGGAACGCGGGCAGCGTGAGGCCCAATCCGCGGAACACCACGTTGCCGACCGCCGCGAACCCCATCAGCGTGAGCGTCGCGACCGCGCTCGCAACGAGCGCCGTCTTGCGCCGGCGCTCGGGCGTGTAGCGGGCGGTGAGCGCCATGAACGCCGGCACCGTCCCCGGCGGATCGACGAGGAACAGGATCGACACGAACGCGGTGGTGGCGAAGTCGAGCATGTCCGCTGTTGTAGGAAGCGGGCGACGCTCGCCCGTGTCGGTGAGTTCGACGCGCTAAATCGCCAACTCCTCACGCTCCGCGAGCCACTCCGGCGGGATGCCCTCCCGGCCCACCGCCAGAGCCACGATCCCCCCCACGATCGCGCAGTTCGTGTCGATGTCGCCGCCCCCGCGAACCGTTCGCACGATCGCCGTCCGGTAATCATCGAGGTGGTTCGCGGCCACCCACACGCAGAATGGCACCACGTTCGGCTCAGGAGACTTCGGCTTTCGGCTACGATTTGCCCAATAGCAGGTCAATCACCCAACAGCCCCGGACGTGTTCGCCCGGTTGTCGGCAGTGGCTCAGAATGTCTTTGTTATCGCAACCAGCATCCATCAAAGCGTCCGCAAGAATCGTCATTCGGTCAAAGGCTTTCTCTTGATAGATGCCTTCGGTGAGTGTGACGACGGTGGATGTGAGCCAAGAGGGTTCAACGACGACGGGGCGGAAATGGTTGCCAAAGATGTCACGAAGTAGTTGGCTGTGAGTGATTCGTTCCTCATCGTCGCTTTCGGATAAAGTATCTTCGAGGACGCTGTCACTAACCCTCTCAATATCAGAGATACGTGGTTTAACGACAAGCGGGAGCAAGACGCAAACATGCGCAAGTTTGTCCGCCGCCTTCTGCCAAGCCTCCTTTAGTTCCTTCTCCGTCGCCAACCCGTCAGCGAATCTCTCAGCCACAGCCAACTGGTCTTGAATTCGTTCGAGGAGGGTTGGTCTCAGACGCCGACAGACCGCAACAGACACCAACCGAAGTTTCCGCTCACTCGGCGTTGCTTCGAGACATGTTAATATCCGTGTCAGATCAGTACCCGTTTGCCATTCCTGTTCGGTCACCTCGTCGCCCTCTGAACCGTTTCACGACATACTGCCTCAAAATGCTGAGAAAACAAGAGAAAAAACTACTGACTGAATTCAGCAGAACGGCACCGTGTCCTGACGCGAAATGCCCCGGCCGTTGCCCACCAGCGACACGACCGTTTCGATCGAAAGCTCAAAGCCGAGCGTCGCGGCGTGCTCGACCCCGCGTCGCACATCTCCGCGCGGCGTGTGCTCCAACACCACGTCGAACAGGCCGCGTTTCGTGACCTCGTCGACGCGGGCGTCGCGGTGCTTCCACGCGTAGGCACCTGCGACCGCCGCAGCGACCCCGCCCGCCAGTCCTTCCGCATGGGCATGCGTCACCCCGGCCGAAAGTCGTGCCTGGCGTGCGACTTCGGGGTAGTCGTCTTCGGCGAAGTATCCCGCCAATGGGGCGATCCGCATCGCGCTGCCGTTGCCGAACGACCCGCCCGGGAACACGCACTCCGCCGCGTCGCGCCAGTTGGTGCCGGTCCCGATCTGTTCGAGCAATCGGTGCGCGCCGGCGCCGTAGCCGCGCCAGGGCTGGGCGCGGTAGCGGGCCGCGAACCGGCGCGCCAGCGCGTCCTGGTCGATACCGCCGTGCTCGCGGAGCGTTTCATAAATGCCGAGGGCCATCGCGGTGTCGTCGGTGAACGACCACGGACCGCGCGTAGTCGCCTGCGAGTCCTGAAGGGCGTGCCAGTTGGGCGTTCGGAAGCACGTTTCGCCGAGGGCGTCGCCCACCGAAAGACCGTCGAGGGCGAGCGCGGCCCGCGATAGACGGGCGGCGTGATTCTGGGATAAGGTGGTGCTCATGGCTGACAGATGGGGGCTTCGCGTAGAAGGTTCAGGTTGCCTGGCCGAACGATGAAATCGGCTGTAACGGAAAAACGGCGAGTGAGCGCTTGTCGGCCGTTCTTCCGATATAATGTCGAGTCTACCGGTTCATTTGAGTGCCCGCCGAGCCGGTTTTTTGCCGCCTTCTTGGCTCCGCCTCTCTCGCTGCCGAGGGGACGTTTATGTTCCGAGCGTTTGTCGCATTCGCTGTGCTCTTCGGCCTCCTGGCTCCCGTAACGGCCGCCCCGCCGCGGACGAAGGCCGACCCGGACCCGAAGTCGCTCCGGGTCCCGGCCGAAGAGCTGTCGAAGGCCCGCGAACTCGTTCAGAAGCTCGGCAGCGAGGCGTTCCACGAGCGCGAGACGGCCGAGCGCGACCTCGCCGCGATGGGCCGGTTCGCCCGGCTCGCCCTGCTCGACGGCGTCAACCTCGACCCGGACCCCGAGGTCCGCGCCCGCTGCCGGCTGCTCCTGCCGCGGGCCAACGCCGAGGAACTCAGCGCCCGGCTCGACGCGTTCCTGGCCGACACCGAGGGGAAGTTCGACCACGACCTGCCCGGCTGGCACAAGCTCCGGGCCGTGGTCCGGGGCGAATGGGAGATTCTCGGCCACACCTTCGCCGCCCGGCCGACCGCCGACCGGGCCGCCCGCGAACTCTTCATCGAGTTCATCAAGACCCCCGGCGGTAAAAAGCTGCTCACCGCCCTCGGCGGCCCGCCCGGCGAACTCGGACAACTGGTCGCGGCCCGCAAGACGGAACTGTACCAGATGAAGTACCCCCGGGGCTCCGGCGGGACGCCCCGCAACCCCACGGTCACCGAGGTCGCGGTCGTGGTGTTCGCCGAATCGCAGGTCCACTCGCGCAGCGTGCCGCGGTCCTCGCCCCTCACCACCGTGCTGACCACCTCCGGCATCCAGGGCGCCCTCCAGGGCGGCGACGAGCGGGCGGCGGCGCTGCGGGCCGTGATGAACGCCTGGTTCGACTCGCGCGTGGACGCGCCCGACCTGTACTCGGCCCTCGCGCTGGCGAACAACCTGAAGAACGACGAGGCGGCCGGGCGGCTCGCCGGGCGCATTCTGAACACCGCCGGCATTCAGGGCTACTACAAGGGCCAGGCGCTGATGACCCTCGTGCGGCTCAAGGACGCCGACCACCTGGCGGCCATCGAGAAGTCGTTCACCGACAGCACGGCGCTGACCACGACGGTCAAGATCGTCAACGGAATGCAGGTGCGGCAGACGATCGAGGTGCGGGACGCGGCGCTGGCCGCGGCGCTGGTCCTCACCGGCCAGAACCCCGAGGACTACGGGTTCGATGCGTTTCCGAAGGGCGGCCCGCCCGGCGCCAACTTCTCCTACGCGTGGGCCAAGATCCACGAGGACAAGCGGAAAGAGGCCTTCGAGAAGTGGGGCGCGTGGCGGGAAAGGAATCCGTGAGCGGACGGCCCGCGTCTCTCCTGTAACGGCCCCGCGCCGCGCCCCCGGATTATGGTTGGCGCGGCCCGCGCGGTAGTCCATCCTTAGAGAAGCACCAGCCCGCGCCAGAGGATCGGGCGCGGCTCGTCAGGCAACGCCGGGGACAACCAATGAGTCGGATCAAGGCGGTTCTGCTGCTGTGCGGGGCGCTCCTCGCGGTCCCGGCGCTCGGCGCCTCCCCGGACCCGAAGGACCTCGCCGTTTCGCCGGAAGAACTGTCGAAGGCCCGCGACCTCGTCCGCCGACTCGGCAGCGAGTTCTACCGCGAGCGCGAGGACGCGCAGGCGGCACTCACCAAAATGGGCCGGGCCGCCCGTCAGGCGCTCGTCGAAGGCGCCGGCTCCGACCCCGATCCCGAAATCCGACAGCGGTGCGCCAGGCTGCTGCCCCGGGCGTCGTCGGACGACCTGAAGGCCCGCATCGACACGTTCCTGGCCGACACCGAGGGGAAGTACGACCACGACCTGCCCGGCCTCAAGACGTTCCGCAAGAGCGTCGGCTCGACCGAGAAGGCCCGCGCCCTCTACGTCGAGATCCTGAAGTCGCCCTACAACCTCGACATGTTCGCCGCGATAGACCGGGGCGAGAACGAGGGCGGCCGGGCCATCTCCGACCGCCGCACCGCGATGTGGAACGACCTCCAGCAGCGCCCGGCGTTCAACGGCCGGCCGTTCGTGCCGCGCCAGCCGTCGCTGCCGGACATCGCCGCGCTCCTGTTCGCCGAGACGATCGTGCCGTCCGACCACATCCCCAAGACCGGGATCTGGACGTGGGTGAACGGCGCCCAGTTCGTCCAGCAGAACGCGTCGATGCAGGCCATCAACGGCGGGTCCGTGCCCCACGCCGACATCTACAAGGAGATCGTCGCCCGGTGGCTCGCCACCCGCACCGACCCCCAGGAACTGACCAACCTCGCCTACCAGTTGGGGAACACCAACCTGCGACAGTTCAAGGAGTCGCACCTGTTGCTGCGCCGCGTCGTCCTGACGGACGGGGTGCAGGGATACGCGAAGGGGCAGGCGCTGAACTCGCTGCTACAGAACCGCGTGAAGGAGGAACTGCCGTTCCTCCGCGCGATCCTGAAGAACCAGTTGCGGGTCGGCGACTACCCCGGCGTGCTGCCGGACAAGAAGAACCCGGACACGATCATCTCGCTCAACAACGACCAGCTCATCCAACAGGTGTGGTTCAACCGGCCCACCGGGCAGGCGGAAATGCACTCGTGCCTGATGAAAGACGTGGCGCTGGCGTACCTCATTGTTCAGGGCGGCGGGAAGCTACAGGACTACGGGTTCGAGACCCCGCAGGGCGCGATCAACACGAACCAGCTCGGGTTCGGGCAGTACGCGTTCACGTCCGAAGAGAAGCGCACGGCCGGGTTCGTGAAGTACGGGTGGAAGCAACTCAAGGACGCCGTCGACCCGCCGAAGGAAGCGCCGAAAGAACCGAAGCCGGAGGCGCCGATGCCGACGGTTCCCCCGCCGAAGTGATCGCCGCGAAGATTACAGACGGCCGCCCAGAAGGGCGGCCGTTTTCATGTGGTCCGGTCGCTCCGCGACCGGTCTTCGGAACCCGGTCACGGAGCGACCGGACCACATCAAGACCGCTACTCCCCGCGTAACTGCGTGCTCGACACGTCCGCGCGAAAGTCCGCCTCCGTGAGCGCCACGAACAGCGGGGCGAACTCGGCGGACAGGCCGCTCCCGTCCCACAGGCGGAACGCGCCGCCGCGGTCCACGCGCCCACCTACGACGAGCCGGCACCCGCGATCCGCAAGCTTCCGCAGCGCGGCGTCGCGTCCGACCGCGCCGCCGTAATACTTCGGGTCGATCACGCGGACGGCCGTGTCCCAGCCGAGCACGAACGCCGCGCCGGGGAACAGGTCCGCTTTCGCCCCGAAGGTCGCGGCCCGCGTGACCCACACCGGTCCGACGTCCGCGAACTGCTTCACGCGCCGTTCGACCTCGTCGCGGGGCAGTTCCGGCTTGTCCGCGTTGACCACGCTCAACTCGAAATGGACGTCGGCGCCGAGCCGGACCGCGGCGGCGCGGGCCAGCGACGTGTGCCCGTGATGGAGCGGGTTAAACGACCCGGGCAGAACCGCCTCGGGCAACGACGAACGCCCCGCCAATGCCCCACCAACGACGCAGGAAAGGATCTCCGGTGTCTGAGGGCCGGCGGTGTTCGTTGCTGCGCTGTCTTCCTTCGTCATTACCGCGCCCGAGGTTCGACGCCCAACAGGTGCTTCACGAAGAAGTCCATGCGCCGACGGTTGCCGTAGGGCGACTCGGCCGCGCCGTGCCCGGCGCCCGGTACGACGAGCAGGTCGAAGTCCTTGTCCGCTTTGATGAGCGCGTTCGCCACCTGCATCGTGCTCGCCGGGACGACGTTGCGGTCGAGTTCGCCAACCACGAGCATCAGTTTGCCCCGGAGCTTGTGCGCCTGGGTCACGTTCGACTGCTCCGCGTAGTGCGGGCCGACCGGCCACGACATCCACAACTCGTTCCACCAGACCTTGTCCATACGGTTGTCGTGACACCCGCAGTCGCTCACCGCGACCGTGTAGAAGTCGCCGAAGGCGAGCAGCGCCCGCGTCGAACTCTGCCCGCCCGCGCTCCCACCGTAGATGCCGACGCCCTTCGAAATGTCCATCTCCTTGTGTTTCTCCGCGGCGGCCTTGATCCAGAGGATGCGGTCCGGAAAGCCGCTGTCGCCGAGATTCTTCCAGCACACGTCGTGGAACGCCTTCGAGCGCCAGTTGGTGCCCATCCCGTCGATCCGCACGACGATGAAGCCGAGTTCGGCCATGCGCTGTTCGCCGGGCGCGGCGGTGAACGACTTGCGGACGTGGTGGTCGTGCGGCCCGGCGTAAATGTGCTCGACCACCGGGTACCGCTTCGACGGGTCGAAGTTCGACGGCCGCACGATGTAGCCGTGGATGTCGGTGGCGCCGTCGCGGCCCTTTGCGACGAACCGTTCCGGGTATCGCCAGCCGGTCTTCAACAGCTCGCTCGCCCCGGCCCGCTCCAGATCGCACACCTTCTTGCCGTCGGAGTTCCGGCGCAGCTCCGTCACCGGCGGCAGGTCCACGCGCGAGTACGTCGCGATCAGGAACCGCCCGTCCGGCGAGTGCTCGACGGTGTGCGTGCCGTCCGCTTCCGTGAGCGTCGTGAGTCCGGTGCCGTCGAACTTCACGCGGCAGTGGTGAACGTGGTACGGGTCCTGTCCGTCGTGAACGCCGAGCGCGCGGAACCCGATCTCGCGGCGCTTCTCGTTCACCCGGTCGACGCCGCGCACCACCCACGGGCCGCTCGTGACGGCCGTCGCCCGCCCGGTGGCGAGGTCCACGAGGTACAGGTGGTTCCAGCCGCTCCGCTCGCTCATCCAGAGCACCTCGTTGGTGTTGGTGAGGTAGTGGAGGTAGAGCTTGCCGTAATAGTCAAAAAACGTCTTGCACTCCTCGTTGATGACGGCCGCGACGCGCCCCGTTTCGGCCTCGATGGCGAGCAGGCGCATCACCGCGTGCCCGCGCTGGTTGTAGAGGAAGTAGAACCACCTCCCGTCACGGCTCCAGCGCTCGTGGGTGACGCTCCAGGGGTTCGGGAACAGCTCGTCCGAGACGGAGACCTCTTCCTTTTTGTCGACGTCGAACAGGTGCGGCTTCGGCAGCGGGATCGGGTCGCCGGGCTTGAGGTAGTGGAAGCTCGACGTGACCGGCTGGAGCTGGTCGCGGGGCGACGACTCGACGAGGGTGACCCGGCGGTCACCGCCGGCCTTCGTCTTGATCGCGACGAGACGGTTGGAGTTCGGCGACCAGAAGACGCGGTCGTAAGAGTCGCTCGCGTTGCCGTCCTTGCTGAGTTGCGCCTCGTCCTTCGTCTTCCGATCGCGCAGCCACACGTTGTAGTCCTGAATGAACGCCGCCCACCGGCCGTCGGGCGAGTCGGTGCCGCGCCGGCCCGGCTGCGCCGCGCACGCATCCTCGGCGTCCCCTTCGCCGCCTTCTTCCGGGGCGCCGCGCCCCTTCTTGTTGGGCTCGTTCGGCACGACCGGCTTCGCGTCCTTGGGCAGCTTGTCCTCGGTGACGACCTCGCGCGTGCCCTTCACGGCGTCGACCAGCACGAACTCCTTCTTCGCGTTCTTGTACCAGAACCGGTCGCCGTCCGCCGTCCAGTTCGCCTCGACCTTGGCTGAAGTGACCTTGCTCGCGGTCCACTTATTAACGCTATTGGCGCGCGCGTAGTCCTCCCGGGTGCCCTGTGCCGCGGCCACCGGAGCGAGGAGCAAGAGGGCGAACGGGACGATCGACCGGCGCATGGTGAAACACTCCGGTGAAGTTCTGGTGAACCCCGCAAGGGCGGCGGGTGGCGCGTCAAGTCAGCACCACCCGCCGCCCTTGCGGGATTCACCTGCCAACAACCCCTGTCCGCACTCACTTCGCCCACGTCGGGGCGACCACTTGACCGTTCGCGGCCAGCGCCCGGGCGCTGACCTGCAGCACGCGCAAGAATCCCTCGCTGTCCGCGTGGTCGAACGAGCCGATCGCCTCCATGCTGGCGTTCGCCTCCGAGTACATCTGGTGCGGCACGTCCTCCGCCGCCTCGAACTCCGCGCGGCCCTTGTACAGCTTCAGCTTGATGGTGCCCGTCGCGATCGCGTTAATCGGCGCGAGCGCCGAGCGGGCCATGTGCGTGGCGAGGTCGAAGCCGTAACCCTGGTAGATCTGCTTGGCGACGAACAGAGACAGTTGGTCGAACAGCTCGCGGCCGCGGCGGTCGAGCACCAGTTGTAGGAGGTAGGCGTAGGCGGTGCCCAGCAGTTCCATCCCCGGGGCCTCGTACACGCCGCGGCTCTTGATGCCCACGAAGCGGTTTTCGACGAGGTGCGTGCAGATGCCGACCGCGTGCTTGCCGCCGAGGGCGTTCGCGGCCCGGATCGCCTCGAACGCGGTCGTCTTCTTCCCGTTGAACGCGACTGGCCGTCCCTGCTCGAACCGCACGCTGACCGTTTCCGGCGCGTCGGGCGCGTCCTTCGGGAGCACGCCCATGCCCGGCGTCACGAACCACGGGTCGGTGGTCAGATGTTCGAGCTTGCCGGCCTCGTGGGTGAGCCCCAGCAGATTCGCGTCGGTGGAGTAGGGCGCGTTCTTGCTCGCCTTGATGGGCAACTTGTACCCGTTGCAGTAGTCGATCATTTCCGAACGGCCGGGGAACTTCTTGAGGAACTCCCGGTCGCGCCACGGGGCGTACACCGTGAACTCCGGCGCCAGCATGTTCGTGCAGAGCTGGAACCGCACCTGATCGTTCCCGCGGCCGGTCGCGCCGTGCGACAGCACCCTCGCGCCGCGCTTCTTCATCTCCGCGACCATCCCGGCGACGATCACGTGCCGGCCGATGCCGGTCGTGTTCCAGTACGCGCCCTCGTACTTCGCCTGAAACTGGATCACCTCGACGCCGCTCTCGGCGATCATGTCGTGGAGCGGGATCGCGACGTAATCCGCGGCGCCGCAGGCCCGCATCCGCGTCTCGATCTCGTCGAAGTTGGACTCGTCCGGCTGTGCGATGTCGGCCGTAAAACAGACGACCTTCACGCCGTTCTCGGTGAGCCACTTGGTGACGGTGCAGGAGTCGAGGCCGCCGCTGGCGGCGAACGCGACGGTCTGGCCCTTCAGGTCGGCAACGGTGGTCATGGTGTTCCTCGCAGGTTTGCGATGGATAGGATTACGGAACGCGGCGCGGAGTTCACAGGGCATAGCCCGTGCGCGAAGCGCGAGGGCGTTTTCATGCCACCGTTCACCCGTCTCGACCTCCCCGACGCGCTCCGCGCAGAGCTGATCGCCCACGCGCGCGGGTCCGTGCCGCTCGAATGCTGCGGGCTGTTGGCCGGACACGTTACGGACGGCGCCGGAGTTGTGGCGGTGTGCTACCCGATCGAGAACACCGCCCGGAGCCCGACGGAGTACGAGACGGACCCGCGCGGGATGCTGTTCGCGTTCCGCTCGATGCGCGAGCGCGGGACCGAGCTACTCGCGATCTACCACTCGCACCCCGCGTCCGAACCGGTACCGAGTCGCCGCGACGTCGAACGCAACACCTACGGCCAGAGCGTCGTTCACGTGATCGTCGGCTTCACGAAGACGGGACCGGACGTGCGGGCGTGGTGGCTCGCGGAGAACGGCTACCGCGAGGCCGAACTCCGCATCACGCAAATTTGACGGCACCCTCTTCCATTTTCCGACGGTCGTCGGTATGCCGCCGCGTCATGAGGGTGCCGTCCCGCGCGAACAGGGTTGCGTTTCGGCGAGCGGTGTGGGCCTCCGTCGCTCTCCACGCCGCCGTGGCCTGCGCACTCGTTCTGCTCTTGAGAACCGAGAAACAACTACCTACCGAGCCCGGTATCGACACGCGCGCCACGGGTGAACCACAGGTGCGCATGTCGCTGCCCGAAGTCGCTTTCAGCATCGAACCGCCGTCACCACAGCCGATCCCGCCCGTTCCGGAGGCCGTTCCCGTAAGGTCACCACCGAAGCCGCAGCCAGAACCGCCCGCGGTCGCGCTCCCCAACGGCCCGCTCGCGCCGGCCGTGCCGCGAACGCTTCCCCCGGAGCTGCTCCCGCTCATCCGCAAGCCCGCGCCGGCCGTCCACGCGCCCGGCGTGCCGAACCCGCCGGTCGTGGACCCGAACGTGCGCCCCGCGGGCGCGAGCGAAAGCGCGACCGACGTTACCCCCGCGATCCACGGCGCACTCAAAGCGAATCAGACGGTGGTGTACGTTGTTGATTGCTCCGGTAGCATGGGGGCCTCGGGCAAGCTCGACGCGGCCCGCGCGGCGCTCGTTTCCACGCTGAAGCAGCAACCGACCTCCGTTCGGTTCCAAATCGTCGCGTATGCTGGAACGGCGGTGCCGCTCCTCACGGGCAACGGCGCCGCACTACCCGCGAACGAGGCCAGCGTGCGTGCCGCGGCCGAACAGCTCGCGAAACTCGAAGCCCGGGGTCGGAGCAACCACCTCGAAGCCGTTCGGACCGCGCTCGCGTTCCGTCCGGACGTGGTCCTCTTGCTCACCGACGCCGACGACCTCAACGGCCCGGCGCTCCGGGCGGCCGCGCCGAAGTCGGTGCTCCTGTGCGTCGGACGGGTGACGGCCCAGAGCGTAGAGCCGCCGCGTGAACTGAAGTGACGGAGACCCGCACATGCCCGACAAGCCGAATGCAGGAGGGAGCGATGGGGAGAACCCGCGGGGGATTACTCCTCTCAAGCCGTGGCCGCGGCCACACCACAAGCCCGGCGGCGGCGACGCGCTCCTGTTCTTCGCCGTGTTCGGCGAGTTCGACCTCTCAAAACCGTTCAGCCGGTCGATGTACCGCTCGGAAGGGCCGGGCGAGTGGCTGGGTCTGAGCCACGTCAAGCGCACGGACTCACCGGAGGTGTTCACCGGGTACCAGTCGCCGCCGATGTGGGACCTGTTCGTCCGCGACGCGCCGGTGACCGCCGCAGAAGCGATGCGAGTGCCGGAGTTGGTCGCGGTCCGCGCGGAGGTGCCCGACCCGGCCACACTCGACTACTTCCGCGACGCGATCGGCGTTGTGACGTGGCTGCTCGACTGCGGCGGCGTGTCGATCTACGACCCGCAGCGGCTCTGGCTGTGGTCGGCCGACGAGTGGCGGGACGAGATCTTCGAGCCGGGCGAGCCGCGGCCGCAGGAGCACACCGTCATCCTCGTTTCGGAAGACGACGGGGGCGCCTCCTGGTTGCACACGCGCGGGATGCGGCAGTACGGGCGCCCGGACCTGAGCGTTCACGGCGTCGGGCCGAAGCACATCGACGCGGTGACGCAGATGATCGAGCGGTTCATCGAGACGCAGGCGTACGGCGGCGTGGTGGCGAGCGGGCAGGAGGTCCACATGCGCGGGCTCCCGCCGGGCGGCGTGTGCCGGCTCGGCGGGAACACGGACGATCCCGACTTCAACAACGTTCACATCGCCGTCGAGTGGGCGAACAACGTGATCGGGGAGTGAGGCGCCGGTCAGCGCGTCGGGGCCTGGTAGTGCCGTGTAATCAGGTCGTTCTGAATCCACAGGAGCTTGCCGAAGGCCCGAAGTGTCTTCACTTCGGTGTCGCGGTCGAGGCCGAGCCCCAGGATCGTGGCGGTCAGGGCGTCGGCCACGAAGCCCATGAGCGCGTTCATCTGGACGAGCGGCACGTCGAGGTCCTTGCTCCCGGCCTTCGGCGTGTGCATCTTGCCCACCATGTCGAGGTACTCGACCATCTTTCCGTCATAGGGCTTGGTCACGAGAGCCGCGAGATACCGGCCGAGGTGCTGCTTCCGAAACGCGATCTGCGGGTGATCCATTGTGAGCTTGTCGAGCGTCGCGGGGGTCTCGCCGGTGTAGCCGTGCTGGCGCGGGAGGAAGTGCCGCCAGGTCGCGTCCTGCTGGAACAGCTTGTCGTACACCGCGTCCACCAGCGCCGGCACCAGCGGCGCGAGCTTCGGGGCGGCCCCGTGGACGGCCGCGACGTCGTCGGCCCCGAACCCGATGAACTTCGACACGTACCCGAACCGGTACCCCAGATCCGATTCCAGCTTCGGCTCGTCGACTTGCGTCACGGCAGCTCCGGGAGAGAGTGGAACAACCGGTCCGGTCGGACCGGCGGGGAGGGAAACAAATTGGAAATCGGACTCCAAATTCCGATTTCGTGATTCACTTTATCCTGCTATAATCGAGAGTCAACCGCCCAGACGCGAAAAAGTTTTGAGTCGGAGGGGCTGATGTTTTCGGACACGGTAGAGTACGCGCTGCGGGCGATCGTCCACCTGGCGCACGAGGCGCCGGAGGCGCGGACGACGGCCCAGATCGCGGAGGCGACCCGCGTTCCGAAGGACTACCTCTCGAAGATCCTCCAGGGATTGGCGAAAAAGGGGATCGTGCAGACGCAACGGGGCGTGGGTGGCGGGATCTCACTGGCGAAGGCGCCGGACGAGTTGACCATCCTCGACGTGGTGAACGCGGTCGATCCGATCGTGCGGTTCAAGACGTGCCCGCTGAAGTTGCCGAACCACGGGGCGAACCTCTGTCCGCTGCACAAGCGGATGGACGCGGCGATGGCGCTGGTCGAGGAGGCGTTTGGCAAATCGACGCTCGCGGAGGTGCTGGCCGACCCGTCGAACACGAGCGTGCCGCTGTGCGACGGCACCGGCAGCGTGCAGACGCTCCGGCTGAAGAGCGGGTGAGTGTCTTCCTTGTGGTCCGGTCACTCCGTGACCGGTGCGACACATCGCGGTAGCGCTGCACGGTCGTCCGTTAAGCACCACGCACGCCGTCGCACCGGTCACGGAATGACCGGACCACATCCAACCACCTACTTCGGCAGCGGCACCTGATTCTTCCCGCCGAGGTACGCGATCAGGTCGCGGACCTGCTCCCGCGTCAGCGCGTCGAGTTGCCCCTCCGGCATGACCGACAGCGGCGAGTCCTTCACGCTCTCCACGTCCTCGGCCGCCACGATCTGCTTCCCCGTGGCGGTCTGGATCATCAGCCGCGCCGCGGTGCGTTCCGTCACGATGCCCGTGATGACCCGTGAGTCCGCGGTGCGAACCACCGACATGCGGAAGTCGCGCCCGACCTCGGCGCTCGGGTCGATGATGTTCGACAGGAGGTAATCGAGGTCGCTGCGGTTCGAGCCGGTGAGGTCGGGGCCGATCGCCCCGCCCTCACCGAACAGCTTGTGGCACTGCGCGCACGATTTGGCGAACACCGCGCGGCCGTTGGACGGGTTCGCGTTCTTGAGTGTCGCGGGCGTGAGCTGCGCCTTGTACTTCGCCATCTGCTTCCGCTTGTCCGCGGCCGTCTCGCGCACCTCTCCCCACACCGTTTTGAGTCGCTCCGTCACCTTCGCATCGTTCAGCGCGAACATCTGCCGCGCCGCGAACGCGGAAACGTCGCCGCGCGGAACCGCCTTCGCCTCGACCGCGTCGAGCAGCGCCAGCGCGTACTCTCTTCGCGAGGCGAGCGTCGCCACCGCGTCGAACTTCTCGTCGGCGGAAAGACCCGCGTACACCGCGAGCAGCTTCTTCGGCGTGTCGGCGTGTGAATAGGCCGCAAGCCCGCGGATCGCGGCGCGCCGGGTGGATTTGTCCGAAAGTTGCTCGTGCAACACCGGTGCGAGGTCGGGGACGCGCTTCTCCACGAGCGCGTCGACCGCCTTCACGCGCTCGGCGGCCGGCGCGGACGTGTTTGCGATCAACTTCCGCAGATCGGCGAGCGCCCGCGGGTCGCCGAACACCAGCGCGAGCGTCGCCGCGTGTTCGCGCACCGTCGCGTCCTCGCTCTTGCCGAGCCGCGCGTACGCCGCGGGCCAACCGGTCGGCATCGTGAAACTCTTGCGCCCGCGAAGGGCCTCCCGCGCACCGGTGAGCAGGTCGCGGGCTGCCTTCTCGTCCGCGAGCGTTAGCGCGGCGACCAGCGGCGCGAGATCGCCCTTATCGCCCCGTGTGAGCGCATCGTCCACAACGCGGCGGGCGATGAACTGCCGCACGAGTGGGATTTCGGTCTTCCGCGCGAGCGCGAGCGCCCGCACGGGATCGGACGGAACGAGCGGTTCGACACCGTACCAGAGCACCAGCGGCAGGTTCGAATCGTCGGAGGACCGCTCGTCGCGCGCGAGGCCTTCCGCGATCGCCCACCGCTTTTCGAGCGGGAGCCGCTGGAGCGCCGACGCGAGGTACAGCCGCAGCACCGCCGACGGCTCGTCCCGCGCCAGACGCACGAAACGACTCAGCACCGCGTCCGAGGGCGGGCCGCCCTCGCAGAGCAGTTGCACCGCCCACCCCTGGAGGTGCGGCCGCCGGTCTTCGAGCAGGCGCGCCAGCGCTTCTTCGGTCAACCCGCCCGTAACGTGCAGCGCCCACAGTGCCCGGAGCCGCGTCGGGACGAACTGTTCGTCATCCAGGATCTCGCGGAGCTTCGCGTGAACCTCCTGGCCGTTCCACCCCGGCTTCGCGGCGCGCTCCTGAAGAATCCGCCGCGCGTGCCGCACGAACCAGTCGTTCTCGTGCGTCTGAAGCTTCACCAACTCCGCGTCACTCAGCTTCGCCAGGTCGACCGGCTTCGCCTTCGCATCGCCGAAGCTGATCTTGTAGATGCGCCCGCTGGTCCGGTCGGGCTTGAGGGTGTGGCACTCGCCCGTGTCGGACCAGTCCGACACGAACACGCTGCCGTCCGGGCCGGTACGGAGCGTCACGCCCATGAACCACGGGTCCGCGGAGATCATGAAGTCCTTGCCGTGGCTCGCGGTGTAGCCGGAGCCCTTGCGCGTCAGGACGTCGTTGTTGATCCGCCTCCCGTGAACGTTGCACATGAACACGGTGTTGCGGTACCGGCGCGGGAACGAGTCGCCGAGGTAGACGAGCGTGCCGCAGTGCGCGTGCCCGCCGCCCATCGCGAGCGTGTCCGCCTTGCCCAGATCGGCGCGCAGGTCACCGCCGGGGTAGTGCAGGTGGTCCGCGATCGTCGGCAGGCGCTCGTAGGCGTACAGGCTCGACGGCCGATTCCGCCACGGTTCGTAGTGCCCGCCCTGAACGATGTGGAACAGGTGCGGGTTGACACAGTTCGACACGAAGCACGCGCCGTGGTCGTCGAAGTCCACGCCCCACGGGTTCGTGGTGCCGTCGGCGAAGTTCTCGAACACCAGTCGCGTCGGGTGGACGCGGTAGACGCCGCCGTCACAGTGGACGCGCTTATCGGCCGGAGTGCCCGGCCGGCCCACTTCGGAAGGACTGGTGCGGCCGTGGCCGCCGTAGAGCCAGCCGTCCGGCCCCCAGGTGAAGCCGTTGGCGAGGTTGTGCCGGCTCTCCTTGTACCCGAACCCGTCGAACAGCACCTCCGGTTCGCCGTCGGGCTTGTCGTTACCGTCGCGGTCGGGCACGAAGTACAGGCACGGCGGCGACATCACCCACACACCGCCGAAACCCACTTCGATACCGGTGATGTAGTTGAAGCCCTCGTAGAAGACGGTGCGCTTCAGCGTGCCGTCCTTCTCTTCGAGGATGACGATGCGGTCCTTGCCGGTGGGCTTCCATTCGCCGTAGTTGAGCGCCTCCGCGACCCACAGCCGTCCGCGGGCGTCGGTGCAGAACGAAATCGGCTGAATCACGTCCGGCTCGGCCGCGAAAACGGTCATCCGAAAGCCGTCGGGCAACACGGACGTCTTCGCGGCCCTTTCGGCCGGGAGCGGCCCCGGGGTGGGTTCGGCCGCGAGAAGCGTCAACGGCACGGTCGACGCTAACAGAATCGCGAACCTGCGCATGTCCGGCTCCGGGTCGATGACCGACGGCGTGTGCCTGCTCCGTTTCGGAAGTTATACTATCCCTATTGGCCCAACGACTTTCGGTACCCACTCACGTGGACGCCCCCTCCGTCTCGCTCCTCGAACAGCTTCGCGGGCCGAGTCGCGCGGCCGCGTGGGTGCGGTTCGTGAATCTCTACACGCCGCTCCTCCGTGAGTGGGCCGAGCGCCGCGGGTTCCAGGCCGCCGACACCGCCGATCTCGTTCAGAACGTGTTCGTCAAGCTCATGTACGAGGTGCCGCGTTACAAGCCGACCGCGGGCCGATCGTTCCGTGCGTGGCTGGCGCAGGTCCTGACCAGTGCCGGGCACGACTACCGCAAGCGGAAGGCCGCCCGCGCGCTCTCGGGCTCGGTCGGGCTCGCCGAGGTCGCGAGCCCGGATAACAATCCCGCGGAAGAACTCGAAGAGGCCGACTACAAGCAGAAGCTCCTGCGCCGCGGACTGGACGTCGTGCGCGCGGACTTCAACGATCAGACGTGGGCCGCGTTCAGCGGGGTGATGATCGACGAGCGGCCGGCAGAAGCGGTGGCGTCCGGCCTGGGCATCAGCGAGAGTGCGGTGTACCTCGCCCGGCACCGCGTGCTGACGCGGCTCCGCCAGGAACTCGAAGGTTTTCTGGACTGAACCGCCGAAATCCGCGCGGATTCGCGAAAATAACCGCCGCGGATCGCGTTTCGAATGTGGAGGCTCGCACTTCCACGGAGACCCCCCGTGCCCGAACGCCCCCCCGCGAAGGATCTCGAACGGTTCCTGCTCGGCACCCTCCCGCCCGCCGACGCCCCCCGCGTGTCCGAGTGGGTCGCGGCCGCGCCCGAAGCCGTCGAAACGCTCCGCAGGCTCGCCGCAGCCGACCCGTTCACCGACACACTGAAGATCGTGGCCCGCGCCAACCGCGCGCAGCTCTCCACCTCACCGCCCAGCCCGGAACGGACGGTCACACAGGTTCAACAACCGGGCGCGGCGGCGGTCGTGACGATCACGTTCCCGCCGACCGAACTGGGCGGGTTCCGGATCGTCCGCGAACTCGGACGTGGCGGAATGGGCGCGGTGTTCGAGGCCACCGATCCGGCGCTGGGGCGGAAGGTCGCGCTGAAGGTGATGCTGCCGGAGGTCGCGCAGCACCCGCAGGCGCGGGGCCGGTTCTTGCGCGAGGCCCGAGCCGCGGCCCGCGTCGAACACGAGTCGATCGTCCCCATTTATCAGGTCGGCGAGGCGAACGGCGTCCCGTTCCTCGCGATGCCGCTCTTGGCCGGCGAGACGCTCGACGCCCGGCTCAAGTCCGGCAACCCGCTGCCGCTCGCCGACGTCATCCTGATCGGCCGGCAGGTCGCGGAGGGACTGGCCGCCGCGCACGCGGGCGGACTGATCCACCGCGACATCAAGCCATCGAACATCTGGCTCGACCTGAACGCCGACAAGTCGGTCCGGCGCGCCCGCATCCTCGATTTCGGCCTCGCACGGGCACCGGGCGACGCGGTGCTGACCGGGGCCGGCGACGTCCTCGGCACGCCCGCGTATATGTCGGTCGAACAGGCCCGCGGGCAGTTGGTGGACTTCCGCACCGACCTCTACAGCCTCGGCGTCGTGCTCTACCAGTCCGCGACCGGCCTCCGCCCGTTCGACGGCTCGACGACGTACGCGGTGCTCGCGGCGCTCGCGGTCCAGACGCCCGCCCCGCCGACCCAAGTGAACCCCGCGGTGCCGCCGGTGTTGTCGGCGCTGATCGTCAAGCTGATGAGCAAGACCCCGGCCGGGCGGCCGCAGTCGGCCCGTGCGGTGGCCGAGGAGCTGGCGCGGGTCGCGCCCCCGTGGCGAGCGCCCGCGGCGCCGGTCGGAACCAAGTCGGCTCCCGCACTGCCCGCGGTTCAGCCTCCGCCGCGACCGGTTCCGCCCCCGCCCGTGGTGCCGTCCCGGCTCCCAGCAACCGACACCGTTTCGGAGGCGTCCGAGCCGATTTCGACGCTCCCCGATGCGCCCGATCCGATTCCCGAACCGGAGCCGCTCACCGCGGGCGGCGGGTTCTCGGTCGAAATGGACGTGTCGGAACTGTTCGAGCCGGAGTCACCACTCGCCCCGCCCCCGCGCCGCCGGCGCGGGCTGCTGATCGGCGTTGTCGCGGCCGTAGCGATCGGACTGCTGATCGCCGTCGTGCTCGCGGTACTGAAGGCGTGACCGCGCCGCGTCACCCGCGGCGCGGGAAGCGGTACATCACGTCGGTCCGCAAGACGTACTTGCGCCCGCCGGCGACCGGCGCGCCCTCGTGCAGCAGGTAGTGGTAGAACACCAGCGCCTTGCCGGTTTCGGGCTTCACTCGGATCTGAGCCCCGTCGGGCAGAGTCAGCCCGTCGTCCTGAATGTAGATCACCGTCTCGCCGCCCCGGCACCCGTCGTTCAGATACACCATGAACGTGAGCAGGCTGTGCTCGTCGTTGCGCGCGAAGTGGCCGTCGATGTGCGGGCGGAACGTTTGGCCCACATCGTAGCGATAAAAGCGGAACCGCTCGTTGAGACCGATCGCCTCACGACCCTTGAAGGGCGACGGGAGGAACGGCCCCGCGCGCCCCCACAGCTTCGCGGCCCAGTCGCGGTTGTCGATCATCACCCGCTCGTTGTTGCGGACCTCTGGGGCCATCACGAACCCGGCCGCGGTAGTGATCGGGGCCGCCGCGTAGCCCACCGCCTCCGTCACGCGGACGTACTCCGCGCACTCGTCCGGCGAGAGGAAATCGTGAACCACAAACACCTGTTCGCCGTCGAGGAGTTCTTTTCGCATCGGCTGCCCTCCGGTGTGGTCCGATCGCTCCGTGACCGGTCTTCAGAGTGGTCCGCTCGCTCCGCGAGCGGTAGCGCAAAGACGTTTATCCCGTCGCTTTACGGAGCGCGTCGCACCGCTCGCTCCGCGAGCGGACCACTCTGGAGACGCTCTTGTTGACGAAAAGGTGATCGCGCGCCCGCGCCGCGGTATACTCCGGGTCGCTCCTTCCCAGAGGTCCCCATGCGGCTCCTGCTCTCCTTCGCTGTCGCTTTATCACTCGCCTTCGGCTCACCGCTCTCTGCCGCCGACAGGCCGAACGTCATCGTCATGATGACCGACGACCAGCGGCACGACTTCATGTCGTGCGCCGGTCACCCGTTCATCCAGACGCCGAACACGGACCGGATCGCGAAAGAGGGCTACCGCTACACCAACATGTTCGTGACCAACGCGCTGTGCGCCCCCAGCCGGGCCACGCTCCTGACGGGGCAATACTCGCACGCCAACGGCGTCCGCGACAACCTCGGCTCGAAGCTCAATCCCAACGCCCCGTGGCTGCCCGACGAGCTGCGGAGGCTCGGCTACGAGGTCGCGTTCTGCGGCAAGTCGCACGTCCCGGGCCACTTCCGCGAAAAGACCTGGGACTACTACTTCGGCTTCCAGGGCCAGGGCAACTACCTCAAGCCGGTGATCGCCGAGAGCGGCCCCGACGGCAAGATCGGCCCCGACAAGCCTTACGAGGGCTGGATCGACGACGTCGTCACCGACAAGGCGATCGAGTGGATGAAGCGAAAGCGCGAAAAACCGTTCGTGCTGTTCCTGTTCTTCAAGTCGCCACACCGCGCGTGGCAACCCGCACCGCGAAACAAGGACCTGTACGCCGACGCGGCCGTGAAGAAGCCGGCCCTGTGGGACGACCCCGGTCAGGGGAAGCCGCGCGCGTTCCTGCAAGCGGCCAACATGATCGGCCAGTACCCGGACGTGAAGGACTTCGACGGGATGATTCGTGATTACTGCCGCTGTATCACCGGGGTGGACGACAACGTCGGCAAGGTGCTGAAGGCGCTCGACGACGGCAAGATTGCCGACGAAACCGCGCTGATGTACACGTCGGACAACGGGTTCTTCCTCGGCGAGTGGCAGCGGTTCGACAAGCGGTTCATGCACGAACCGAGCATCCGCGTTCCGCTCCTGCTGAAACTCCCGAAGGCGCTCAAGGGTTACCGACCGGTCGGGACGAAGCTCGACCCGATGGTGCTGAACGTGGACATCGCGCCGACGGTGCTCGAACTGGCGGGTGGAACGCCCCCGAAAACGATGCACGGCCGGAGCGTGATCCCGTTCGCGCTGACCCCGCCGGCCGGCCCGCTCCCGCCCCACATGACCCCGCGCGACGCGTGGTATTACGAGTACTACGAGTTCCCGGACGTGTCGCACAACGTCAACCGCCACCGCGGCGTCCGCACGACGAAGTGGAAGTACATCCATTATTACGATCCGCCCTTCAAATTCCGCGAAGAATATGAACTTTACGATCTGGAAAAAGACCCGGAGGAGCGGGTGAACCTCGCGAACCGCCCGGCAATGCAGGCGACCGTGAAAGAGCTGAAAGGGAAACTGGAACAGCTCCGTAAGGAGCTTGGAGCGGCAGACGGGAAGTAAGCGCTCACCGCCGGAGGTTGGCACGCAAAAGCGCCTGCCAGTCCCAGACGGTCAGCGTCGTATCGACGTGAGCGACGACGAGGTACTTGCCGTCCGGCGTGACCGCAAACGTGGACACCTCGGCACCGGGGTCGAATCGGAACAATTCGACCCCGCTCTCCGGGTCGGAAACGCGCAGCAGCTTCGGCAGAGGCGGAGAGCTGATCGACAGCTTCGTGGCGGGGGTCAGCGCCAGTTCGGTGTCCGCCCGCTCCGGTCCGACCACCCCAGCAACCACGAACCGGCCGTCAGGGGTAAAGATCGGGTAAGAGCCGACGTGGGACCACTCGCCGGCGACGCGCGAGGCGGTCAGGGACCACGACCGCAACTGCCACCCGCTCTCGTAAGCGTACCCGCACCCGGTGAGCAGCCGGCGCCCGTCCGGGCTGAACGCCACCGGGCTGGCGCACGGCGGGTCGGCGCGCTCGCAACCGCCCCGGTAGGTCGCGGAATAAACGTCCAGATTCTGCCACTGACCCGAATCGGTCCGGAGCACCGCGAGCCCCGCGGGTCCGCCGGACGCGAGCCGCGACCCGTCCGGCGAGAGCAGCACGAACGCGTTGCGCTCGAACTCGCGGACCGACCGGAGCACCCGGCCGGACGGCACCTCGTACCGCAGGAACGCGCCATCGCCGTGGACCCAGAACCCGCCCCCCGGGTCGAGCCCGAGGCCGCGTCGCCCCCAGCGCGGGTCGCCGACCGTCTCGCGGTACACCTCGGCACCGGTGTCCGCGTTCCACACGACCAGCGGACTCCCGTTTCCGGTCTTCGTGTAGTCCGTCCCGACCGCGAGGTGTCCGTCGGGCGTCAGGTGGGCGTTCGTCACCATCGTGTGGTCCCCGAGCCGGCACCGGATCGCGCCCGACGGGAGATCCCAGACCACCGAATCGCCGCCCGTGGTGAGCATCCGTCGCCCGTCGGTCGAAAAGCGGAGCGCGTTCACCGCCCTCGTCGGGAACCGATCGAGGTACGGGTGGAGCGGCCGGTTCGTGCGCCCGTCGACGAGGCGCAGGTACCGGCCCACGCGCTCCGCGCGGACCGCCCCGTCGGGTGAAAGGACCGGTCCGAACGGGTCCGCGGCACCGGGCGGGCGCCCGCCCAGCGGCGTCAGCGCGTCGGGGTCGAACTCGACCCCCTCGCTCGCGTTCGACTCGCGAACGTACAGGCGCCCGTCCTGTTGCCACACCTGCCAGAAACCGCCTCCGGCCCGGGAGGGCACCGCGGACGCCACCCGCTCGCCGGTCGCCGCGTCGAACACGGCCATGTGGGGTCTGGTCCATACGAGCACGCGGTTGGGCCGGACCCAGACGACCGACACCCCGTTGGAGTGCTGCTCGCCCGGCAGCACGAGCGTGCGCCGCGGGCCGCCCGCGGCCGGCCATACCCACGCGACCCCCTTGTAGGCGGGCGACGTGACCGGCCCGCCTTCCGGAACGGTTTCGGAGTAATGGCCGGCCGCGACCCAGTGCCCGTCCCAGGAGAACGCCACGTCGTAAATCGGGTCGGTACCGAGGACCGCGAGCGGGCGGCCGGTTTCGAGGCTCCAGACCGCGAGCCTCCCGTCCCACCCGCGGCCCGCCAGGGACCGCAGATCGGGGGCCAGCGCGCCGGTACACTCGACCTGGCACGCGACCGCACCGGTCGCGGTGTCGAAGACCACCACCCGCGCGAGGTCGTAGGTGACGAGCAACCGGTCGCCGTCGGGGGTGTAACCCGTCACCGAGACATACTGACCGGGGCCGCGCGGGTCCAAATAGCGGCGCCGCTCCCGTGCGGAAGCCACGTCCCACTCGATCACGTCCGCGCGGCCGTCGCCGAGCGCGGCGACGGCCGTCGAGTCGGGGCTGAACACCGGCGCGCCGGCCCCGAGCTGGCGCAAGCGCGGGTCACCGAGCCGGGCGATTAGCGTGCTCGATTTGTTCGCGTCCGCCTTCGACACGGCTCGGGTTGCGACCGTCTCCGACCCGGGAACCAGCGCGAGATACAGTCCGGCGGAAACGACCAACAGGAGCAACAGCCGACGCCGCGCCATGATCCGGCCTCCGCAAGCGCACACGGTCCATCAGATCGACGAAGAGCCCGGTCATTCGGCCTGCCAATTCGCCTTTCTTCCTCCCGGTCGTTCCTGCCACTCTGACACCACGGGCCGCCTGCCCCGCCAAAGACATTTCGCCAACCCCTTACTGAATCGCCAGTTGCGCCACGTATAATTCGCGGCACGCGCCTTGCATGCTCGCGGCGGCAGCTATCCCTATCGTTACCTTCAGGCGGATAGACAACGATGTCAGCCAAGCAACTTTCCTACGCCGACGACGCGCGCCAGAAGCTCCTCGCCGGGGCCAGCAAGCTCGCACGTGCCGTCCGCGCCACCCTCGGCCCCCGCGGCCGTAACGCCGTGCTCGACAAGGGCTGGGGTTCGCCGAACGTCACCAAGGACGGCGTTACCGTCGCCGAGGACATCGAGCTGAAAGACCCATTCGAGAACATGGGTGCTCAGCTCGTGAAGGAGGCCGCGTCGAAGACCTCCGACGTGGCCGGCGACGGCACCACCACCGCGACCGTCCTCGCGGAGTTCATCTTCGACCGCGGGCTCTCCGCGGTGGCCGCCGGGCGCGACCCGATGGCCCTCGTCCGCGGCATCCAGAAGGGCGTCGAGTCGGTCGTCGACGAGTTGCACAAGATCGCCGAGGAGATCGACCCGAAGGACAACAAGTCGATCACCGAGGTCGCCAGCATCGCGGCCAACAACGATAAGGAGATCGGCAAGAAGTTGGCCGAGGCGATGAAGCTCGTCGGCGCGACCAACGGCGTCATCACGATCGAAGAGGGCAAGACCGCGGACACGCAGGTGGTCGTGGTCCAGGGTATGCAGTTCGACCGCGGGTACCTCTCGCCGCACTTCGTCACCAACCCGGAGTCGGTGACGTGCGAGTTCGAGAACGCGGCCGTCCTCATCTACGAAGAGAAGATCAGCAGTCTCAAGCAGATCATTCCGCTCCTGGAGTGGGCCGCGAAGGAGAAGGAAAAGCTCCTCATCATCGCCGAGGACGTCGAGGGCGAGGCGCTGGCCGGGCTGGTGCTGAACAAGCTCAAGGGCGTGCTGCACGTGTGCGCGGTGAAGGCGCCGGGTTACGGCGACCGCCGCAAGGCGATGCTCGAAGACATCGCGATCCTCACCGGCGGCAAGGCGATCTTCAAGGACCTCGGCGTCCAGATCGACGCGACCGTCGCGGGCAAGGGCGGCACCGTTCCGATGGTGGTCGCCGACGGCTACCTCGGCCGGGCCAAGAAGGTGAAGATCGACGCCGAGAACACGACCGTCACCGAAGGCAGGGGCGACAAGAAGGCGATCGAGGGGCGGGCGGAGTCGATCCGCAAGGAGATCGAGAAGACCGAGAGCGAGTACGACCGCGAGAAGCTGCAAGAGCGGCTCGCGAAGCTCGCGGGCGGCGTGGCCCAGGTGAAGGTCGGCGGCGCGACCGAGACCGCCATGAAGGAGCGGAAGGCGCTCTACGAGGACAGCCTGCACGCGACCCGCGCGGCGCTGGCCGAGGGCATCGTCCCCGGCGGCGGCGTGGCGCTCCTGAACGCCCGCAAGGTTCTCGAAAAGGCGATGAAGGGCGACGACGACGAGGCCGCCGGCCTGGCGGTGCTCTTCAAGGCGCTGGAGATGCCGTGCCGGCTGATCGCCGAGAACGCGGGCGAGGACGGCACCGTGGTCGTGTCCCGCATCCTCAAGGCGAAGGACAAGAATCACGGCTGGAACGGCGACACCGGCGAGTACACCGACCTCCGCAAGTCCGGCGTCATCGACCCGGTGAAGGTGACCCGCAGCGCCCTCCAGAACGGCGCCAGCGTCGCGTGCCTGCTGCTCACCACCGAGTGCATGATCGCGGACATCCCCGAGCCGAAGAAGGCCGGCGGCGACCACCACGACGATCACCACGGCGGCGGCATGGGTGGCATGGGTGGCATGGGCGGAATGGGTGGCATGGGCGGAATGATGTAACGCGCGTTTACGCGGGCGCCCTCGAATCGAGCGCCCCCGTTCGCACCCAGGACAACGCCTGGGCTGAGAAACCTCAGACCGACGCCTGAAAAACAAATGCACCCCCCAAGGGGGTGCGATTCCTCAGCCCAGGGCAACGCCCTGGGAACCGACGCACCGGGAGCACAACAATGGCGAAAGCAGAGAAGCAACTGACCCTCAAGCCGCTCGACGACCGCGTGGTTCTGGAGCCGCTGGAGGCGGAAGACAAGACGACCGGCGGTATCCTGTTGCCCGACACCGCCAAGCAAAAGCCCCAGCAGGGCAAGGTGGTCGCGGTCGGACCCGGCAAGCTGTCCGACAAGGGCAGCCGCACCGCGCTGGCGGTGAAGGTCGGCGACACCGTCCTGTTCGGCAAGTACAGCGGGTCGGACGTCGAGGTGAACGGCAAGGAATACAAGATCGTCCGCGAGAGCGAGATCCTCGGTAAGATCGCGAAGTAACGGGGCGCGGTGAGCGGTGAATCGTGAGCGGTGGGCGATGAGTCCGGTCGGGATTCTCGCTCGCCGCTGGTTCGAACACCGACCTCACCACCCACCACTCACCACTCACCAACTCACCAGGTGCAACGATGCCTAAGCAACTGCTCTACACCGACGACGCCCGAAAGAAGCTGCTCGCCGGCGCCGAGAAGCTGGCCCGCGCGGTCGGCTCCACGCTCGGGCCGACCGGGCGGAACGTCATCATCGACAAGTCGTTCGGCGGGCCGACCGTCACCAAGGACGGCGTCACCGTCTCGAAGGAGATCGACCTGCCCGACCCGTTCGAGAACATGGGCGCCAAGCTCGTGAACGCGGTCGCGCAGAAGACCAGCGACACCGCCGGCGACGGCACCACCACCGCGACCATCCTGGCCCTGGCGGTCTACCAGGAGGGGCTGCGGAACATCACGGCCGGCGCCAACCCGATGGCCGTCAAGCGCGGCATCGACAAGGCCGTCGCGGCCGCGGTCAAGCACCTCGAAGAGAACCTCACGAAGAAGGTGTCCAAGAAGGAAGAGGTGCAGCAGGTCGCCTCGATCTCCGCGAACAACGATCCGAAGATCGGCGCGATGATGGCCGAGGCGTTCGAGAAGATCGGCAAGGACGGCGTCATCACCGTCGAGGAGGGCAAGACCTCCGAGACCGTGTCGGAGTTCGTCGGGGGCATGCAGTTCGACAAGGGCTACATCTCGCCGTACTTCGTCGTCAACACGCCCGAGTTGAAGTGGGAGCAGAGCAACGTCTCGGTCCTGCTGTACGAAAAGAAGCTGGCCAACGTGCGCGAGATGATTCCCCTTCTGGAGACCGTCCGGCAGGCCGGCAGCCCGCTCCTGATCGTCGCCGAGGACGTCGAGAGCGAGGCCCTGGCGGCGCTGGTGGTGAACCGGCTGCGCGGCTACATCGAGGTGTGCGCGGTGAAGGCGCCCGGCTTCGGCGACCGCCGCAAGGCCATGATGGAAGACATCGCGGTGCTGACCGGCGGCCAGTTCGTCAGTGAGGACCGCGGGATCGCGCTGGACAGCGTGGACGAGCCCAGCCAGGCGGCTGCGGCCCGCGGCGCCCGTCCGGAGCCGAAGGTGGCCGCCATGCTCGGCCACGCGGACCAGGTGATCGTGGACAAGGAGAACTGCACGATCATCGTCGAGCCGGACAAGGAACGGGACGCGGCGATCAAGGCCCGCGTGCAGACGATCCGCACGCAAATGAACCAAACGGAGAGCGAGTACGACAAGGAGAAGTTCTCCGAGCGGCTGGCGAAGTTGGTCGGCGGCGTCGCGATCGTCAAGGTCGGGGCCTCGACCGAGGCCGAAATGAAGCAGACCAAGGGCCGCGTCGAGGACGCGCTGCACGCGACCCGCGCCGCGGTGGCCGAGGGCATCGTCCCCGGCGGCGGCGTGGCACTGCTGCGGTGCGTGCCGGTCGTCGAGGCGCTGAGCGAAAAGCTCAGGGGCGACGAGCGGATCGGGGCGGAGATCGTGGCCCGCGCCCTGACCAAGCCGATCCGCACGATCGCCGAGAACGGCGGCGTGGACGGCGCGGTGGTGGCCGACGAGGTGATCGCCCGCGGCGAGAAGAACCCGAACGTCGGCTACAACGCCAACACCGGCGATTACGAGGACATGTTCAAGGCCGGCGTCCTCGACCCGCTCCGCGTCACCCGCAGCGCGTTGCAGAACGCGGCCAGCATCGCCAGCCTGATGCTGACGACCGAGGTGATGGTCACCCGCATCGACGAGGACGACAAGAAGAAGCCGGTGACGGGGGCGATCGCCTGAGTAAACACAGGGCCTCCGCCCCGTGCTACGGAAGACGGCCCCTCCGGGGCGAAGAAGATGGTACTATCTTCGCCCCGGAGGGGCCGTCTTCCGTAGCACGGGGCGGAGGCCCTGTGGCGCTGTTGCGTTCACCAATCGGCGTGTTCACCACGACCACCGGTCGCCTATGATGGTGGTGTGCCCTTCTACCACACTTGGTCCACCGCCCACCAAAACATGGCCGAAAAGCGCTGCTACTACGAGGTTCTCGGCGTCGCCCGGAGCGCCACGGAGGTGGAAATCACCAAGGCATACCGGCAGCTCGCGAAGAAGTACCACCCGGATCGCAACATCGGCGACGATGAGGCGAAGATCAAATACGCCGAAGTGGATGAGGCGGACGCGGTTCTGAACGACTGGAACAAGCGTGCCCGCTACGACCGCCACGGCCACGCGGGGCTCGAAGGGATGGGCGCGGCG
>JAFKJJ010000351.1 GCA_017306025.1 Planctomycetota bacterium
ACGCCCAGCGCCCGAGACTCTCCGCGCCGCGCGGTACCCCAACTGCGGAGGCCCAATAGCACCGCCAGTGCGCCGAGCAGGGCGACCCCCAACACCCCGATCACCCCACCGATCCGGGCCAGCTCTTCCGGAACCCCGCGCATCCCGCGGCTGAACAGGATCACGTTGAACACCATCAGCACGCACGCCGACACGAGCAGCGTGCAGCCGATCAGCAATCCCGCCAGACCCGCGCTCGTGCTCCGGGAGAGCGACAGCGTGGCGGCCGTCGGCGGCGGGAGAAACTCGTCCTCGGACATGGCTCACCTGCCGGTCCCGACCCCGCATCGGCTCGCGGGCATCCGGCGCCGATCTTAGTTCCCGGGCGACACTTTCGCGAGCGCTTTCGGACCTATTTCGGTTCCTTCGGCGCCTCCTTCTGCCGGGCGAGGAACGCCTTCGCTTTCGCGTGCGCGGTGGCGCGGGACGTGTCGTCCGGAAAACCGTGGATTTGAACGTGCCCGAACCAGAACTCGTTCACCTCGTACTTCAGGACGGTCCGCGACCAGCAGAAGCCCAGTTCCTCCGGCCTCCCGCCGCCGAGGCGGACCGCAGCGGCCCAGGCACAATCCGCGATCGTGCGATCACAGGTGCGAACGTCGGCCTCTTTCCAAATACGTTTCGCTTCCTCCGGGTCCACTTTCCCCCCGAACCGCGTGCGCCCCCACAGCGCGTTCAACTCTTGTTGCCCTTTGAGTATCACGTTGAACCGATCGAAGGGTCTGTTCGCGCGTTCGGATTCCGCGGCGCGGCGGAGCCGCGGCAAGTCGTCGATACCTCCGACGACGCCGAGGAGGAGTGCGGCCTGCGCCCGGTGAAGTGGGGGCTCCTTTTCGTCCGCAAGAACCCCGCGGGCGAACGGAACGACCTCCCGAACTCGGTAGTTGGTGGCGATAGCGAGCCCGCGCTCCCGCGCGTCGGCGGAGTCCCGCACCGACAGCCACGCGGCGAAGATCCGCCGAACGGGCGGCCCGACCGGAGACGCGACCAGTTCGCCCCAGGTCTCGATGAAGAGGTGCCCCTCCCACCCCCACCCGCCCTTTGCCTTCCCGGCACTCGAAGGGAAGGTGCCGAGGTACATGATCGCGACCGCGTCCGGGTACGCGACCGCTCCGGGCTTCGGAGCGGCTCCATTCGGTCGAACCAGCGACTGAACGAACCGATACCATCGCTCCAGTTCGGCGGCGTAAAGGGTCCCGGCGCCGGCCGGGTCGCGGTCGGCTTCGTCGAGGAGCTTGAGCCGGCGGCGGTCGGCGATGAGTTCGGCGAACAGCTTGCGGGCGGGCTTGTCGTGGCCCGCCACGCTCTTGAACCGTTCCCAGATCGGATGGACCGGTTCGATCTCGGCCGCGGGATCGAAATCCTTCACCAGGGCCGCGAGCGCGTCCTCGCGCACCTTCGTGAGTAGTACGGCGCAACGGGCGCGGATTTCGGGATCATCGGACTTCAACCCGACCTTCAGCGCGGGTTCCGCCTTCAGCCCGAGCGCGCGAAGGGCCTTCTGTGCCGACTCGCGCTCCGCGAAGGCCGCGCTGCCGAGTTGTTCGACCAATTTCGCGGCCGGGGCACTCACCGGGCGCGGGGCCGGTGCAACGCCCTTCTCCGGCGGTGCGTCGGGCGAGTGGGTCAGCGCCAACCCGCCGCTGACGGCCGCGACCAGTACCGCGCCGGTCAGAACCGTCGCCCGCAACTGGTCGAAAAGCAGGCCCTTGAGCACGGTCGAGGCCGCGGCGCCGGCTGCGCCCCCGGCCGCACCGCGAACCGTAACCGCGGTCGCTTCGAGCAGCGCCGCCGAGACCGCCGCCGGGGCGAGAGCGGTCGCGAGCGCGACGCCCGCCAGCCCGCGCGCCAAGAGCCGGTCGGCCAGTTTCCGCTTCGCGGCCGCGAGTCGGCTGGAGAGCGTGCCCTCGGCGACGCCGAGTTCGGCCGCGGCCTCGCGCCGCGACAGGCCGCGGAGTTCGCACAGCACGACCGCGTTTCGGTAGAGGGCGGGGAGGTTCGCCAGCTCCTCGTCAATGACCGCGGCCGTATCGGCGTCCGCCATGGGCGAAGTCGGTGACCGCCGTCCCCCGCTCGCCAAAGCGGCCCGTTCGCGCTTCCGTCGCCGATCGCGCATCAGGCGAACGCCGCGGGCGGTGCGTACCGCGACCGCGTAGAGCCACCCGGCCACGTTCGCTCCGCGCACCGACGCGGCCCTGCGCGCCAGCACGAGGAACGTCGCCTGAAACGCGTCCTCGGCGTCGTGGGCGTCGGACAGAACGCGGCGGCACGCGGCGAGGACCATCGGCCCGTGCCGGCGAACGAGTTTGCTGAACGCGTCGTCGCCACCGGAAGCGACGAACGCGCGCAAAAGCTGGGCGTCCGGGGTGTCTGCGGGAGCGGACGCGGCGGCGAGGCGGGCGAGCGCGACGGCGGAACGTGGCATGGAAGGGCCTCCGGGTCAGCGGTTCGCCCGGTTAGTGCGCGCCGGGGCGTTGGCGCGTCGCTAATTCCACCGAGAAACGTCGTCCAGCGCTTTCGACAGAAACTTGTGGACGTCGGGGGCGTCTTCGGCGTTCGGCGCGGCCTGGAGGTAATAGCGGAGGTGGTCGATCGCCCGGCCGGGCTGGTCGGCCTGAACGAGCAACACGCCCATGTCGCGGCGCTGTGACGGGTCGTCCGGAAGCAGTTGGGAGAGCCGCCACGTGGCCCGCGCCGCGCGGCTGTACGCCCGGTCCGCGAGGTACGCGGTCTTCAGGTTCTGGAGCATCCGCGCGACGATCGCACCGGGTGGCGTGGCGGCCAGCGCTTCCGGCGTGGCCTCGAACGGCCGACCGGTGATGCCGCCCACCAGTGCTTCGCACGCCTCACAGTCGAGGAACTGGCCGCCGTTGAACGGGTCGAACAGCACCTCATCATTCCCGTCCACCGCCTTCGCGATGAAGTGCCCCGGCAGCCCGACCCCGACCACGTTCAGGCCGGCGCGCGTACCCACCCCGATCGCCAGGACCGACAGTGCGATCGGCAACCCGACCTGGCGGTCGAGCACCTTATTCAGATAGCTGTTCCGCGGGTCGTAGTAGTGTTCGGTGTTGCCCGCGAAGCCCAGCTCTTCGAACAGGAAGGTCGAGAGCTCCACGGTGCGCGCCGCGAGCGAACCCTTGAGCCGGGGGCGGAGCTGATCGGCGAGCCGGTCGATGCGCCGAAGGTAGGACCGCGGGTTCATCTGGCTGTAGGCGTCGCGCGCGACGAGCAGGGCCACACGTGCGAGGTCGGTCGGCGTGTACGGATCGACGGCGAGTGCCGCGAGAGCGGAACTGAGCTTCATGTCTCTATTTTAGCCGCCGAATCGCGCGTTTGAAGTCGAACCACCGCACGGGCGTCGAGTTAAGAATCTCGTCACCGTGCGGTAGCCTCAAATAGGATGACATCGTCCGGAGGTTAGCCGCATGTTGGTTCACCGATACAAGACCGATCTGCGCTGTGGGGCGTGCGTGGCCCGCGTCGGCCCGCTGCTCGACGCGGCGCCCGACATCGCCCGTTGGAGTGCCGACGTCACCGACCCGAACAAGGTGTTGACCGTCGAAGGGGAGGTGACCGCGGAGCGCGTGGCGGACGTGATCGGCCCGGCCGGGTACCACGTCCTCGGCGAAATCCCGGCCGAGAAGCCGGCCGCGCCGATACCGCTCGCCCCCGCGGAGAAGCCGACGTCGTACTTCCCGCTGTTGCTCGTGCTGTTCTACCTCGTGGGCCTGACGGCCGCGATGGAAGTGGCCGCGGGGAGTTTCGACGTGATGCGTGCGATGAGCCGGTTCATGGCCGGGTTCTTCGTTGTGTTCTCGTTCTTCAAACTGCTCGACGTCCGGGCGTTCGCGGACGCCTACAGGAGCTACGACGTCGTCGCCGCGAAGTGGCCCGCTTACGGTTACGCGTACCCGTTTATTGAGTTAGGGCTGGGTGTCGCGTACCTGACGAACTTCGTCCCGCTCGTGACGAACGCGGTGACGCTCGTGGTGATGGGCGTGAGTGCGGTGGGCGTGGTGAAGGCGGTGGCCGCGAAACGAAAGATCCGCTGTGCGTGCCTCGGCACCGTGTTTAACTTGCCGATGTCGAAGGTGACGCTGATCGAAGACGGGTTGATGATCGCGATGGCGGCCGCGATGCTCGTTCTGATGGCGATGTAAAAACAACGACACGGTTGACTGTCCGCCTCTCCCTCGGACAGCCAACCGTGTCGTTTTAGGCTCTCGCCGTTGTAAGGTAAAAGCGAGCGGCGTGCCAATTCCCACTGTAATGCCCAGAATGGCCGCAACTGCTCGCTTTTCAGGCGTATGCACCTATCGAATCGTTTTCTCGTTGGAATCGCAGGCATCTTAAATGCGCGATATTCGCGCATTTATCGCAAATAAATGCTCTCGAATTAGGCAATTGACCTCCTCTCCATTTCCTGATGCGGTTGCCGACAATATTCGCAATCCTTTCTTTACCAGAGGTCGAGGCCGTCATGTCCGCGACAATCGACGACACCTATGCGGAAGCGTTCCGCAGTATTTACGCGAGCGTCCTCATCACCGCTCGCGACCGTTACTGGCTCGACAAGGCAGTACAAGCCGCGGCCGGTAACGCGAGCAGCACCATCCTCTGCGACTGCGAAGCCGGTCTCGATCGCTACGTTCCCGAAGGCGAAACGCCCGACCAGCGGCCGGGCGCGGTGGTTCAGTTCCATGTTCCGCGGTTCCACAAGGATCGCGAATCGCGTCTGGAACGTTCGGCGTTGGTCCGCGTGTCGCAGAACGTAATGACGTGTCCGACGACGGCCGTGTTTAACGTGCTCGACGCGAGCGGGAGTTGGTGCGCGAGCAAAGAGCCCCCGAAGCCCGGCGGCAAATGGTTCCCGCTCGGCCGAAAGCTCGCGTACTTCGGCGACGGGCACCAGTATAAGTCGGAGCGATTCGGTCGGGCGTGCTGGGTGGTGCCGATCCTGAGCGGCGAGTTCGTGTGCGAACGGCGGATCGGGTTCGCTGACGGGCTCATGGGCGGCAACCTGTGGTTCTTCGGCGCGACGGCCGACGCGGCCCTCAACGCCGCGACCAAAGCGGCAACCGCGGCCAGTGAAGTGCCGGGCGTGATCCTCCCCTTCCCCGGCGGCGTGGCCGCGAGCGGGTCGAAGGCGGGGAGTAAGTACAAGTTCAGCATCGCGAGTACCTACGCCGAGTACTGCCCGACGCTCCGCGGCAAGGAGGGCGTGACATCTCGGTTGCCGGAGGGCGTAACGAGCGTGCAGGAGATCATCATCAACGGCTGCGACCTGCCGACGATCGTGAAGGCCACACAAGCCGCCATCGCCGCATCGAAGGACGTGCCGGGGTTGCTGACGATCTCCGCGGGCAACTACGGTGGCCGCCTGGGGAAGAGTTTCGTGTATCTTCACCCGGAGAAGCAACCGGCGTGAGCCGGTCTTCTCCTGGGACCGCGGGCGTCCCGCCCGCTCGTTGTTCCCCCGGTGCCCCAACGAGAGCACCCCAGAGCGTTTGACATCCGCGGAGCTTTTGCGGGCGGGACGCCCGCGGTCCCAGGAAAGCCCCCATGCTCCACACGCACGACGACTTCCTGAGCGCGATCGCCGCGCAGCCGGCCGACCGTACGCTGCGTCTCGTGTACGCGGACTGGCTCGACGAGCGATCGGAACCGCACGGCGAGTTGATCCGCGTCGAGGAAGAGATGCGGGAACTGCCGGTGTTCTCCGATCGGTTCTGGGAACTGAAGCCGCGCCGAAACGCTCTTCGCGCACGGGTGGGTGCGGAGTGGTGCGGGAAGATGCGTTACGGGACCGAGTGCGAGCCGGTGTTCCGCCACGGCATCCCCGACGGCTGGCGCGAGCGATGGCGGCTGATCCGCGAGTTCACCGAGCGATGGCACCGCGTCCCGATGCCCGACGTCGGCGGCCGACAGAAGGAGATCGCGGAAACGGAAACGCGGTTGGGAAGGGAACTACCGCCGTCGGTCCGAGAGTGGATTGCGTTCGCGCATGACGCACAAGACGCGACAGGGTACGACCACGCATTTTGGAATCGAACCGGCTTGGAAGCGATCGATAACGACCAGTCACTTTTGCTCACGAACTGGCCGTATCGAGGTACCCAAGTGAAGCACTTCACCGACCCAGACCCATCCGTCTACGGCTACGAACCCCACACGCAGAATCCGAGCGGGTTCGTACTTGCCACAACAGTACCGGTCGCTTCTTCAGTGACTGTACTTTCCGCGAACTTATAGGCCGTCGAGTTGAGTTGTCGGCTGGGTAGTAGACGAATGCCGGCCCGTCCGGGACGATGGCGTTACCACACAACCCTCGTACCCCGAACGGACGCGGCGATGCCATCTTCGCATACCCCAGCCCC
>JAFKJJ010000352.1 GCA_017306025.1 Planctomycetota bacterium
GGCCGTGAAGCCCGGCTTTGCGGGCGACAGGCCGCGAGGTCAGCAGAGCGGCCGTGAAGCCCGGCTTTGCGGGCGACAGGCCGCGAGGTCAGCAGAGCGGCCGTGAAGCCCGGCTTTGCGGGCGACAGGCCGCGAGATCAGTTGATAAACAGGAACTCGTTGCTCGTCAGGAGGGCCTGGGCGAGCAGCGCCCAGGCGGGCGGGTCGCCCTCTCGGGCCGGGCGGATCAGCTTCAGGGCCGTGTCCCGGTCGGCGGCGGTCGGGTCGCGCTGGAGCGCCCGGCGGAACAGGGCCTTCACCCCGTCCTCGTTGGACTTCTCGGCCGCGATCTTCGCCAATTGCGCGGACGCCTGGCGGACGAACGGGCTGTTGAGGAAGTAGAGCTGCTGTACCGGGGTGGTCGTAACTTCCCGTTTCTCCCCGTGGCTCTTCGGGTCGGGCAGGTCGAACAGCCGGTGAACGTCGGACGGACGCTGCCGGCTCACCTTGCCGTACACCGTTCGCCGGACGCTCTTGGTGGAGTCCAGGTCGTCCGACGGCCCGCCGCCGGCGAGGTCGAGTTGCCCGCTCACCTGGAGCATGGCGTCCCGCCACGCCTCCACTTCGAGGCGCTTGCGCGGCGCACGCCAGAGCAGTCGGTCGTCCGGGTCCGCGGCGGCGCCGGCGGGGTCGTGGCGACTCGATTGGCGGTATGCCGCGGACAGCACCAACTCCCGGACCAGCCACTTGACCGACCACCCCTTCGCGACGAACCGGGCGGCGAGGTCGTCGAGCAGTTCGGGGTGAGTCGGTCGGGTTCCGAGCGCGCCGAAGTTGCTCGGGGTGGCCACGAGCGGGCGGCCGAACACCCAGCCCCACGTCCGGTTCACGAACACGCGCGCGGTCAGGCCCGCCGCGTCGGTGACGATCGCGTCGGCCAGTTCGCGGCGCCCGCTCCCCTCCTTGAAGGGCCGCGGCGCCCCGGCCGACAGCGCCTCCGGGAACCGGCGCGGGACCACCGGCCCGGGGCGCGCCGGGTTGCCGCGGATGAAGACCGGGAGGTCGCGGTAATCGCCGGGCCGGTAGTCGATCGCCGTCCATGCCGGGTCGGCGCCGTTGACCCACGTCCCGGCGTCCCGGACCACGTTCGCGGTCGGGCCGGCGTCGAGCCCCTTTTCCTTCGTCTTGAGGTCCGCCACCCGCGCCTCGAACCGCTTGATCTGCGCGTCGAACGGTGCGGGGTCTCGCTTCTCCTTGACGGCCGTGCCCCGCATCTCCTTCGCGTAACCGAGCCGCATGGTCGCGTCGAGCAGGTCGAGCCGGACGGTCGTGAGGGCGTCCTGGGCCGCGCCGGCGTCGGGCTTCAGAGGGCGCTCCGCGAGCTGGGTGTTGGCCATCACCCCGGCGAGGGCGTAGTAGTCGGCCGTGGAGACCGGGTCGAACTTGTGGTCGTGGCACCGGGCGCACGCGACCGTCAGCCCGAGGAACCCGCGGGAGACCGCGTCCACGCGCTCGTCCCACTCGTCGGCGACGATCTCCGCGATCACCTCCTTCGAGAGCTTCGGCTCCTTGTGATAGACCGGCGAGAGCCCCAGGAACCCCAGCGCCGCGTAATCCTCTGGTTTGGTGCCCGGGAACAGGTCGGCGGCGAGCTGGAGCCGGACGAACTTGTCGAACGGAACATCCGAGTTGAGCGCCCCGATCACCCAGTCGCGGTAGCGGTACGGGAACCGCGGGGGCTTGCACGTCGATTCGCTGGTGGAGTGGTCCTCGGCGTACCGGGCCACGTCGAGCCAGTGGCGCGCCCACTTTTCTCCGAACCGGGGCGAGGCGAGCAACTCGCCCACCAGGCGCTCGTAGGCGTCGGGCCGGGTGTCGGCGGCAAACGCTTCAACCTGTTCGTAGGTGGGCGGCAGCCCGACGAGGTCGAAGTACACGCGGCGGACGAGCGTGCGGCGGTCGGCTTGCGGGGCGGGCGCGAGTTTCTGTTCGTCGAGCTTCTTCAGGACGAAGTGGTCGGCCTTCCGGAGCGGCCATTTCGGGTCCGAAACTTTCGGCGTCGGCTGCTCGGCGACGGGCCGGAACGACCAGAACTTGCCGGCCTCGCCGACGGTACGGGCGGTTGCGGCTGGGAGCGGCGCGCCCGTCTTCACCCACTGGCGGAGCGCGGCGCGGGCCGCGTCCGGCAACTTCGCCTTCGGGGGCATCGCGGGCACGTCCGGCGCGTGCTCGACGGCCCGCAGGAGCAAGCTGTCCTCGTCCTTTGCCTTGACCACCGGTCCCGAGTCGCCGCCCTTGCGGATGCCGTCCGGGGTGTCGAGCGTGAGGCCGCCCTTCGCCTTCTTCGTGGCCGTCGAGTGACAGGAGTAGCAGTGCTCAGCGAGGACCGGCCGGACCTTCTTCTCGAAGTAATCGGTGCCGTCGTCCGCGCGCCCGGCGGTCGGGAAGAGGCCGACGAGCAGCAGAGCCGCGACGGGCCACGTTCGGCGGGTCGGTGCGGCCGACCGCGCGGGGTCGGTCGGAAGGGGTTCGGCGTGCATGACCGTCACCGGGGGGGGCACCGGATTTTCGCGTGCGCATCAGCTTACAGTATAAGGCCGGCGCCGGGCCGGGACAGGAACTCCGGGCAACTACCTGTTGCACTTCGGCCGCAAATCGGTTCGAATGTACCCTCCCGCCGGTTTCTCCCGCCGACCTCCCCTCTCCGGGTGTCTCGCGATGCTTCGCCTCGCCTCTTCCGCCGAGCCGCTCCCCACGCGTCGCGAATGGCTGCGCGCCGGCGCCATCGGCCTCGGCGGGCTGACGCTCCCGCAACTGCTCGCGGACCGCGCCCGCGCGAGCACGTCCGCGAAGCCCGCGAAGGCGAAGTCGGTCATCATCTTCGGACTCCTCGGCGGCCCGCCGCAGCACGACACCTGGGACCCGAAGCCGGATGCGCCGGCCGAGGTCCGCGGGCCGTTCGGGACGACGCAGAGCCGCACCGTCGGGTTGCGCGTCGGTGAACTGATGCCCGAAACCGCCAAGCTCACGCACAAGATCGCGGTGCTGCGGGCGGTCGTCACCAACGACAACGCGCACTCGTCCAGTGGCTACCAGATGCTCACCGGCATCCCGCACCAGCCGCTCAACGTCGAGAGCGCCGCGCCCAAACCCCCGAATAATCAACCGTCGCTCGGGGCGATGGTCCGCTACCTGCGCCCGGCCGCCGGGCAACTGCCGTCGGCCGTCACGCTGCCGGAACACATCTGGAACGACGGCAACTTCCCCTGGCCCGGCCAGGACGCGGGGCTCCTCGGCCGGCGAAATGACCCGTGGCTCATTCACTGTGATCCGTCGGACGCGAAGTTCAAGATCGACGCGCTCGCGCCGCCCGGCGAAGTGCCCCCGGCGCGCCTCGCCGGCCGCCGCGGGCTGCTGAACGGGATGAACCGGTTGAGTGCGGCCGAGGCGGACGTCTTCGACGCGAGCACGCGCAAGGCGTTCGAGTTGGTGTCGTCGGGCGCGGCCAGAGCGGCGTTCGACCTCGACCGCGAGCCGGACCGCCTCCGCGACCGCTACGGCCGCAGCCGGTTCGCGCAGAGCTGCCTGCTCGCCCGCCGGCTGGTGGAAGCCGGCGTGTCGCTGGTGCAGGTCAACTGGACGCGGATCGCGAAGCGGGAGAACCAGGGCGGCTGGGACACGCACGCCAAGCACAACGAGTCGGTGAAGAGCTTCCTGATGCCGATGATGGACCGGGCCTTCTCCGCGCTCGTCACCGACCTCGACGCCCGCGGCCTTCTGGACGAAACGCTGGTGGTGTGGTTCGGGGAGTTCGGCCGCACCCCGAAGTTCAACGGCAACGGCGGGCGCGACCACTGGGGCCACGTGTTCAGCCTGGCGCTCGCCGGCGGCGGCATCCGGGGCGGCGTGGTGTACGGCGCGAGCGACAAGCACGCCGCCTATCCCGCCGACGGCCGCGTCGAGCCGCGCGACCTGATCGCGACGGTACTCGACCGCCTCGGCTACGCGCCGGACGCCGAACTTCGCGACACGGAGGGGCGGCCGTTCCCGGCCAGCCGCGGGAGCGTTATCAAGGCGATCGTGACCGGGTGAATCACCGACGGAGTTCCGCAATGCTGCGCATACTCGGCGGCCCGAAACGCGCCTGTGACGGCGTCACCCGGCGCACGCTCTTGCGCGCCGGTTCGCTCGCCGCGGTCCCAGGAAAGAAAGCCAAGAACGTCATCCTGCTGTACCTCTTCGGCGGGCCGAGTCAGCTCGATACGTTCGACCCCAAGCCGGATGCGCCGGCGGAGGTGCGCGGCGAGATGCGGGCGGTCCGCACGAGCGTGCCCGGTCTCGACATCAACGAGCACCTGCCGAACGTCGCCCGCGTGATGGACCGCGTCACGCTGATCCGCTCGCTGAACCACCCGTGGAACTTCCACGGCATGCAGTACGCCACCACGGGGCTTCCGCAGGGCACCATTCCCATCGAGGAGACGCAGCAACACCCGGAGCAGTGGCCGTTCATCGGGTCGGTGGTGGGTTACCTCGACCACAAGAGGCACGGCCCGAAGCCGAAGGGAAGCGTGCCGGACAACGTCGTGCTGCCGTGGCTCCTGAGCTCGAAGCGGACGATGCCGCCGTACGCGCGGCTCCACGCGGCGTACCTGGGCGGCGAGTTCGATCCGATCTGGGGTGAGTTCCGCGGCTCCGCGACGCGAGCCGTCACGCGCAACGCCTGGGGGCCGGCCGAGGAGTTCCGCGACCCGCACCTGGGCGTTACCCCGGACAGCCGGTTCGAGTTCGCCGCGGGAACGGCGCTCGAAGACGGCATGACGCTCGACCGGCTGAACAACCGGCGCTCGCTGCTCGACCAGTTCGACGCGGCCCGGCGGAACGCGGACCCGTCGCGGACGGCGCGCAGGCTCGGCGAGAACCGGGCGCTGGCGTTTTCGCTGATGGACTCGCCGAAGATCCGCACCGCGCTCGACCTCGGCCGCGAACCGGAAAAGCTGCGCTCGCGCTACGGCCTGACGCTGTTCGGCCAGGGCACGCTCCAGGCGCGGCGGCTGGTGGAGGCGGGGTGCAAGTTCGTCACGGTGATCTGGGACGAGTTCGGGCAGCTCAACACCGGATGGGACACGCACGAGGACCAGCGCAACCGGCTAACGAGGGAGCTGCTCCCCGGCTTCGACCTTGCGTTTTCGGCCCTGATCGACGATCTGACGCAGCGCGGGCTGCTCGACGAGACCCTCGTTCTCGTCCTGAACGAAATGGGCCGCACGCCGAAGCTCCAGGGCGACGGCCGCGGGCACTGGGGCCGCGCGTACTGCAACCTGATGGCCGGCGGCGGCGTCGCCCGCGGCCGCGTGATCGGTAAAACGGACAAGATCGCGTCCACCCCGATCGACCGGCCGCTGAGAGCGAAGGACGTGCTGGCCACCGCGTACCACCTGCTCGGCATCGACCACGAGACGACCGTGACCGACCGCCAGGACCGTCCGGTTCCGCTGCTCCCGTACGGTGAAGTGATCCGCGAAGCTCTCGCTTGACGAACCCGGGCAACTCCCGGGCCGACCCACCCTACAGGCTCCCGCCATGAACGCATCGCACGCCGCGTCCGCCGTTCACTCGCTGCTCCCCGCCGGCCGCGACCTGATCCGGGTCGGCAACCGCCGGTGGTTCCTTCAAACCGGGCTGGCCGGGTTCGCGGGTCTCACGCTCGCCGACACCCTCCGCGCGCGGACGCCCGACAGCCCCACGAGCAAGAAGGCGGTCATCCTGTTCTGGCTGTCCGGCGGGCCGAGCCAGATCGACACCTGGGACCCGAAGCCGGACGCGCCCGCCGAGATCCGCGGGCCGTACAAGACGATCCAGACCAGCGTTCCCGGCGTTCGGTTCTGCGAGCACCTCCCGCTGCAAGCGAAGCTCGCGCACAAGCTGACCGTGCTGCGCTCGATCGACTGCTCGGCGAGCGACCACACGCCCGTCACGATGCAGGCGGGCAACCCGCTCTCGCGCCGGACCAACGACGGCAAGGACGGCGGCGGGTACCCGTCGATGGGGTCGGTGGCCGCGAAGTTCCGCGGGGCCAACGCCCCCGCGATGCCGGCGTTCGTCGGGCTGGCGGACTCGTGGAAGGCCGACGTGTACGGCGCCGGGCACATGGGCCACGCGTTCGAGCCGGTGAAGGGCCACGAACTCCCCGGCCGGCTCGCGCTGCCCGCGGGCGTCGCGCTCGAACACCTTCAGGACCGCGACGCGCTGCGCCGGCAGTTCGACAATCTGAAGCGCGACGTCGACACGAACCACCAGATGGCCGCGACCGACGACTTCGCCGAGCGGGCGCTCGACATGGTCATCTCGCCGAAGGTGCGGACCGCGTTCGACGTGTCGAAGGAGCCGGAGAAGCTCCGCGACGCCTACGGCAGCATCAGCGTCGGCGAG
>JAFKJJ010000353.1 GCA_017306025.1 Planctomycetota bacterium
CCTCGGCGGGCTGATCTACCTGAACCTGTACGGCAACCTCATCACCGACCGCGCCGCCGACCGCCTCCGCGAGCGGTTCGGCGACCGCGTGCATCTGTAACCCGTTCGCACCGCCTGAGCCGGCCCATGTCCGACCGCGCCGCGCTGTTGACGGCGATCGTTGCCAACCCGGACGAGGACACGCCGCGCCTCGTGTACGCCGACTGGCTCGACGAGCACGGCGAAAGCAAGCGCGCGGCGCACATCCGCGCGCAGATCGAGTGCCACCGGCTCGGCACCGCCGACACCGCTCTCGCGGCGGTGGACGACTTCCTGGCGTCCCAGTACGAGGAGGGGCTCGCCCGCATCGACTGGGGCGCGGTCGACGCCGACCTCGGCGCCCGGGTCGCCGCGCACAAGGCGCACGATAAGCACCCCTTCAAGCTGAACGCGCGGGCCGAGGGCCTGCCGCGGGTGAAGGGGGTGACCTACGGCAACGACGAGCGCGGGTTCTTCGACGCGGCGCTCGTCGACGACGCGTCGGCGTTCCTGCGACACGCCGGCGCCATCTTCCGAGCCGCCCCGATCGCGCGGGTGGACTTCGACGGCCTGACCGGCGAGCAGGCGGCCGAATTCACTGCGTCCGGCCACCTCGCCCGCGTGCGGCGGATCGGGTTCCGCGACAACATCGACCCCGACGCGGTCCGCGCGATCGGCACCCACCGGGACGCGGCCGGGGTTCGCAAACTGGAAATCGAGAGCTACGACTGGGCCGGCGACGTGGTCGACGCGTTGGCGGCCGGGGGGCACTGGAACGGGCTGAAGTCCCTGTGCGTGTCCGATCTGGAGGGCGAAGACGCGCCGCTCGAAGAAGGGGGTATGGCCCGGCTGTTTGCCCGGCCGCAGTTCCGCAACCTGCGCGCGCTTATCGCCTGGAGCAGCGGCGTGGACGATGCCGCAGTGCGGGCGATCGTCAAGAACATGCCCGAGCTCCGGGAGCTGGACCTCGCCATGAACCCGCTCAACGACGGGTTGGGCCTGATCGCCGCGGCCCGGAACCTCCGCCACCTGCGCGCCCTCGACCTCAGCGCGTGCGACCTGGAGGGCACCGACCCGGCGCCCCTCATCGCCGCGCCGAACCTGCCGAACCTGACCGTATTGCAACTCGACGGCAACTCCCTGGAAGGGCCGGACCCGAAGGCGCTGGCGAAGTCGGGGCGCGGTCCCGGGCTGCGCGTGCTCGACCTGGGCGATTCGAACTTTTCCGCGGCGGGCGTCGAGGCGCTGGCGCGGTGCCCGGCTCTTCACGGGGTGTGGCACCTTACGCTCGACACGACCGGCCTCGACGACGACGCCCTGGAGGGGTTCACCCGCAGCGCCCCGTTCGAGCGGCTGACGTACCTGGACCTGAGCAACAACCACATCACCGCCCGTGGGATGAAGGCGCTGGCCGCGTGGCCGGGTTGCGCGGGCCTTCAATGGCTGAACTTGGCCGACAACGTGATGGGCGAGTCCGGGGCGAAGGCGCTGGCCGCCGGTCCGCACCTGGCGGGGCTGAAATACCTGCACGCGACCGGCCGCGGGTGCGTGCATCTAAAGAAGCGGTTCAAGAAGGTGTTCGTGTGACCGACCGAGACGCGCTACTCCGGGCGATCATCGACCACCCGGACGAGGACACGCCGCGGCTCGTGTTCGCCGACTGGCTCGACGAGCACGCCGACGCGCTGCCCGACCCGGCCGGCGCCCGCGCGCACGCGCGGTTCGTCCGCGACGACATCGCGCGGTCGCGGCTCGACGAGTTCGACCCGCTGCGGCTGCGGTGGGAACTGGTCGACAAGCCGCGGCGCGAGCGCGAGCCCTGGGCGAACGCGGCGCTCCCGCGGTTGCCGTCGGGCACAATGTTCGCCCGCGACCCGCTGTTCCGGCGCGGGTTCCCGTGGGCCGTGACGATGCACTCGGCGGCCCGCACCCTCCCCGACCCGCCGGTCGGCGCGTTCCCGCTGGAGCGACTGTACTACCTCCTGTGCGGGTACTTCGGAATCGACCAGCTCCGCGCCGCGCCGTGGCGCGGGCGGCTGCGGGCGGTCGAGTTCGAGCGCGGCAACACGAGTTCGATCGGACCGCGCCGGCTGCTCGCGGTCGACGGCCTGGACCGGCTCGAACGGCTCGCCTTCCGTCGGGACGCGATCGGCGCTGCGGAGGCGCGGGAGCTGATCGCCGCGCCGCTGTTCGGCCGACTCTCGGCCCTCACGGTAACCGCCGCCCCGGTGGGCGCGGCGGTCGCAGAAGGGGTCGCCTGTCTCGGCCCGACCGGGTTGCGCGAACTTCAACTCGTCGACTGCCGCGTTACGCCCGCCGCTCTGGAGGAACTGCTCCGCTCGCCCGGGGCGGGGAAGCTCGAATCGCTGTCGGTCGGCGGGGACCGGATCGGCGCGCCGGAAAAGTTTCGCGCGCTCGGCCGGGTGCGCACGCCTCCGCCGCTCCGTTCGCTGGACGTGAGCGAGGACTCGCCAAAGGACGCGGGACTGGAAGCGTTTCTCGCGGCGCCACTGGTGACCGGTCTGCGCCGGCTCGCGCTCGCGCGCTGTACCCTGAACTCCGGCCGCGCGCGGCTGATCGCGTCCGGCGCGTTCGCCGAGCTCCGCGCCCTCGACCTGTCGCACAACGCGATCGGTAACGAGGGCGCCGCCGCGCTCGCCCGCTCCCCGCACCTCGCGGGGTTGCTCGTGCTCGATCTGGGCTACTCGCAGGTCGGCGACGAGGGGATCCTCGCGATCCTCGAATCGCCGCTGGCCGACGGGCTGGTGCTGCTCGACCTGACCGGCTCGCCCGCGTCCGCGGAGACGAAGGAACTCGTCGTCGGGCGGATGGGCGACCGCGCACGGGTTTAGCGGCCGCGCCGGCGCGCGTAAACTAACTCCATGTCCGACCGCGACGCACTCCAGGCGGCCATCTGCGCGGAGCCCGACGAGGACACGCCCCGGCTCGCGTTCGCCGACTACCTCGACGAGTTCGACGACGCCCCGCGGGCCGCGTTCATCCGTGCGCAGGTGGAACTCGCCCGCACGCCGCCGTGGGAACCGTTCGCGGTGCAGGTGCGGTGGCGGCGGTCCGACGTGCGCACCGGGGCGGGGTTCGTCGCCACGCTCCCGAGGGTGGACGGCTTCCACGTCGAGTGGCCGAAGCTGCCGTTCCGCCGCGGGTTCGGCTGGGCGCTGAAGGTGCGCACCGTCGGACAGTGGGCCGAGTTCGTCGAGCCGCTGTTCGACCGCGAGCCGGTCGGCCGGCTCGTGTTCGGGCTCGGCGCGCTCGACGACTGGCGCCGCGTCGCCGCGTCGGACCGCGTGCGGCACTTCCGCGACCTCACGCTCGATAGCAACCCGATCGAGCCGCTGCGGGCGCTCCGCGACGAGCCCGCGACGGCCGGCGTCACCGACATCCGGTTCCAGCGGGCGAGCGGGGCCGGGATGCCGGAGGTTCTGGAAGACCTGTTCGGAGCGCCGCTCGGCCGCACGGTCCGCGGGCTGCACTTCCACACCGGCTACGAGTCGCTGAGCGAACTCGTGGACGCGCTCAACACGCGCGGGCCGCTGGAGCGGCTGTCGTTTTCGAACATGGGGATCACGCGGGAGCACGTACAGCGGCTGTTCGACGGTCCGGTCGCGACGGGGCTGACGGCACTCCGCTTCCGCGACGAGCAACTCGGCGGCGACGGGCTGTTCGCGCTGGCCGACGGGATACCAGAGGGCCTGTGCGATCTGGAACTGTCGCGCGTCGGCACCTCGTCCGGCGGGCTGGAGGCGCTGGCGCGGTGCGACCGGCTCGCGAACCTGCGGCGGCTGAGTCTGAGCCGCAACCCGCTCACCAAGCCGCGGTCCGTGCGGGTGCTGTCGTTGTCGCGGCCGCTGGCCGGGCTGCGGGCGCTCGACCTGTCCGACTGTAACATCGGCGACAAGGGCGTGCGGCACGTCACGCAGGCGAAGTTCTGGCCGAGCCTCGTGGAACTGGACCTCCAGAAGAACCCGATTTCGGTCGCGGGGGTGAAGTACTTGCTCGACGCGGCGGTTCCGCGCGACCTGACGGCGCTGGTACTCACCGGTAACACGCTGGGTGCGGACGCGCGCACCGAGTTGACGAAGAAGTACGGAGCCGCGGTCGTGTTCACGGCGTTCGAGGTGCCGACGTGGTGACGACTCGACGGCCGGCGGCATCGTACAACAAGAGTAGCCGCGCACCCGCCCGGGGGAACCGATGAGTACGCTTCCCGAGCGATTGCAGGACGGGACCGTTCCGATCTCGAAGCCGCCGGCGTGGGCCGCGGGTGGCGACGACCCCGTTCCGCAGCAGTTCGGCGAGTTCGAGATCGTTTCCAAACTCGGCGAGGGGGCGTTCGGACAGGTGTTCCTCGCGCGACAGGCGTCGCTGGACCGTAACGTCGCCCTGAAAGTGATGCGCGGCGAGGTCGGGGGCAGCGAGGGCCAGTTGCTCGCCGGGCTCGAACACGACCACATCGTGAAGGTGTTCTCCGCGTTCGCCGACCCGGACAGCGGCGTCCGCGGGCTGTGCCTCCAGTACGTGCCCGGGGCGGACCTCGGGGTCATCATCCGCCGCGTGTTCGCGGGCGGCCGCGCGCCGGAATCGGGCCGCGCGCTCCTCGACGCGCTCGACGCGGTGCGCCGCGGGGAGCCGGCGTTCGACCCGGCCGCGCTCCGCGACCGCGAGGGGCTGGCCGCGGACGATTACGCGCAGGCCGTGTGCCGGCTCGGCGGGCGGTTGGCCGAGGCACTCGCGTTCGCGCACGCCCGCGGGGTCCTGCACTGCGACATCAAGCCGGGGAACATCCTGCTGACCCCCTACGGCCGACCGATGCTCGCCGACTTCAACGTGGCGTTCGACCGCACCCGGCACGCGCCGGGCGGACAGTTGTACGGCGGCACCCTCGCCTACATGGCCCCGGAGTACCGAACCGCGGTGACGGGCAAGCCCGGCGGCGCGGCCGACGAGCGGTGCGACATCTACTCGCTGGGCGTGGTGCTGCACGAAATGGCGACCGGGGCGCGCCCGCAAGTAATCACCGCCGCGCAGACCGCGGAGACGCTCCTGCCCGACGCGCCGACCCTCGTGGGCCGGCCCGACGAACCCGCGGTACACGGCGGGATCAGCCTGGAACAACTCGCGGGTGTTCCGCGGGAGCTGGTCGCGGTGATCCGGCGCTGTCTCGACCCCGACCCGGCGCGGCGCTACCAGACCGCGGGCGAACTCGTCACGGCGCTGGCCGGGGCGTGGCACCTCCTGGCCGCGCGGCGCTCGCTCCCGCGACCGTCGCGGGTCGGGCGTTGGGTGTCGGCACGCGCGGCGCTCGCGCTCGTGTCGGCCGGCGTGCTGCCGCACGTGGTCGCTTCGGTCGCACAGATCGGGTACAACACGGTCGAGGTGGAACTCGTCGGGCCACAACAGCAAGCGTTCAAGTTCCTCGTGGTCGCGTACAACCTGCTGGTCTATCCGATCGGCCTGGGGATCGGGGTCGTGCTCATTCGGCGACTGGCGCGGGGTCTGGCGCGGCTCGGGGAACTGTCCGGGGCGGAGGTGGACGCGCTCCGCGGTCGCGCGCGGCGGTTCGCGTGGCAGGTGGCCGCGCTGGGCGCCTTCGGGTGGCTGCCGGGTGGCCTGATCTTCCCGCTGGGGATCGACCTCCTGGCCGGCCCGCTGCGGTGGCAGGGGTACGCACACTTCGCGGTGTCGTTCACGCTGGCCGGGGTGATCGGCGTCGTGTTCAGCTATCTGGCGGTCCAGTACGTCGTGTTCCGCGCGGTGCTCCCGCGGCTGGGCAACCCGGACGCGCACGCACCGGCGCGAACCGCCGCGGAGGTGCGTGCGATGACCGCCGCGTTCGGCCCGCTGGTGGTGCTCGCGTGCGGCGTCCCGTTGCTCGGGGCCGTGCTGCTGTTGACGCTCGAAGACCGGGCGCTGACGCTCGGCTTTCGGCTCCTGGTGGTGATGCTGATCGGCCTGGGCGTGGCCGGGGTGGGACTGGCCGAGCGAGTCGTTCGCCGGCTGCGCGAACTAGCCGCCGTGTGGCTGGCCGAGGGGAAAGAGCGGGCGTCGTAATAAGGGATCGTTCAGCGCGTTGGGTGTTCGTGTCATGTATTTGCGAGCCGTGACCGCAAGGGTGCGGGGCGAGGCGAGTGAATACGCGCTCGCGGTGCTGAGTTGCGGTGCCCGCTCCGCGAGTGACGTTACGCCGGCGGTTCGGGGTTGTGTCGCCCGCTCCCTTGCCAGTAGTTTCAAGTCGTGTGGGAGTGGTGCATGGGAGTTCCTAAGTTCAAGGTTCTCAGGCACTTGAACGGGAAGCTCCCATGCACCGCGGTTACTCTACGATCACCCCGTCGGTGGTCCACCATTTGGCGCGCTCGGCTCTGGAGGGC
>JAFKJJ010000354.1 GCA_017306025.1 Planctomycetota bacterium
GGGGGCGGCCCGGTGTCGACCGGCGACCCGGCCGCCGATTACCTGCGCGCGCTGGAGTCCGGGCAGGTCGGCTACCGCCTCAAGCTGGAGCAGGCGGTCGAACTCGCGGTGGTAAACGGGCGCGAGATGCAGGACCGGCGCGAGGACCTGTACCTCGCCGCGCTGGACGTCACGCTGCGGCGGTTCAGCTTCGCGGCCCAGGGGCTGTTCACCGAACAGGCGATCCGCGAGTCGGTCGGCAACGCGCTGAACCCGAACTTCCGCGGCTCCGAGAGCACGCGGTTCAACACCAACATCGGGTTCAGCAAACTGTTCTCGACCGGCGCGCTGCTGACGACGCAGATCGCCAACCGGGTGGTCGTCGACCTGTCCGGCGACACGCCGACGACGAGCGTGAGCAACTTGACCCTGAGCCTGATGCAGCCGTTCCTCCAGGGCGGCGGGAAGGCGGTGACCCTGGAGCCGCTCACGCTGAGCGAGCGGAACCTGGTGTACGCGATGCGGTCGTTCGCGCGGTTCCGCAAGCTGTTCTTCGTCGCGATCGCGGCCGGTCCGATCAGCCCGCTGGGCTACACGAACAACCCCTACGGCCTCCAGGGGCTCTCGCAGAACCTCGGCCGCGGCATCGGCGGCAACCTGACCGCCCCCAACGTCGGCTACCTGCCGCTGTTGCAGCAGCAGGCGATCATCAACAACCAGCGGAAGAACGTCGCCGAGCTGGAACGGCTGCTCCGCATCTACCGGGCGTACCGCGAGGGCGGCCAGTTGGCCCCGCTCCAGGTGGACCAGCTCGAGGTGCAACTGCTGACCAGCCGCGGGCAGTTGCTCGGCTCGACCGGCGGCGGCGCGAGCGGCATCCGCGGGTTCCTGGACTCGCTCGACAGCTTCAAGCTGCAACTGGGGCTGCCGATCACGGTGCCGCTGGAGCTCAACGACGCGCCCCTGCGCGCGATCTACCAGCAGCTCGGCCGACTGGAGGACGTGTCGGCCCAGGCCCGCGCGCTGGACGCGGAGGCCGAGCGGTTCGACCCCGCCCTGGCGGTGGCCGACTTCCGCGCGCGGTGGCGCGACCTGCTCACCGCCTCGCCGCTGGTCCGCGGGACGCAGTTCGGCAGGACCGTAGGCGCGCGGTGGGACACGTGGTCGCCGGCCCGGTTGTCCGCGGACCAGTTCGACGCCCGCATGTCGGCGCTCCTGGCCGAGCGGCGGAAGCTGCTCGACGCCCGGACCGACCGGCAGGTGAAGGGCGTCCCGGAACCGGAGGCCGAAGTTCGACGCCTGGAGGCGCTGTCCGCCGACATCGACCTGGGGGAGTTCGAGCGGGCGGTGCGGGCGTACGAGGCGCGGCCGTGGCTGAAGAAGGGGGCGGCCACGTTCGTCCCGCAGGCGGCCGCGTACCGCGCCGTCTACAGCACGTTCCAGCTCCTGGCCATCGAGGCCCGCAACGAACGACAGGCGATCGTCCGGGGGCAGTGGCCGGACCTGCCCCCGCTGGACGTCAACGGGGCGAACGTGCTGGACACCCCGCTCGACGAGGCGTACGCCCTGGCCGTGCAGGCCGCGCTGACGAACCGGCTCGACCTGATGAACGCCCGGGCGCAGGTGGTGGACGCGTGGCGGAATATCGCTGTCACCGCGAATTCATTACAGGGCGTCTTCAACGTCCGGTATGATCTAACCAGTAGCACGCCGCCCAATGGCAACAATCCGGTGGGCTTTTCCAACGACCGCAGCACCCACCAGCTGACGTTTAATGCGGAATTGCCGCTCGTCCGCCGGGCGGAGCGCAATAATTACCGTGCCGCCCTGATCAGCTACCAGCGGCAGCGCCGGACGCTGATGGCGTTCGAGGACAACATCGCCAACGACGTCCGCAGCGACGTGCGCGATTTACGAACCTTCGGGCAACTGTACCGCATCCAACAGCGGGTGGTGGAACTGGGCTACTCGCAGGTGGACAACGCCCAGTTGACGCAGTTCGCCCCCCTGGCCGCCGGTGTGACCCTCGACGCGGCCGCCCAGGCCGCCCTGACGCAGCAGGTGCTGCAGACCCAGAGCAACCTGTTGAGCGCCCAGAACACGCTGTTTCAGATTTGGGTGGCCTACCAGACCGCCCGGATGAGTTTGTACCTGGACCTCGAGCAGATGCCGCTCGACGACCGCGGGGTGTGGTGCGATGAGTTCTTCAACCGAGCCGACCGCCAAGACCGAACTTCCCCCGACGACCGGCCTGCCGGCGAACGGCTCCCCGCTCCCCGGCCACTCGGCGACGGCCCGGGCCGCTAGCCAGAAGACGCTGCCCGCCCGGGCGCCGGGCGGGCGCCGGTACTTACTCTTCGCGGCCGCCGGGGTCGTCCTGAGCGCCGCGGTCGCCGTCGGGGGGTGGTACGCCTTCCTCCGGTCGTCGCCGGTCCGGGCCGACGTGCTGCTGCACACCGTCAAGCGGGAGCCCCTGGTCGTCACCGTCGCCGAGAAGGGGACGCTCGAATCGGCCGACAACCGCGACATCGTCTGCAAGGTGCGGGCCGGCTCCAAGGGCTTCGCCAGCACCATCAACTGGGTGATCGACGACGGCTCCCGCGTCAAGCCCGGGCAGCTCCTGATGATCCTCGACGACTCCGACCTGCGGGACAAGGAGGACGACCAGGCCATCAAGGTGCAGACCGCACTGGCGAACAAGGTGAAGGCCGAGAAGGACTACGAGATCGCGGTCACGCAGAACAAGCTGAACATCGCCACGGCCGAGGCCGCGCTCATCACGGCCGAGAACGCCCTCAACAACTACACCGGCGTGACCTACGACTCCAGCCGCGCGGCGCTGGCCGCGGTCGGGGGCGGGCCGCTGGCGCTGACGGAGGCCGGCACGTTCCGGCAGTCGGTCGACGACCTCGTCGGCCAGGTGCGGCTGGCCGAGTCCGAGGTCGAGCAGAACCGCGATCTGGCCGAGTGGTCCAAGCGGATGGTCAAGCTGAACTACCGCAGCGCCACCCAGGCGCAGTCGGACCAGTCGCGGCTGGACAGCTCGATCGAGAAGGCCCGGAGCCTCCGCGCCAAGCTCAACCAGTTGCTCAACAGCGACCGCGACCAGACCCTGACCAACCTGATCCTCGCCCGCGACAGCGCCAAACTCACCGTGGAGAAGGCGAAGCTGGAGGCCGAGGCCAACCTCGCCAAGGCGCTGGCCGAGAAGCAGCGGGCCACCGCCGAATACGTCCAGCAGGACGAGAAGTTGCGCGACATCGCCCAGCAGCGGGCCGAGTGCAAGATCGTCGCCCCGGACACGATCGAGCCGGACTCGATGGTGGTGTACTTCAAGCAGGAGTCGAGCCGGTTCAGCAGCACCCAGCAGGGGCTGATCGAGCAGGGCGCGCAGGTGAAGGAGGGGCAGAAGATGCTCCGCATCCCGAACCTGCACCGCATGCAGGTGAACACCAAGGTCCACGAGGCGATGGTGGCCCGCATCCGCGGCGACGTCCGCGTCCCGACGCACTTCGTGGAGGGGGTCCAGAGCCTGATGGTGCTCAACACCGACCCGTTCACCCGACTGGTCGGCCAGCGGCAGGAGGTCATGGACCGGCTCCGCGAGAAGTTCCGCAACGAGTCGTACCGGAAGGTGTCCGAGGGGCAGAAGGCGGCCGTCCGCGTGGACGCCCTGGGGGACCGCGTCTTCGAGGGGCACGTCCGCACGGTCGCCGCGGTCGCCAGTCAGGCCGACTCGTGGATCTCCGACGTGAAGCTCTACCAGACGCTCGTCATGATCGACTTCGAGGTGCTCCCCGACGGCACCCGGCGGCGGATCTCCAACGAGGAACTGAAGCCCGACATGACCGCCGAGGTGACGATCACCGTCGACACCGCCAGGGAACCGGTGCTGACCGTGCCCGTGCAGGCGGTCCTGGGCGGTACCGAACTGGGCGGGAAGCGCGAGGTGTTCGTCAAGACGCCCAACGGCTACGAGCGCCGCGAGGTCAAGCTCGGGCTCTACAACGAGAAAGTGGTCGAGATCCGCGAGGGGCTGGGCGAGGGCGACGAGGTCGTGCTCAACCCGAAGGTGCTCCTGGCCCCCGACGACAAGACGAAGACCCGCGACGATGGCGGGAAGGGCGGCGCCAAGGGGCCGCGGGGCGGCGAAGGGGACGGGAGCGCCGCTCCGGGCGGCCCCGCCGGCCCGAAGGGCGACGGCAGCGGCGGCGCCGGCGGAATGAAGGGCGGGGGCAAGAAGAAGGGCGGTGGCGGGGGGGCGTCCGGCGGGTTCCCGCCCGCCGGGAACTGAAGACCGCAACCCGCCGGCAGACGATCCGGACCCGTTTCTTGTGCTGTGTCCCGCCCCGGGTACGAAACCCGGGGCGGGATCGACCGCCCCGCCGAAGGTCGGCAACCTAAAATCTTCAATCCGAAATCGTAATGCCTGCCATCGTTAGCGTTGTCGATCTGGTCAAGAACTACTACCTCGGGTCGCAGACGGTCCACGTCCTCAGGGGGCTGAACCTGTCGTTCGACGAGGGCGACTTCGTCGCGCTGATGGGGCCGTCCGGGTCCGGGAAGTCCACGCTGCTCAACGTGCTGGGCTGTCTCGACCGGCTCACCAGCGGGCACTACTACCTCGGCGACGTGGACGTCTCCGAGATGTCCGACGACCAGCTCTCCGAGGTCCGCAGCACCTACCTGGGCTTCATCTTCCAGTCGTACAATCTGCTCCCGCAGTACACGGTGGTCGAGAACATCGAGCTGCCGCTCCTGTACCAGGGCATCAAACTGGACGAGACGACCAAGGCGCGGTGCGTCGCGCTGGCCGAGATGGTCGGGCTGGCCGAGCGGCTCGACCACCGCCCGCTGCAACTGTCCGGCGGCCAGCAGCAGCGCGTCGCGATCGCCCGCAGCCTGGTGAACGACCCGCACCTGATCCTGGGCGACGAGCCGACGGGCAACCTGGACTCCAAGACCAGCGTCGAGATCATGCAGATGCTCCGCGATCTGAACAAGGCGGGCAAGACGATCATCATGGTGACGCACGAGAACGACATCGCCGAGTGGGCGCGCCGCGTGGTCCGGCTGCGCGACGGCCGGGTCGAGTCGGACGTCCGCAACGACACCCGCGCCGTCGTGGAGATGTGATGTACGGTCCCGACTTTTCCGGCCTGTGGCTGTGGGCGCTCGGCGTCGCCCTCGTCGTCCTGCCGCTGGTGCTCATCGTCCTCTTCGGCACCGGCGTGTTCGCGTGGGCGGCCGCGCGGCTGCCGTTCGCCAACAACTGGGTGAAGCTCCGCCGGAGCACGTCGCTGGCCGTCAAGAGCCTGTGGCTGCACAAGCTCCGCTCGTTCCTGTCGGTGCTCGGCATCATCATCGGCACCTGCTCGGTCATCTCGCTGATGTCGTTCGGCGAGGGGTCGATGCAGGACGCGCTGGAGGACATCAAGCGCCAGGGCGCGACGAACATCATCGTCCGCAGCGTCAAGCCGCCCGACGAGTCGTCCACCGCGTCGAAGGGGTTCGTCACCACCTACGGGCTGACCCAGGGCGACCTGGACAAGTTCTCCACCTTCGGGAACGTGGTCGGGCGCGTGGTCCCGATGCGCGTGTTCCCGAGCGAGGCCCGGTACCTCGACCGGATGCTCAGCAACGCGCGGGTGATCGCCACCGTGCCCGACTACCAGGTCGTCAACAAGCTGGAGATGGCCCGGGGCCGGTTCCTGATCGAAAACGACGACACCGACCTGGAGAACTACTGCGTCCTCGGCTCGGAGGCGGCCGACAAGCTGTTCCCCTACGAGGACCCGATCGGCCAGACGGTCAACCTGCGCAGCCACTTCTTCCTGGTGGTCGGGGTGGTCCGGGAGCGCGTGCCGACCGGCGGCGCGGGCGGCAGCCAGGCGGCCGAGGACTACAACCGCGACATCTACATCCCGATCCGCACCAGCCGCCGCCGGTTCGGGGAGATCATCTTCATCCGCTCCGCCGGGTCGCGCAGCGCCGAGAAGGTGGACATCAGCCAGGTCACGCTGACCGTCAACGCGGAGGTGGACTCGCCCGACGGGCGGGCGAAGGTGCAGGCGGTCGGCAACGAGATCAAGTCGATGCTGGAGAAGCGGCACCCGCGGAAGGATTACGCGGTCACGGTGCCGCTGGACAAGCTGGAGGAGGCCGAACGGGCGCAGACGCGGTTCACGATCCTCATGGCGATGATCGCGTCGATCTCGCTGTTCGTCGGCGGCATCGGGATCATGAACATCATGCTCGCGACCGTCACCGAGCGCACCCGCGAGATCGGCATCCGCCGCGCGCTGGGGGCCAAGCAGAAGGACATCGTCATGCAGTTCCTCGTCGAGGCGGTGGTGCAGACCACCCTCGGCGGGCTGTGCGTGGCCGTGATCGGCGTCCTGTCGGTTTACACGATC
>JAFKJJ010000355.1 GCA_017306025.1 Planctomycetota bacterium
GCCCGGGCAGCGCCCACTTGTCCAGGTTCGACTGCTTCGGCGGTCCGGCCCGCGAGGCGACCAGCGCCCGGCCGTCGGGGGATACCGCGACCCCACCGGCAAAGTTCCCCCCCATTTCCGCCGGCTTCGAAACCTCTTCGAGCCGGTCGATGCGCAAGTTCGTGCGATGGACGTAGGCGAGCCAGCCCTCGGGGCTGAACACGAATTGGTCACAGACGACCCCCAGCGAGAGCCGGCGCACGGTTTCGCCGGTGGCCCAGCCGAACACGGACAGCCACCCGTCGGCACCGGATGCCGCGAGGTACCGCCCGTCGGGCGACACCGCCACGGTCCGCACCTCGCCCGCCCCCACGTCGATGAGTCGCATGGCTCGATTGTACCGCGGATCACCGCCCGGCGGTCTTCTTCTGTAGCCGCCGTGAGGCCGGAGCTATGCGGGTGGTGCCGCACCGGCCCCGCCGCAGCCGGCTACAGAAGACGCGCCTCACAGGTCCAGGTCCCAGACGACGACCTTCCCCTTCGCGCCGCCGGCCGCGGCGAGCGCCCCGTCGGGGCTGACGGCCACCGCGCTCAGCCGACCGACGTCCCACGTGTACTGCCGGACCACTTGCCACGTTTGTGTGTCGATCAGCCGCGCGGTGGTGTCGTTGTTGCCGGCCAGCAGGTGCCGGCCGTCCGGGTGGAACGCCAGCGCGCGGTAGTGCTTTAGCGTGCCGGTCCGGACCTTCTGCACCTTCTCCCCGACGCGCCACGAGTAAAGCGACGACGCGTCGAACCCGACCACGGCCGAGCCGTCGGGCGCGGCCGCGAGGCCGGAGAGCGAGAGCGACGGAACGGCCGTGACGGCCTGGACCTCCCCGGTGAGCGCCGAGGGCGCGGCGAGGCGCCGGCCCGTGAGGCTGTTCCAGCCGCGCTCCCAGACGAAGAAGCGGTCGGCCCCCGACGGGGCGAGTTCCCAACCGCTCAGTTCGTTGTCCGGGCCGACCGTCCACGCCTCGCGCCACTCGGTCCCGTCGGGGGCGAGCCCCCTGATGCGGAACCCGACGTTCCGCTCCACCGTCCGGAGGATCAGCCGCGCGGCCGGCCGGCACACGGCTTGCGAATTCAGACCCTCGTCCGGCGGCGCGAGCCGGACCTTTCGCGTCGCACCGGTGCCGCGGTCGAACTCGTACCGCTCTTGGCCCGCGATCCAGCCGACGACGGCCGCGTCCGGCGAGAAGGTGAACGAACTGCTCGAATACGCCGGCGGGTTCTGGAGCGCGCGCGGATCGCCGGTGGCGGGCAGCGCCCACAACAGAGGAGAGGAGTAGCTACACGCCGCGGCCAGCGCGTCGCCGGCGGGCGCGAACGCGAGCGCGCTTACGTTTTGCCGACCGGCCGTCAGCAGTTGCATCGAAAGGCCCCGAAGCTATTCCAGATCGAACACCGTCACCCACCCCTTGCCGCCCTCGGCGCTGACCGCGGCGCGGAGCCCGTCCGGGCTGAAGGCGACCGCCCGCACCTTGCCCGTGCCCCAGTCGAACGCCCGGACCTCGACGAGCGTGTCCGCGTCGAGGAGACGAACGGTGGTACCGGTGGTGTACGCGAGCGTGCGCCCCGACGGGTGGAACGCCAGCCCGCGGCGCAACTCCCCCTCGGCGGCCGGGAGTTCGAGCGTCGCCGGGTCGTCGAGCCGCCGGAGGTACAACCCGCGCTCGGTCAGCCACGCGACCCGCGCGCTGTCGGGCGCCAGCGCCCAGCGCGTGACCCGACCGGCTTCGGGCGGAACGGCGAACGATCCGGCGACCCGGTTGCTCGACCGCACCCACACGAACCGCAACTCGTCGCCCACGTGCCGACCGAGGCCGAACAGCTCGTCTGTGCCGGGCCGAAAGGAGATCGAACCGCGGTCGTCCCACTTGTCGCCCGGCCGCGCCCACGCCTCCGCGAGTTCGCCGGTGCCGGCCACGGCGTACCCGACCACCGACCGGCGGGCGCCGCGGCGCCCGGAGGGGAAGTTGTAAACGTCCGTCGCCACGGACCGCCCGTCGTCGGACACCGCGAGGCCGTAGACGATCGAGTATGCGGCGGTCAGTTGGCGCTCCTCGTCGGTGCTCGGGTCCCAGTACCAGAACCCGCCGCTTTGGAACGCGACGTACAGCCGACCGGTGCGCGGGCAGAACCGCATGAGCCGCCCGCCGTGCCGGCCGGGTAGGACGATCCGGCCGGGGGTGCCCGCGGGCACGTCCCACGCCATGACGCCGTCGCCGGAGCCGCCGGCCGCGACGAACCGCCCGTCCGGCGACCACGCCAGCACCTGATTCGACTTCGTCGGCCCCGGGAGCACGCGCATGGCGAATTTCGATTTGTGATTTGCGATTGCGGGTCGGCGGTTCGCGTCGGCGCGGGTTCACTCGTCAATCGAAAATCGGCGATCGGCAATTGCCTACCCGTCCACGTCCCACACGAGGATGCGGCCCTTCTCGCCGCCGGTGGCCGCGAGGGTGCCGTCGGGGCTGAAGTTCACGCACGTCACCGGCCCGACGGGCCAGCGGTAGCCGATCAGTTCCTCCCAGGTGCCGACGTTCCAGCAGTAGACGCCGCCGTCGAGGTTGGCGCCGCCGGCCGCGAGGAACCGGCCCGACGGGTGGAACCGCGGCCCGCGGAACAGGCGCGTGCCGCCGGCCGTCAGTTCGCCGCGCGATTTGCCGTCCTCGGTCGACCACACGACGAGCTTCGCCCCCAGCACGCCCGCCACGTACCGCCCGTCCGGGGACCACGCGAGCGCGGGCAGTCCGCCGGTCAGGGCGTCGAGTTCGCCGACCCGTTCGCCGCTCGCCAGCGAGTACAGCCACACCGCGGAGCGGCTCAACCCGTGCGAGGTCGGAAGCAGCACGCCGAGGGCCACCCGTTCGCCGTCGGGCGAGACGGCCACCTTCGGCTCCCTCCCCGCGGCCCGCGGAAGGGTCAAGCGGGCCTCGACGCGCACCCCACCGGGCACGAGGGTCCCGAGCGCCAGCGTGGCGGGAGAAGCGGTCGCATCGGGGACGGACAGGAGGCGCCCGTCCGGAAGGACGGCGCTGATCGGTTCCGACACCGCGAACCGCACCGCGCCCTTGTGCGGCGCGTCGGGGTTCGCGACGAGCACCCGGTCCCCGGCGACGACGAGCCGTCCGTCCGGCAAGAACCCGACCACGGGGCCGCCGGTCAGCTCGATCGCGCCCGCGGTCGGGCTGGCGAGCGACCACAACCAGACGCCGCTGCCGCGGGCGGCCCACTGCCGGGCGACCAAATGACGGCCGTCGGGGCTGATCGCCACCGCCTCGACCTTCGTGGCTTCGCCCTCGAGCGTCAGCACCGCGCCCCTCGCTCCCGTGAATGCGCCCATTCTACCTCTCGCCCGGCCGGGGCTGGCGCCCATTTCCCCGGCGCCCGTTTATTCGCTACGGCGCTCAAAATCGGTCTCGCGCGGACCGTAATGATTGGCACAAAGCCGATCGCCAACGGCCCCCCATGCCGCCGAAACGGACCACTCCGCCCACGACAGCGCTGTCCGGCGTGCCACCCGGGGCCGGCACACTGCTCACGCCGGTCCCGACCGCCCCACCGCTCGCTCGGGGCGTCGACGACGTCACCGACCCGAGCGAGCGCCCGGCGTGGCCGTCGTCCCGAGCGTTCGATGACTTGGAGGGGGCACCACTTGGCACCGAAAACCGGCGGCAGAGGTGCGGGGCCGTACGCGCGGATGTCGCGGCCGCGTCCGTTCGAGGGTGAACGTGTGGTCGCGCCGCCCCCTCGGACGGGTCGGCACTCGGCCACATCGCACCGCCGCCATTCACACTACATAAATCGCGGAAACTACACGCCGAGGACATCGGCCAAATAATCGACGGTCGGATATTTATCGCCGAGATGGGTGCTGCGAAATGACACGCGCCGGAACGGCGATCCGACCGGACGCGAAAGGTGAAGCTCGGCGACGCTCCCCGCCGCGTGTCCGATCTCGTCTCGGGTCATTTTCGCCATATCGAGCCGCGCCCCGAACGACAGCTCATCTACACCGACCTCGCATCAGCCCAGTTGTCGAGGTACTTTTGCAGAACCGGGAACTCTGCCACCTTCGCGCCGAGCAGAGCTTTCGCCTTCGCGACCAGTTCCGCCTCCTGTTCCAAATTGAGATCGCCCGTCAGAATGCGCGTCCGCAGGAACACGAAATACGTGTCCAGCGTGTCGCACAGGCAGTAGTCGTTGATCTCCTGAATCTTGCCCTCAAGGTACATCTGATAAACTTGCTCGCCGGACACCTCCATCTTCCCCGGCTTGCCCAGCAGCTTCGCGAGGAGGTCCAGCCCGCCCGCCAGTCGGCACGCCCCGAAGTTGGTGAACCAGTCCATCAGGTCGATCGGGCCGCGGTAGCGGTCCCGGGCGAGGTAGTGGTCGCGGGCCGAGATGCCGTAGCGGAACGCGGCCAGTTCCAGCAAAGGCAGGTCGAACCCGCGGCCGTTGAACGTCACCAGCTTCGCCTTGTAGTGCGTCGCGCTGAACCAGAACTGGTTCACGATCTCCCGCGGCCGGAACTGCGGCGAGTCCATGCACTTCATCCCCAGGAGCGTGAAGTACGGACCGACCCGGAGCACGCACACGCCCACCGGCACCTGAAACGTGACCGGGATGAAGTCGGAGCCGTCGCGGCGGCTCTCGCGGGCCTCGGCGCGGGCGCGCTCAACGGCCCCTTCCGGCGACAGGTTCTCACCGGCGTACTTCACCGCCGACAGGAGCCGGCCGTCGGGGACGCTCTCGGCGTCCACGACGAGAAACGCGGTGCGGGTGCCGGTATCGAGCGAGGCGCGGGCGGCGAAGGTGTCGACGAGGCCCATTTTCGGCTCCGGCAAAGGGGTACACACCGGTTCACCAAGATTTGTCGTCCGAACCGGCGCGACGGTCAACGTCAACCCGATCGAGCGGCCCGCACGGACGGCAGAAGCGCGCGTGTGGCGCCGACGGCGCGGGCTGTGCGGGCGGCACCGCGTCCCTATCCTCTCCGCATGAATCCCACCGAACCGCCGCCGAGTTCGACCGCCGAAGCGCCCGACTCGCCCCCCGGGCGCCCGACGAAGGGCGCGCTCGGGATCGTCTGGCTCGTTGTGTTCATCGACCTGCTCGGCTTCGGCATCGTCCTGCCCGTCATGCCCCGGCAGGCCGAGCCGTACCTCGCCCACCTCGAACTCGCCCCGGCCGCGCGGGGGGCCGTCATCGGCGTCCTGTTCTCCGTGTTCTCGCTGATGCAGTTCGTGTTCAGCCCGGTGTGGGGCCGGATCTCCGACCGCATCGGCCGTCGGCCGGTGCTGCTCATCAGTCTGTTCGGATCGGTCGTTTTCTACGCGCTTTACGGCGCCGCAGTCACGTTCGACGCCGCCGACGCGCAACTCGCGCTCGGCCTGATGTTACTGGCACGGGTCGGCGCGGGCGTCGCGGGCGCGAGCGTCGGCACCGCGGCCGCGGTCATCGCCGACTGCACCCCGCCCGACAAGCGCGCGAAGGGGATGGCGCTGATCGGCATCGCGTTCGGGGCCGGGTTCACGCTCGGGCCGCTCATCGCGTTCTTCGGGCTGGCTTTGTTCGATCAAAAGCCGTGGGGTGTCGGGGCGCTAGCGTCGGGGCTGTCGCTGGTCGCGCTGCTGATCGCCCTCGGGGTGTTCAAGGAGACGCGGAACCCGGCGAACAAGACCGGCAAGGACTTCTTCAGCGTCGCACGCACGGTCGAAGTGCTGAAGATGCCGGCCGTCGGCGCGCTCGTGCTGATCTACTTCCTGGCGATCTTCGCGTTCGCCAACTTTGAGGCCACGCTCGCGCTGCTCACGCAGTCGGCGTTCGGAATGAGCAACGAGGACAATTTCCTGGTGTTCGCGACCGTCGGCGCGGTGCTGACGGTCGCGGGCGGGGCGTACCGGCCGATGGCCAAGAAACAGGCGGAGTTCAAGCTGCTCCGATTCGGCGTCGGCGCGATGGTGCTCGGCCTGAGCGGGATCGGCCTCGTCGCCTACCTCGCGTCCACCTCCGGCGGCGCGGGCGGGCTGAAGGCCGGGTTTTACGCCGCGGTGTCGATCGCGGTGATCGGGTTCGCGTTCGTCAACCCGTCGGTGTCGGCGCTCGTGTCGAAAAACGCCGACCCGGCGCGACAGGGTGAGGTGCAGGGTGTGAACCAGGCGTTCGCGTCGCTCGGCCGCATCCTCGGGCCGTTCCTCGGATCGGTCTTGTTCCAGGCGGAGTCCTCGCGCACACTGCCGTACCTCGCCGCGGTCCTCACGCTGCTATTGGTCGCGGTACTGGTGCCGAAGATCAAGAAATAAGAGTTTCAGCGCGGAGGGCGCGGAGGGCGCGGAGAGAAGAGTGAGAAATCGCTGTCTTC
>JAFKJJ010000356.1 GCA_017306025.1 Planctomycetota bacterium
CCAGGGAGTTCGGCAAGGAGGCCGCCGATTCGACTCGCGTCACCCTTTTCGTTGCGCTTCGCGCTGCCCGCGGCCCGGCTCGTGCCGGTTCTGGTCGCGGGCTGGTGCGCGTTCCTGTTCCTGTACGGCGTCGACGCGGGGCCGCTCTATCGCACCGAATCGCTCCGCGCGATCATCGGCCGCGAGTGCCTGCACGGGCACTGGCTCTACCCCGTCCTCTACGGCGAACCGTTCCTGACGAAGCCGCCCGGCCACTACGCCGCAATCGGGCTGTGCAGCCTCCCCTTTGGCGAAGTGAGCGCGGCGACCGCGCGGCTGCCGTCGGTGCTCGCGGCCGCGTTCGCTGTCGTGCTGATGCACGGGATGTTTCGGCGCGTGCTGGGTGAAGGCGCGGCGCTGTTGATCGCGGTGTTGCTGCCGTGTTCGGTGCTGTGGCTCGACAAGGTGCCCAGCGCCGAGATCGACATGACGCTCGTCGGCTGGGTCACGGCCGCCGTCGTGCTGTTCCACCGCGCGCTCGAATCCCAGGGCCGTGCCTCCGACGCGGCCCTGGGATTCTGGATCGGCGCGCTCCTGTGTGTGGCCGCGGGCACGCTCACCAAGTGGACCGCGCCGGCGTTCTTTTACCTCACCGTGATCCCGCTCCTCGCATGGCGCAGGCAACTCGGGCTGCTGTTTGGATGGCGGCACGGCGTCGCGGTGGGCGCGGCGGGTGCGGTGTGCGCGCTGTGGGCGCTCGCGGTCGTTCAGCAGGTCGGGTGGGACGCGCTCTCCGACACGATCCGTCGGGAGGCGACGTACCGGTTCGCGCCGAAGGCCAGCAAGGGCTACCCGTGGGGCGACGTGGCGCTGTACCCGCTCGCGGTGTTCGCTGCGCACCTGCCGGTGTCCGGCTTCGCTCTCCTGACGTTCCGAAGGAGCTTCTGGGCGAAGTTTGACGAGCGCGGACGGCTCCTCCTTCAACTGCTTCACTGCTGGACGTGGCCGAACCTGCTGTTCTGGACGCTCGTACCCAACCACAACGTCCGCTACGCGCTGCCCATGAGCGCCGGGCTGATGGGGTTGGGCGTGGTGGGGCTGTGGGGGTGGTTGAAGGGATCGTCTCGCGGGAGACCTAACCCCCCGTCCCCCTTCCCTAAGAAGGAAGGGGGTGGCGCCTGGTTGAACGAACCCGCAGCATCAACGACGGGATTGACGTCGACAAATCCAATCACCCTTGCGGAGGCGCAGGAGGCGAATCCAGCGTTCACCCCCTTCCTTCTTAGGGAAGGGGGACGGGGGGTTAGGTTGCTTCTGGCCTTCCTCCTCTGCTGGGCCGTCGCGAAGGTCGCGTTCGTGGAAGCGGTCATTCCGAACCGCACCGCCAACCGCAACGCCGAGGCCACGGCCGCGGAGCTGCGCGCGCGCGTCCCCGCGGGTCAGCCGCTCTACGTCCTCAAGCTGAAGGACGAGGGCGTGACGTTCTACTACGCCCGGCCCGTGCTCAAACTGACCGGCCCGAACGCACTACCCGGAGGGGCTCTCGCGCTGCTCATCCGGTCGGAGTGGGAAGATCGCGCTGCGTTCGGGCATCTCGAATTGTTATGCTGTATACGCGATCAGCAGGGCGACCCGATTTACCTTGTCCGTAACCCGTAGGACGGGCCGGTCCGTCTCACGAAACCCGACAGGAGCGGCCGTGAAGCAGCGCTTCGCTGCGACAGGCCGCGAGGCCCGATGAGTGCCGCCCCACAACTCGCCGCGCCGGTCACGCTCACCGTCTCGCAGCTCACCGCACAGGTGCGGGGGACGGTCGAGGGGAAGTTCCCGTGCGTGTGGGTTGCGGGGGAGGTGTCCAACTTCACCCGGGCGTCGAGCGGGCACTGGTACTTCACCCTCAAGGACGCCGGGGCGCAGATCAAGGCCGCGATGTTCCGCGGGTTCAACCTGCGGCAGAAGTTCGACCCGCGCGATGGGATGGAGATCGTCGCCCGCGGCCGGCTCACGGTCTACGAGCCGCGCGGCGAGTACCAGCTCCTCGTCGAAGAGATCCAGCCGAAGGGCGTCGGCGCCGCGGAACTCGCCCTGCGCCAACTGAAGGAACGGCTGCTCGCGAAGGGCTACTTCGACCCGCGGCGCAAGCGCCCCCTGCCGCGCCCGCCGCGGCGGGTTGCGCTCGTCGCCAGCGCCACCGGCGCCGCGGTGCGCGACATGATCGAGGTGTTCGCGCAGCGGTGGCCGTTCACGGAGCTGGTCGTACGGCCGACCCGCGTTCAGGGCGAAGGCGCGGCCCGCGACGTCGCGGTCGCCGTAAAGCAACTCAACTGGCTGCACCGCAACAACCGGCTCCCGTTCGACGCGATCATCCTGGGCCGCGGCGGCGGGAGCGCGGAAGACCTGTGGGCGTTCAACGAGGAAGAGGTCGCGGTCGCGGTGTTCGAGTCGCGCATCCCGGTCGTCTCGGCCGTGGGGCACGAGGTCGACGTCACCGTCGCGGACCTCGTGGCCGATCACCGCGCCGAGACGCCCACCGCGGCCGTCGTCGCGCTCACCCCGGACCGGCGCGAGGTGATGGCCGCCCTGAGCACGCTCCGCGAGCGCATGGCCGAGGCCACCGACCGGCGGCTGAAGCTCGCGCGCCAGCGCCTCGACCAGCTCGCCACCCGACCCGCGTTCCGCCGGCCGCTCCAGCGCGTTCACGACCTCGAACAGCGCCTCGACGACACCGCGGCGCGGCTCGCCCGCGCCGTGCGGCTCCGACTGGTTCAGGCGGCACAGAAACTGGCCGAGGTTTCCGCCCGGCTGGAGACGCTCAGCCCCTTGCAGGTGCTGGCCCGCGGTTATAGCCTGACGCACACGGCCGACGGCAAACTCGTTCGCGCCGCGAGCGGACTGCGGCCCGGCGATCTGCTCGTCACGCGCGTCGCCGACGGCACGATTCGCTCACTCGTCACCGCGACCGCCCCCGCGGACGCGGCCGATCCGAAACCCGAAGAACGAAACCCGAGAGCAGACGAGCCACGGCCGGAGTGACTTCTTTTTCGAGTTTCGGACTTCGACTCTTTCGCCCAAGGACGGGACGCGAGCCAATGCCCGACCCCGCCGACCCACCGCCGCGCTTCGAACTGGCGATCGCCGAACTCGACGGCATCCTGCGCGAACTCGAAGACGGCACCACGACCCTCGAAGACGCCCTCGGTCGCTACGAGCGCGGCGTCAGCCTCCTGCGTCAGTGCTACGGCCAGCTTCGCGACGCCGAACAGCGCGTGAAGGTACTCGCGGCCGTCACCGAGGACGGCACCGCCGACCTCAAGCCGTTCGACCACGTCGCCTCCATCGACGCCGCGAAGGCCGCGGTCCGCAAACCCGCCAAGTCCTCTCCTGGTTCTGGAATACCGGAATGACACCGGGATCAACTACAGACGACGCCCAAAGTCGGATAGCTTTGCGGCACAAAGTTGGTAACATGGGATCTTCTGAGGCCCCGCGCGCCTCTGAAGTTCCGGCGTCCGACCGGCTGTTTGCCGAGCTGAAGCCCCGGCAGGGGCGAATCGACGAGGCCCTGGGGCTGTGGCTGTCGCGGGTGACGGCGGGCGCCCCGGCGGCGGTCCACGAGGCGACGGCGTACAGCCTGTTCGCCCCGGGCAAGCGCCTGCGGCCGCTGTTGGTGGCGCTGGCGTGCGAGGCGGTGGGGGGCACGCTCGAACTGGCGTTGCCCTCCGCGTGCGCGGTGGAGATGATTCACACGTACTCGCTGATCCACGACGACCTGCCCGCGATGGACGACGACGATTTGCGCCGCGGGCAGCCGACGTGCCACAAGAAGTTCGGCGAGGCGCTGGCGATTCTGGCGGGCGACGCGCTCCTGACGGGGGCGTTTCAGGTGCTGGCGGAAGGTTACCCGCCGCGAACCGCTGCGGTTAGTTGTCTGGAGCTGGCGAAGGGCGCCGGGGCCGTCGGGATGGTCGGCGGGCAGGTGCTGGATTTGCAGGCGGAAGGAAAGATCGGGGGCACCAAAGACAATCCCACCCCCCAACCCCCTCCCCCAGAGGGAGAGGGGGAGAAGAAAGGCGACCACACTCTTGCTCCCCCTTCCTTTTTAGGGAAGGGGGCGGGGGGGTTAGGTCTCCTCGAAGACGTCCACGCTCGCAAGACCGGCGCCCTGTTCCGCTCGTCGCTGCGGCTGGGCGTGTTCGCGGCGCAGGCCGAACGGCCGGCCGGCCCGGCCCCCGAGGCCCTCGCGGCGGCCGACGCGTACGCCGGGGCGTTCGGGCTGCTGTTTCAGGTGACCGACGACCTGTTGGACGTCGAGAGCACGGCCGACAAGGCCGGCAAGCGGGTGGGCAAAGACGCCGCCCGCGGCAAGCTGACCTACCCGGGGCTGCTCGGAGTCGAGGAGTCCCGGCGGAAGGCTACCGAACTGGGACTGCAAGCGGTCGCGGCGGCCGAACGACTCGGCAGCCCGCCGCTCGCGGACCTGGCCCGGTACGTGGTACAGAGGGATCGCTGACGGAGTGCTGAGTGCTAAGTGCTAAGTGCTGAGAGGCGAAGACGGTCGCGTCCGGCGGCCGGTCTTCCTGAGAACTCGGCACCCGGCACTCGGCACTCGACACTCCCCGAAGGGGAACGCTATGACCGCCAAACTGTTGCCGCAGATCCACTCGCCGCGCGACCTGCAGACCCTCACGGACGAGCAACTGCAGACGCTCACGCACGAGATCCGCGACGAGCTGATCCGCGTCCTCACCACCCGGCCGGCGCACTTCGCCAGCAACCTGGGCGTGGTCGAACTGTGCCTGGCGCTGCACCTCACCTTCGACTTCTCGAAGGACAAGGACCGGCTCATCTGGGACACCGGCCACCAGATCTACCCGCAGAAGCTCATCACCGGCCGTTACGAGCAGTTCCACACGATCCGGACGAAGGGCGGCCTGATGGGCTTCCCCCATCCGGGCGAGAGCGAGTACGACCTGTTCATGACCGGGCACGCCGGGTGCAGCGTCTCGACCGTCTCCGGGCTGAAGGCCGGCGACGAACTCCTGGGCCGCACGGACAACCACGCGGTCGCGGTGATCGGCGACGGCGCGTTCCCGTCGGGCATCGTGTTCGAGGCGCTCAACAACATCGGCGGGATGAACCAGAACCTGATGGTCGTCCTGAACGACAACAAGATGAGCATCTGCCCACGGACCGGGGGCGTCGCGAAGTACCTCGACCAGTGCCGCATGACCGGGATCTACCAGGGCGGCAAGCGCCGGCTCAACCAGATCCTGCACAACATTCCGCTCATAGGGGACGCGGCCCGCGCGTCGCTCGAAGCGCTCCGCGACGGCCTCAAGGCGTGGCTCAAGGACGGGATGCTGTTCGAGGAGTTCGGGTTCCGCTATTTCGGGCCGGTGGACGGCCACGACCTGCCCGCGCTCCGCAAGATCATGAAGGACCTGAAGGGGCAGCGGGGGCCGATCCTGCTCCACGTGCTGACGAACAAGGGCCACGGGGTCCCGCAGGCCGCCGAGGACCCGGTCACGTACCACACGCCGCCGGTGTTCGAGCAGGTCGGGCCGAACCGCGCGATCGTGTCGCTCAAAAAGGGCGGCGCGAAGGCGTACACCGACGCGGTGAGCTTCGCACTGCACCAGGCGATGCAGGACGACCCGAAGGTGGCGGTCCTGACGGCCGCGATGTGCCAGGGGAACAAGCTCGAAAAGGTCCGCGAGGACTTCCCGACGCGGTTCTTCGACGTGGGCATCTGCGAGTCGCACGCGGTCGCGTTCGCCGCGGGCATGGCCAAGTCCGGCGTCACGCCGGTGGTGGACATCTACAGCACGTTCCTGCAGCGCAGCTTCGACCAGATCTTCCAGGAGGTGTGTCTCCAGAACCTGCACGTCGTGTTATGCATGGACCGCGCCGGCCTGACCGGGCCGGACGGCCCGACGCACCACGGCGTCTTCGACGTGCCGTACATGCGGCTGTTCCCGAACATGGTGAGCATGGCCCCCGGCGACGAGGCCGACGTTCAGGCGATGGTGAAGTTCGCGCTCAAGCACGACGGCCCGATCTCGGTCCGCTACCCGAAGGCGAATCTGGAGAAGGTCGAGCGCTCGCGCCCGGTCACCCCGATTGAATTGGGCAAGGCGGAAGTGATCGAGTGGGGCGAGGACGGGTGCTTCGTCGCGTTCGGCACGCTGTTGTCGAACTGCGTGGCCGCCGCGAAGAAGCTCCGGGCGGAGGGCATTCACATGGGCGTCATCAACGCCCGGTTCGTCAAGCCGCTCGACCGCGCCACGATCGGCAAGGCGATCGAGGAGGCGGCGTTCGTCCTGACCGTCGAGGAGGGCTGCCTCAACGGCGGCTTCGGCTCGGCCGTGCTGGAGGCGGCCAACGACGCCGGC
>JAFKJJ010000357.1 GCA_017306025.1 Planctomycetota bacterium
CTGGAACGAGCACGGGGCCGAAAACGTGTTGGCCGTCCGAGCGGCCGTGCTCAGCGACGACGAACGGCTCACCAAGCACCTCGCGGCGCGACCCGGTTCCCCGTTTCAGCGCCGAACCGCGGCCTGATTACAAAGCCGGTCCTACACCCCGTCGTCGGGTGCGCCCCAATTCTCCTGGGGTCAGGCGGTCGAGTTCCGGTAGACGCCCATCGGATGACGCACCGGCCGGACGTCGGCCTTCGGCCAACGGGCACCTCACGCCGCTCGAAGCGGCGAGCATCGCGCATAGCAGGAGCGCCGGCGCCTCCGGCATGAGAGGCGCCGGCGCCCGTCACGAACGGGCGGGCGACCGCGTTGGCCGGGAGATCCCGCCCCGCACGCTCTGGGTACGATCGACCCCGGCACGTATCCAGAACGGTACCATCGGTCGCGGATGGGGCGGAGCCCTCGCGGAGCGCCCGCAGTGCCGAGCGAGGGCTTCTCCGGAGGCGGGAATCTCGATCGTGACGGCCCCGCTCGTCGAACGTCCGTGTTCGGAAACGGGATGCCCTACTTCCCCGATCCTCAGCGCCCGGAGGAGCTAGCGCTCCACCGCTTCGAGTGGTAGCTCCGCGCCGTTCCGCGCCGCGTGGCCGTGGGTGCTGTGCGTCATCGGACTGGACTACCTCAGCACGCTCGCGTAACAGCTGTCGATCGCCTTCGGCGCCGCGGGCCGGCTCGCGCCGCTCGTCACGGTATTGGTCGCGGGTGTCACCGCGTTCTTCGCGCTGCCGGCGCACTGCTACATCGCCGGACGTTCGCAGCACGGCGGCGGTTCAACCGCCCCACTCGAACGCGTCATCTCGGGGTGGTTCGGTAAGCCGCTCCTGCTCGTGCTGCTGGTGTCCTTCAAGGGCTGCACGCGGAACTTCGTGCGGCTCGCGGTGCTCACGGCCTGTTTGTATCCCGCGGTGACGCTCTGCGTGGTCGGCAGCGGCGCCGCGTACCTCGCCGAACACCCGGAACTGTTCGAAGTATGGTGGAATGACGTGTGGGCTGGAGGGTGGAAACCCGGTACGGCCGCGCGGCCCGCCGGCAACCGGGGGCGCTGGTCGGCGCGTGCGTTCCGCTCCTGTCGGCGCTGTGTCTGGCCTCAGCGGCTTCGAGCTGACCCGCATGGCGATACCGCTCGTCCGCGGTCGTGCCGACGACGCCCCCGAGAACCCCCGGGAGTGATCCGTAACACACGGGTCCTGCTCGCGGCCGCGGCCGTCACGATGTCGGGCTACCTGCTCCTGTCTGCGCTGATCACGACGGTCCTGATCGCGCCCGCCGCACAAGACGCGACCGGGCTCGCGAAGTATCGTGCGCTGGCCTACCTCGCGCACGGCGGCGCGCTCGCCGACGGCCGGCCTGCGACCGCGATGAGCCCGGCGTTCGGGCCGGTGTTCGGCGCCGCTTCGCCACGGTCGCGGTCCTTGCCCTGGCGGGGCCGAGCTTCGCGCTGGCGCTCGCGGCGTGGATTCCGCCGTACCTGAACCGGCTCGGGATGGCGTTCACCTGGTCGATGAACTGGCGCGCTCGCGTGGCTGTTCCTCGGGGTGAAGTTCGGGACGACCGCCTACATTCGGTGCCGGCGTCGACGCGCACCGGGCCGCGTACCTGAGCGCGGTGCTCACGATCTTCGCGTTCGCGGCCCTCGCCGCGACCGTGAACGTGGCGCGGCGCCGCGCCGGGCGCGTGGCGGAAGGCGTTCCGCGTGCCGCCGCTGTTCCTGCTGGCGCTGGCGGTGTTCGTGGCGTGTGCGGCGTCGGCCGCGTGGGTCCGGCCGAGCGGGGCCGCGACCGCCGGGGCGTTCATCGCGCTCGTGCTGGTGGTCTCGATCGTGACGCGGGCGTGGCGCAGCACCGAGTTTCGCACGGAGACGTTCGAGTTCGCCGACAAACTGAGCGAACACGAGTGGGAGAAGCTGAAGGCGGCCGACCTGCCGATCCTCGTCCCGATCCGCGCGGGCCTGAAGGACCTGCGCGAGAAGGAGATCGCGGTGCGGCTGCGGCACCGCATCCCGGGCGCGGTGCCGGTCATGTTCGTGACCGCGGAGCTGGCCGACCCGAGCGACTTCAACCAGCGCCCGCTGATCCGGATCGCGCCCGAGGACGGGCGCATCGTGATCCACCTGACGCGGTGCTGTTCGATCCCGCACGCGATCGCGGCCGCGGCGATCGAACTGGCGAAAACGGGCGGGGTGCCGGAGATCCACTTCGGCTGGTCGGCCCAGAACCCGGTAACGGCGAACCTGCACTTCGTGCTGTTCGGGATGGGCAACGTGCCGTGGATGGTGTACACGCTGATCCGCCGCGCCGACGTGCCGGAGGACCGCAAGCCGCCGGTCGTGATCGCGTGAGGACGCCGCCAGGTTCCGGGCGGCCGACGTTGCGGCCGCCCGCCGGGTCCGGTACCGTGCCGGCTGAGCCTCACCGATCCCGCAACATTCCGGCCGAGGAAGCCCGCGATGAGCGAATCTCCGATGGTCATGGCCGACAACAGCGATCCCGAGATGCAGCGCGCCTATGAGAACGCCCGCGCGACCTTCCGCTACTTCTGGCGCGAGGTCGCGTGGGATCGGCGCCGCTTCATCCCGGCGCTGAGCCTGGCGTGCGTCAAGGCGCCCTTCTCCGACGGCAAGCAGGGGAAGAGCGCCGACCGCGCGCCCAAGGCAGAGCACATGTGGCTGTCCGAGATCGACTTTGACGGCGAGTTCGTGAGCGGGGTGTTGATGAACTCTCCGAACTGGGTCAAGACGGTCAAGAAGGGGGATTCCGTCCGGCTCCCGCCCGACGAGATCAGCGACTGGATGTATGCCATCAGCGGTGTCGTGTACGGAGCCTACACGGTCAACCTTCTTCGGGCACGCATGGGTGAGCGAGAGCGCGAGGAGCACGACGGGATGTGGGGCCTGAACTTCCGTGACCCGACGGAGATTCGCCTCGTCCCGGGACCGCGGGAGGGCGCGTCATTGAAGAGCAAATTCGGCGACGAGCCAGCCGACGCGGACGAGCACCCGATGAGCGAGAACATGGCCGCGTCGCTGGAGGAGCACATCACGAAAAACCCGTCGCTCGTCACCGCGACGAGCGACAGAGGCTGGACCCTCTTGCATCAGGAGGCGCTGGCGGGAAGCGCCGCAACGGTGAAGGTACTTCTGGAAGCCGGCGCCGACCGCGACATACGAACTCACAACGGCAAGACGCCGCTCCAACTTGCCCAATCGCTCGGCTGGGAGAAGGTCGTCGCGCTACTGACCAGCCGGTGACTGCGGACGGCCGATAAAGTTCGCCCGCCGGAGGCCGCGGCACCGGCGCTTTACCGTTTCAGCGCCTTCCCGATCGCATCCGTCATGCGCTTCTCGCTGCCGGGGTTCACCCAGCACCAGTCGCTCAGGTTGCCGTCGTTTTCCTTCCAGGCGCGTTCGATCGGGATGTACCCCGGCCCGCACTCGCCGTAGCCCGCGACGAGCACGAACCCGTCGGGCCGCGCCTGCTGGGCCGTGAGCTGGAACTCGACGTAGCTCTCCGCGGGTAATAGCGCGACGCATGGGCCGCCGAAATCGAGTACCGGGAGGTCGATCGGCTTGCCCGCGTCGCACCGCCTCTTCCAACTGAGCCCCAGCGCCGCCAGGCACTGTCCGAACGGCTTCGGGTCGTCCTTCAGCCGCTTGAGCAGCGCCTCTTCCGAGAAGCCCTCCGACGTGCGGGCCTCCAGCGCGAGCGGAACCGAGCGGAAGCTCACGTCCTTCACCGGCGTCTTCTTCGTGGCCTTCCACGCGGCGGCCATGCCCGTGTAAATGCGGTCCGCGAGGACCGGCCGGTTGGCCGGGTCGCCGTCGTTGTACTTGCCCGCCGTTACGTTTCCGCTACACCCGCTGGCGTACATCTGCATTGCGCCGGGGGTGTCGGCCTGCCGGCGCTTCCGGGCCATGCCGACAAAGTCCGCGGTCACGCCGCCGCGGCCGTAGAAGCTCATCGGGTGCGTCGCGTACGCCGACAGGGCGCACAGCGGCGTATCACCGTTCCAGAAGCTGAGCGTCTTCAGCAGCGGGTCGATGGTGCCGTCCTCGGCGGCGCGGATCTTGGCGTCGCGGGTCGCGGACATGCGGTTGTAATGCACCTTCCCGCCCTCGTCGATGTACCGGCGGTTCGACGCAACCTTCTCCACCTTTGCCTCGCCGGTGCCGATGTGCGTGACCGGCTTCGCGTTCTTGAGAGATGCCTTCGCGGCGTCGGCCACGCGCGCGATCGCCTTTTCGAAGAACGCGAGGTCGCAGATCGCGCCCTTCGCCTTGTGCTTTTCGAGGAGCTGCTGCCCTTCGAGATCGAAGATCGGCGCGTCGTGCTGGTGCAGCGCGCAGAGCATCACTCGCACCGGTTCGGTGCCCACGGCCTTCGCGACCGTCTCGCGGAAGAGGTCGTACGCGCCGTTGCGGATCTCGCACCAGTCGAGCGCGAGGAACACGACGGGCTTCCCCGCCCCGCTCAGAACGAACCCGTGCGCGAGGAGCGGGTCGATCACCTCTTTCGCGGGCGCGATGCCGCCGCCCATGCACGGGTGCCCGAGCGGCACGGTCACTTCGGTATCGAAAGTCGCGAGCGTCAGTTTGCTTTCCGCGGCACGGCTGAGCAGGGGGCCACCCCCTGTGGTAGTCAGGGCGAGCGCGGCGGCGAGCGTTTCACGACGGGTGGGGTTCATACTTCACCTCTGGTACGCTGGAAGTCAGCCACGAGTGTACCCGGAGAGTTCGTCGCATGACCAGTGACGGCGCGGCACTGTTTCGCGCGATCCGCGAGCACCCGCGGGAGGACGCCCCGCGCCTCGTGTACGCCGACTGGCTCGAAGAGAACGGCCGGCCCGAGCGCGGCGAGTTCATCCGGCTCCAGTGCGAGGGGTCGGTACAGTGCCCCGCGTACCCCGGAACGGCCCGGCGCACGCGTGCGTCCGAACTGCTGAGGACGTTCCGCGACGACTGGGACGCCGAGTTGCCGTCGCTGCACGGTCTGGAGTGGGGCGACATCTACTTCCGCGGGTTCGTCGACACAGTCCGGTTGTTCGAGGTCCGCTATATGTCGGCGCTTCTCGAACGGGCGTTCGCCACGGCCCCGTTGCGGTTCCTGTTCGTCGCCGAGATCGGCCGCGGTCAACTCGGCGAACTGCTCGCGTTCCCGCTCCTCGGCCGGCTGACCAAGTTGTACCTGCCGGGTACCTTCGGCGAGGCAGAGGCCCGGCTGGTCATCGCGGCCCAGGGGCGTTTCCCGAACACGGAGATCGCTTGAAGCCCGGAACGTGCCGTCCCGTTATCATGGGGTCGCCATGTCTCATCCGACGTTCACCGACGATGACCGGGCGTTCCTGCGCGCGATCCTCGACGTGCCCGAGGACCGCAACACGTGGCTCATCTACGCCGACTGGCTCGACGACCGCGGCGACCCGCGGGCCGAGTTCCTGCGGCTGGCCGTTGCGCGGTCGCTGATGGCCGCCGACGACCCGGCCCGCCTTGAAGCCGAGGCTCGGCTGACGCAACTGCGGGCCGAACTCGATCCGCAGTGGGTGATGATGTTCGACCCGGCCCCGGTCGGGAACTGCGCCCGCGGGTCGTGGGTTCGGGCGCGCTGCGCGCAGCGGTGGGACGACATGGCCGCGACCGACGTGCCCGACATCCGCATCTGCTACACGTGCCGGGAGGCGGTCATCTACTGCCACACGATCGAAGAGGCCCGGCAGTACGCGTCGTGCGGCCAGCGCGTCGCGCTGTCCACGCGCATCCCGGCCGAGGCGATCGCCGGCGCCCCGGCGTTTCAGGAACCCGCACCGCCCGCGGACCACGATTCCGACGAGTTCGAACTCACGTCGGACGAGTTCCTTGACGCCGGGCCGCCGGCGCCGACCCCGCGGCCGTCGGTCCCGGCGCGGCCGTGGTGGAAGTTCTGGTGAGGCCGTCCTACTCCACCACGACGTCGCGGCGCTGCCCCGGCGCCTCGGAGTCGATGACGCGCACCGTGCCGCGAAACTTCCCCTTCAGCCACTCGCGGATCTGGTCGTCGGACAGCGCGCCCATCGGCGGGAAGCCCTTCGGCGGGCGCCCGCTGTACCCGTTGAGCACCGGCACGTTCGCCCGCAACCCCACCCACATCCCGAACACCTCGCCGTACGGCCCCACGCCCACCTCGCCGGCCGGGTCCACGTACCGCGGCACGACCCACCCCACCTCCGCCCCCTTCAGGTCCGCCGCGGCCATCAGCGCGTAAATAATGAACCCGGAGAACAGCCAGCACTCCAGGTACACCGGCACGCGGTACGGCCAGGTGGTGACGATCCACTTCGAGTCGGGCGGACCGG
>JAFKJJ010000358.1 GCA_017306025.1 Planctomycetota bacterium
GGGACGTGCCGACGCCCGCGTTCATGCCCGTCGGCACGCAGGCCACCGTCAAGGGGCTCACGCCGGAGATGGTCCGCGAGGCCGGGGCGAACATCATCCTCGGCAACACGTACCACCTCGCGCTGCGCCCCGGCGACGAACTCATCCGCGATCTGGGCGGCCTGCACCGCTTCATGAACTGGTCCGGTCCGATCCTCACCGATTCGGGCGGGTTCCAGGTGTTCAGCCTCGCGTCTCAGGTGAAGATCACCGACCACGGCGCGAAGTTCAAAAGTCACATCGACGGCTCGCCGCTCGAACTCACCCCCGAACGCGCCGTCGAGATCCAGGAGAACCTCGGTTCCGACATCGCGATGGTTCTGGACGAGTGCCCCCCGGCCGATTCCACCCCTGATGTGATGCGGGGCGCGGTGAAGCGCAGCATCGGATGGGCCGAGCGGTGCAAGAAGCACCACACGCGCGCCGATCAGGCACAGTTCGCGATCGTCCAGGGCGGGCTGAACCTCGACCTGCGCGCCGAGTGTGCCCGCGAGCTGGTCGCGATGGACTTCCCCGGTTACGCACTCGGCGGTTTCAGCGTGGGCGAGTCGCCCGAGGCGATGCACGCGGCCCTTCCCCACTGCGCGGCGTGTCTGCCCGAGCACAAGCCGCGCTATCTGATGGGCGTCGGCCGGCCGCAGGATCTGCTCGCGGGTGTCGCCAGCGGCATCGACATGTTCGACTGCGTCATGCCTACCCGCAACGGCCGGAACGCACTGGCGTTTACGTCCGACGGTCCGATTCGGCTCCGGAACGCGAAACACCGGCGAGATGCCGCCCCCGTCGAGTCCGATTGCGCGTGCTACTGCTGCCGCAACTACTCGCGGGCATACCTGCACCATTTGTTCGCGGCCGACGAGATGCTGGGGCCGACGCTCCTGAGCCTGCACAACGTCAGCTTCTACCTTCGCCTGATGGCGGACGCACGACGGGCGATCGCGGAGGGGCGGTTCGCGAGCTTCCACGGGGCGTGCCTTGCCCGCTGGAAGGCGGCTTCCTAGAGTGAAAGTTCGGATTGTATCGGAGGGGTCGTGTGGTCCGGTCACTCCGTGACCGGTTCCCGTTGTCCTGCGTGCCGCGCCTCACTTGCGTTCGCAATTTCGGCTGCGCGCGGGAAATGTCGGTCGCGGAGTGACCGGACCACAAAAGCATCGAGACACCGATGAGCTTTCTTCTGTTCGCACAAGAAGGGCAACCACAGCCGGGCGGCCTGCTGAACAGCCCGATGTTTCTGCCCTTCATGATCGGCCTGATGCTCCTGTTCTGGGTGGTCGTCATCCTGCCCATGAGCCGGCGGCAGAAGAAGGAACAGGAGCAACAACTCGCCAGCCTCAAGCGCGGCACGAAGGTGCTGACCAACGCGGGCATCGTCGCGACCGTTGTGACGGCCAACGACGGCGAGGACGAGATCGTCATCCGGTCGGAAGACACCAAACTGCGGATCAAGCGGAACGTCGTCGTGCAGGTGCTCGACGCCGGCGGGGCGGAGCCCGCCAAGCCGCAGTAACCACATTCACGAAGCCAGGACGCAGCCGTTTCGCGCCCGTTCCGAAAGGACGGGCGCGGAACCGTCTCAGGAACGGTTCACGCCATGCAACGGAACTTCCTTCGCGGCCTCCTCATCTGCCTGATCCCGTGCCTCCTGGCGGCGCTGTTCGCGGTCCGCCCGGAGAAGTACCGGCTGGGCATCGACCTCGCCGGCGGCACCATCCTCGTCTACCAGGTCAACCTGGAGCGCACCAAGCTCCGCAAGGAGACCGAGCAGGGCAAGGACAAGGACCCGACGAAGGACCAGAACGCCCCGGCGCAGGGCCTGACGAGCGACGAGATGGCCCAACTCGCCGCCCAGATCAAACGGCGCATCGACCCCACCGACATCAAGAACGTTACCGTCCGGCCCAGCGGCGACCGCCGCGTCGAGATCATCCTCCCGACCAGCGGCGCGGCCGGCGGCCGCGCCAACCTGTCGACCGAGGACATCGAGGAGGTGAAGCGGCTCATCTCGCAGATGGGTGTGCTGGAGTTCCGCATCCTCGCCAACGGCCCGGACGACGAGAAGGGCATGCTCGCGGCCCGCGATGCCATCACGGAAGCGTCGAAGAAGACGACGACGTGGGTGAACCCGAAGACCGGTAAGGAAGAACCGGCCAGCGACCTCCAGGTACGCGCGGCCCGCGGGCTGCCGCCGACCCCGCCGGACGGAACGTTCGAGGTGGACATCGGCGACACGAAGGCGAAGGTCCGCTACGTGTGGGTCGAAATCGGGCAGGAGTACCGCGAGGAGCACGGGCTGAGTAACGCCAGCGAGGGGACCGGGGGGCTGTGGGGCCGGCTGGCCGCCAACCGCGACAAGACCGTCGCGGTCCCCAACGACGACATTTCGACCGCCTCGTCGCTCTACTACAGCCGCGAGTGCGTCAGCGCCGACCAGCTCGCCAAGGAGAAGGCCGACTTCGAGAGGCTGAAGCGCGAGAACCCGACCAAGTCGGACGCCGAAATCGAAGCGCTGATGAACCGCAAGAAGTACGAGTACTTCGTGCTCACGCGGGTCTCGCCGGTGGACTCGGTGAAGGTCGGCGGCGACATCACCCTGACGGCCAACTCCGGGACCGACCCCAAAACGTTCAACCCGTGCGTCGAGTTCGTGTTCAACGCCGCCGGCGGGCAGGTGTTCGGCCAGATCACCCGGCGCAACAAGCCCGACAAGAACGGCCACACGCGGCTCCTGGCGGTCGTGCTCGACGAGCGGCTCGTGTCCGCCGCGACCATCCAGTCGGAGATCACCACCCGCGGGCAGATCACCGGCAAGTTCGACCGCAAGAAGGTCGATCGCGACGTCCAGATCCTCCGCAGCGGCGCGCTGTCGGCGGAGCTGGTCGAGAAGCCGGTGAGCGAGAACACCATCGGGCCGACGCTCGGCGCCGACACGATCAAGCGCGGGACGACCGCGATCGGAATGGCGTTCGTCGCGGTGCTCGTGTTCATGGTGGTCTACTACCGGTTCGCCGGGTTCGTGGCGTGCGTCGCGCTGTTCGCCAACTTGCTCCTGACCATCGGGTTCATGGTCGCGGTCAACGCCGCGTTCACGCTCCCGGGCCTCGCCGGGCTGGTGCTCACGCTCGGCATGGCGGTCGACGCCAACGTGCTGATCTACGAGCGGCTGCGCGAGGAGCGGAACAAGGGCGCGAACCTCGCGACCGCCATCCGCAACGGCTACGACCGGGCGTTCTTCACGATCATCGACACGCACCTGACGAGCATCTTCACCGCGATCGTGCTGTACGTGTTCGGCAACGACCAGCTCAAGGGCTTCGCGATCAGCCTCACGGTCGGCCTGATCATCAGCCTCTTCACGTCGCTGTACATGACCCGGCTGATGTTCGACTTCTGGCTGTACAAGAAGTGGCTGACCGAGCTGAAGATGATGCGGCTGTTCGAGCGGCCGAGCTTCAACCCGATGAAGTACCGGTGGTTCTTCTTCCCGCTTACCGGGGCGCTGACGATCCTCGGCCTGTTCCTGTTCCTCCATCGCGGCGAGGAGGTTCTGAACGTCGACTTCCGCGGCGGCACCGTGTTCGCCGGCCGGTTGAAGGACGGCGAGGAGCGCGGGCTCACCAAGACGGACGACGGCAAGCTCGGCTTCCGCGAGCTGCTCGGCGAGGGGGCGCAGAAGAGCAACCTCGCGGTGAAGGACGTGTTCTGGGAGAACAAGCCGACCGGCGACACGCCGGTGAACACGTGGGTCTACACGATCACCTACGCGGACGGCGAGAAGACGACGGTGACGCTGACCGAGAAGCCGGGCGGCCCCAACGCGAGCCCGGAGCAGATGGAGGCCGACGTCAAGGAGCGGGCGAGTGCCCTGCCGGACGTGTCCGTCGAGCAGATGTTCCTGTCGGGCGAGGACTACCCGATGGGCAAGAGCAAGCGGTTCACGATCCGCACGACCGAGAAGCAGCGGGCGCTGGTGCAGGCGTCGCTCGACCGGCTGCTCCGCGACGAGAAGGGTAAGACGCTGCTCGACGCGGCGACGATGACGCCGGGGCCGGTGACCGGCGCGGTCGTGAACATCACGTTCGACAAGCCGACGTCGCTGGCGTTCACGACGGAACTGTTCGCCCGCGAGTTCAAGAAGACGCTCGCGGCGGACACCGGCCCCGACACGTTCACGCTGACCGGCGTGGGCGAGCCGGTGGACGGCCGGTACACGCAGATGCGGCTGGACGTGAGCCGCAACCCGACCCTGGCGCTCTTGCGGGACGCGGGCGCCGCGAACAACCCGGCGCGGGCGGACCAGTTGAAGGCGCTGCAGTCGGTCGTCGCGAGCACGAAGCAGGCGTTCGACAGCACGCCGGAGCCGGAGCGGCTGGAGGTGTTCGACAGCCAGCTCGCCAAAGAGACCCGCAAGAAGGCCTCGCTGGCCATCGCCGCGAGCTGGATCGCCATCCTCCTGTACCTCTGGTTCCGCTTCGGCAACTGGACGTTCGGGCTGGCGGCTGTGATCTGCCTCGTTCACGACCTGTGCTTCACCCTGGGCGCGATCGCGGTGTGCCACTACCTGCACCTGATCCCCGGGCTGAGCGTGCTGAAGATCGAGGACTTCAAGATCGACCTCGCGGCGGTCGCGGCGCTGCTCACCCTGGTGGGTTACTCCGTGAACGAGATCATCGTGAACTTCGCCCGCATCCGCGAGGTCCGCGGCAAGAACCCGCAACTGACGCCGCAGATGATCAACGACAGCGTGAACCAGACGCTCAGCCGCACGATCCTGACGTCGATGACGGTGCTCCTGGTGTCGGTGGTGCTGTACGTGTTCGGCGGCGAGGGCGTCCACCTGTTCTCGTTCGTGATGGTGGTGGGCGTGTTGGTGAGCACGTACAGCTCGATCTTCGTCGCGAGCCCGCTGCTGCTGTTCCTGGGCGAGGGCCACGCCGCGGCCGGCGCGGCGACCGAAACGCCCGCGGAGACCGAAACGGAAGAGTCGTCGGAGCAAGAGGTGGTCGAGGGGTGATGGGCCGCTGGCCCGTCCGACAAAAACGGCCCGGACCTTCTGGTCCGGGCCGTTTCGCGCGCCCCGGGCGGACGCGGGCGCTTATACCGCCTGGTTCTCGTACTCTTCGGCCGCCGGGGTGTTCGCGAACTCGCTGCTCGACGGGTTGTGGGCGTCGATCGAGCGGAGCAGTTTCGCCGCTTCCTCCAGGTCGTTGCCCATGCAGCGCACGCTGATGACCAGTTCGGCCAGCGCCGCGAACGGCAGCCCGTCGCTCAGTTCCACCCACCGCGCCAGTTCACCCGCGGACAGTTCCGGCACCTTGCGGCCGATGTAGGCCTCGCGCATCCGGGCGTCCGGGGCGTCGATCCGCAGGATGCGGTCGAACCGCCGCGGGCGCGAGATGATGCGCCGGTCGAGCTTCTCCGGGTAGTTCGTCGTGGCCAGGTTCACCGCCCTGTCGACCTGGTGGTTGCCGTCGAGCCACTGGAGCAGGTCCGAGTCGCCGTAGTTGGCGATGATCGCGTCGATGTCCTCGAACACGCACACCATCGGGCGCTGCGGCTCCACGTCGCGGAACTTCCGCATGCACTCGATAAAGTGCCCGGGGTACTGGCAGTAGAACGCGACGTGCCCGTCGGCGATCACGTCCGCGATGATCTGGTTCACGAGCGACGACTTGCCGCACCCCTGCTTGCCGTAGAGCAGGTACCCGCGGCGGTGCAGGTAGCCGTAGCGGGCGAACCGGTCGCCGACCGACCAGAACTGCTTGATCTCGCCCTGTACCGTGGCCGGCAGGCTGTTCGGGAAGTGGATCAGCTCGTCGGCCTGGATGTCGCGGCCGTCGTAGTGCGCGTGGCCGCAGTTGTCGAGGTACACGGTGTACGCGCCGGGCGGGAGCGCCTCGGTCGTGCGCCCGCACACCTGGAACTTGTTCGGGCCGGTGATCATCCACTGGTAGCCGTACTCGTTGCGGACCGGGAGCCGGTTCACCATTGCGTCCTCGACGGGGTGAGGGTCACCGAACAGGACCGCTAACAAGAGTTCGCGGTTCGCGCGGGGAAATTGAATCGAGGGGGAGTTGTAACCGGAGCCGGCGGGAGATGCAGTGTCGGTAGTGGGAGAAGAGGAGCCGCGGATAAACACGGACGACACGGATCAGGCAAGAAGCCAGAGAGTTCGATAGGACTTACGCAGTTGCTTTTTCTGGAAGGCGATATCGTGGCGCGGCAAGGTAACTCCGCACGGCGTCACGAACGATTGCGGTTTTGGCGGCGAACCAACTGACCCCGGACTTGAGGCGATGCCACTCGAGCCGCAGGAACGCGCGG
>JAFKJJ010000359.1 GCA_017306025.1 Planctomycetota bacterium
ACGACGGACGACTTGGCCGCGAAGTACACCCGCCCCGGGGCGGCCACGTTCGGCGGGAACCTCGTCAGTTGCCGCGCGGCGCTCGCGACGCTCCGCTTCCACCAGGAACACCGGCTCGGCGACCGCAGTACGGCGCTCGGCGAGCACCTGCGGGCGCGGCTCCGCTCGGTGCAAGAGCGCCGCGGGCTGATCGCGGAGGTGCGCGGAATGGGACTGATGGTCGCGGCGGAACTCGACGCCGGGGCCGAAAGCGCTGCGGTTACCGACGCGGTACTGGAGCGGATGAAGGACGCCGGGTACCTGCTCGGCAAGTGCGGTCCGGGGCGGAACGTGCTCGCGTTCCTGCCGCCCCTGGTGGTGGAGCGGCACGACCTGGATCGCATGATCGACGACCTGGACCGGACGCTCGCGTCGGTGGTTTGACGCGCGCCCTGACGACCGGTTCTTTCTCGGAGGAGAGGAATGCTGAAGAACGGATTCGCACTGAGCCTGTTCCTGGCGGTCGGGGTGGCGCTGGCGGCGGAGCCGGTGACGTCCGGGCCGCAACCCGGCGACAAGGTGCCCGGGCCGTTCAAGCCGATGAACGTGACCGGGCCGGACGCGGGCAAGGAGGAGTGCCTCTACTGCAAGAACGGCTCGAAGCCGGTGGTGATGGTGTTCGCCCGCGAGTTCACGCCGGGCGTCGTCGCGCTCGTCAAGAAGCTCGACGCGGCCACCGGCGCGAAATCGGAGGCCGGGCTGGCGAGCTGCGTCATCGCGCTGACCGACGCCGCGGACTTCGGCCCGTCGCTGGCGAAGTGGGCGGGCGGCGAGAAGATCGCGCACACCGTTCTGGCGACCTACGCCAAGGGCGGGCCGGCCAAGTACGCCATCGCCCCCGACGCGGCCGTCACGGTGCTGCTCTACACGAAGCAGACCGTGAAGGCGAACCACTCGTTCCGCGCCGGGGAGCTGACGGAAGCGAAGGCGGACGCCGTCCTCGCGGACCTGGCGAAGATCCTGCCCCGCGAGTGACTTCAAAAGTCGGACGGGCTGCCGATACGTCGGCGGCCCGTCCCGTTCTCGCTCGTTGTCCCCGTGCAGGAGAGAAGGAATCGTTTATGCGATCGCGTCATCGTTCGATGTGTGCCGTGCTGGCGTTCACCGTCGCGGCGTTCGGCGGGGTGGGGTGCGAGTTGATCTCGAACCACCTGACCAAGTGGAAGATGCTCGACCAGTCGGCGCTGGAGAACCCCATCAAGGCGGTCGGCGGCGACGCCATCGTGTTCTCTCCCGCGGAAGACAAGGCCGTGCGCGCCGACAAGCTCGCGAAGGCAACGCCCGCCGAGTTGGTGGCCTATTACGCCCCGGTGCTGATCCAGCAGCGGATCAACACGACCGCGCAGCGCCGGCCGTACCCGCCCGAGTTCGACCTGATCGGAACGGCGCAGTTAAAGCGCGACGCAAAGGGCGAACTCAAGGCGACCGTCGCCGGCGATCCGGTGGTGTACGCGATCTACCAGACCGTCGCCATCGGCGGCCGCAACCGCGTTCAGCTCACGTACACCGCGTGGTACCCGGCGCACCCGAAGATGAAGACCTTCGACCTCGAAGAGGCCGACATCGACAGTTGCGTCTTGCGGGTCACGCTCGACGACCGGAACGCCCCCGTCCTGTTCGAGACGATCGCGGCCTGCGGCTGCTTCCACAAGGCGTTCGTAGAGAAGTGGGTCGAGGAAGAAGCGGCCCGGCAGTTCGGCGTGCCGGAGCGCGGCAAGAAATTCAGCGTGGAGCGCACCGTGAAGGGCGACGTGGACTGGGAGGTCGCGGGGGTCGTGGACGAGCCGCGGGACAAGCCCGGCCGCCCGGTCGTGTTCCTCAAGGCCGGCGACCACAAGGTGATGGGCCTGGGCAGCACCGCCCGGCTGAAGGTGCCGGCCGGGGCGGACGCGCGCCGGTACGCCCTGACCGACTACGCGGACCTCTACTCCCTGCCCGTCGAGAACGGCGAGCGCTCCCCGTTCTTCGACCTCGGCGGGAAGGTGCGCGGGGCGGAGCGGAAGGAGCGGTTCATCTTCTCGTTCATCGGCGTCGATTCCGCCGGGCAGCCGCGGGCGAACGACCAGATCAAGCTGCACTTCGACCAGAGCACCTGGAGCGACCCGACCATCTACGGTCGGTTCTTGCGACTGCCGCCCGGCACGCTGTGAGGCGCGGTTCGTACGGAGGCGACATGACGGACGAGCGGAGCGTGGTCGTTCACCACGTCACGAAAGTTTACGGCGTCGGCGCGGCACAGGTGGCCGCGCTCCGCGGGGCGAGCACGGCCGTGCGCGCCGGCGAGTTCGTGGCCGTCACCGGGCCGTCCGGGTGCGGGAAGAGCACGCTCCTCCACCTCCTCGCGGGGCTGGACACGCCGACGACGGGCACGGTCCTCATTAACGGCACCGACATCGGCCGGCTGGACGAGGACGCGCGCACCGCGTTCCGCGGGCGCCACATCGGAGTGGTGTTTCAGTCGTTCAACCTGCTCGGCATCCTGACCGCCGAGGAGAACGTGGCGCTGCCGCTCACGCTCGGGGGCGTTCCGGCCGTCACAGCGACCCGAAAGGCCCGCGCGGCGCTCGACCGCGTCGGGCTCGGCGCGCGGGCCAAGCACCGGCCGACGGAAATGTCGGGCGGCGAGCAACAACGGGTCGCGGTGGCGCGGGCAATCGTGACCGACCCGTCCTTGATCCTGGCCGACGAGCCGACCGGCAACCTCGACGCGGAGAACGGCCGGGCCGTTTTCGACCTGCTCCGCGGGCTGGCCGGCGCGCGCCGAACGGTCGTCTTGGTGACGCACGACCCTGCGCTCGCGGCCCGCGCCGACCGCGTTGTGCGGCTCGCGGATGGGGTGGTCGTTGGGGTGCCGGACGCGAGCGGGTTGTAACGCATGGGGCTCTGGGCTTACACCCTTCGCGACATCGCCCGGCGGCCCGGTCGGTCGCTGTTCACGCTCTCCGGGATCGCGGTCGGCGCGGCGGCGGCGGTCGCCGCCCTCGTGACCATTCAGGCCGCACGCGGGCAGTACCGCGAACTATTCGAGGGGCTGGCGGGCCGCTCGGCGCTGGAAGTGTACGCCCCGGGCGAAGCCGGATTCGACCCGGCCCTCGCGGAGCCCCTGGCTCGCGTTCCCGGCATCCGCGCGGCGTTCCCGGAGGTGCAGGCCACGGGCGGGTTGCCGTCCTGGCGCTCGAACGCGGCGGTCGTGGTGCGCGCCTGTCGGCCGGGAGACGGGCCGTCACCGCCCGACGGCGTTGTGCTCGTGCCGGAGCAACTCGCGGACGCCCACGGGATGCGGCCCGGCGGCCGGCTGCGCCTTTGGGGCACGGCCGGGCTGGGCGACTACACGGTTTCGGTCCTCCCGCCCGCCGAGACGCGCAAGGCCGGTAGCGCGGGGTTCGTCGCGGTCTCGCTTCCCACCGCGCGGCGCCTCTTCGGGCTTGGCGAGCAGATCAACCTCGTGCGGCTGGTGGTGGAAGACGGGGCCGACCCGCGGGCCGTGCGCGAGGCGGTCGCGTCAGCGCTCCCGCCGGGGTTGTGTATCCGCGAACCGTCCGCACGGGCGGACATCACGCGCGGACTGCGCGCGGCCGCGTCCTGCGGCCTGACCGGGTTGACCGCGGTGGCGCTGGGCGCGGCCGGTTACATCGTGTTCGGACTGGCACAACTCAACCTGCTCGCGCGGCGGTCGGAGTTCGCAGTGTTGCGGACCCTCGGGGCGCCCGCGCGGCAGGTGGAAGGTGTTCTGTTTCGATCCGCGCTCATCTTCGGCGCGTGTGGCGGCGTGCTGGGGACGCTCGGGGGGGCCGTCCTGTCGTGGGCGTTCCTGCGCGGCGCGGGAGCGGCGGCCGGGCTCGCCCTCGCGCCGCCGCGGTTGGGGTGGGAGGAGATCGCGCTCGGTCTCGGTCTCGCGCTCGGCGTCTCACTCGGTGCGATCTGGCTCCCGGCGCGCCGATTTTGCCGAACACCGCCCCTGACCCTCTTCCGCCCCGAAAACCAGGTGCCGGGCGAACCGCGGCACTGGACAACGCCGGCGGCGCTCGGTTGTCTCGCGATCGGGCTGTGGGTTCTGGCCGAATGCGCCACGGGCCGTCTTTCACTATCGACGGGGCGCGCCGCCTTTCCGCCCGCGCTCGCGCTGACGCTCGCGGGCCTCGCGGGCGTGGTGGCGCCGCGCCTGCCACCAACGATCGCCGGTTTGGAACGGCCCGTGAGATTCGTCTTCGGCGTGGAGGGCGCCCTCGCGGTCCGCCTGTTCGCGGAACGCCCCGACGGCGCGGCCCGGGCCTGCGGGGTGGGGTTCGTGGCCGTAACGCTCGCGGTCGGCTTCGGGCACTCGGTGTTGAACGCGCTCGCGGACGTGCGCGCCTGGACCGATCGGGCGATCCCCGCGGACCTCCTGGTCCGTGGCGCCCCACCCGATCCGGGCTTCGTGCTGAACGTGCCGCTACCCGAATCGCTCGGCGACGAACTCCGCGCGCTCGACGGGGTCGCGGGCGTGGACCGGATCGCGTTCGTCCCGACCGCGGCCAACGGCGCGCCGGTGCTCGTCCTGGCCCGCACGTTCGCCCCCGAGCGCTCTCTACCGCTCGCGGTCCGCGCGGACGAGGCCGACGCGCTCCGGCTGGCGCTGGCCCGGGGCGACGCCGTGCTGGCCGAAGGGCTTGCGAACACGCTGCGGGTCTCGGCGGGCGATTTCGTGTCGCTCGACACGCCGCTCGGGCCGCGTCGGGTCCGGGTCGCGGGCGTCGTGGTCGAATTCGCCGCGGGCGGCGCCGCGCTGTACCTCGACTGGGACACGGCGGCTTCCCTGTTCGGGCCGTCGGGCGCGCACATCTTCCTCGTCGCAGCGCACACGGGGCAAAGGGCGGAAGCCGAGTCGGCCGTCGTCCGCTATTGCGCCGGCCGCGGACTGTCGGTCCAGCGCAACCGGGAACTCCGCACGGCCGTGGACGAGCTGACGCGCGGGCTCACGGCCGGGCTCTGGGCGCTCCTGGCGGTGGTGGTCGTGATCGCGGCCCTCGGTGTGGCGAACGGGGTTGCCGCGCTCGCGATCGAGCAGCGGGACGACGTCCGCTGCCTGCGTGCGGTGGGAATGTCGGCCCGGCGCGTCCGGCGGATGCTCCGGCTTCAGGCCGTGCTCCTCGGCACCGCGGGCGCGCCCGGCGGAGCCCTGTGCGGGATCGCGCTTTCGCTCGCCCTCGACCGCGTGATCCAGGGGCTGTGGGGCTACCAGGTCCCGTTCCAGATCCGGTGGGGTGTTCTCTCTTGGAGCGTCGGCGGTTCGATCCTCGCGGCGCTCGCGGTCGGGGCCGCAACGCGGGACCATTGATAGAAGCCCCTGGCACGTCCACCACCCGGGAGGTTCGGCGGCATCACGACACGGGTGCGTGATGTTCATGGGGCTCGTATCTTGGTGGGCGAAGCGCAGCAGCCCGTGGCAGAGAAATTGTTCGTCGGAAACGAAGGCCCCCGTCGCCGGGGTCGCCTCGCTGGTGCGTCCTCTCGCAGCAGGGCCGGCCGGGCATGACGCCCACCCGGCATCTGACACGGCGCCCGGACGTGCCGTGGCTCGCTCATCCCGCGAACCCGACAGGGCACAGGTTCACAACGGGCTCTAACGGAGTAAAGCAGTAACGGCGCGGTCCGTTTCACTTCAGCCCGAGCATCCGGTCGAGGGAGTCGGCGGTCTGGTAGACGAGCGCTTCGGGCCAGTGGGCGTAGGGGTGGAAGTACTCGAACGTCAGGTAGCCCTTGTAACCGGTACTGTCGAACGCCTCCAGCACCGCGGGCCAGTTGGTCGTGCCGTCGAGCAGCGGGCGGAACGCTTCGAGGGAGGAATCGGTGCCCTTCTTCGTGAACTCCTTCAGGTGGACGTTCTTGGTTCGCCGGCCGAGTTGGGTGATCCAGTGTTCGGGGAACTGGTACTGCATGATGTTGCCGGTGTCGAAGTGGACCCGCACCCGGTCGCTCCGGAACGAGTCCACAAAGTCGTTCATCTCGCCCGGCGTCATCAGGTACCCGTTGAAGAAGATGTTCTCGATGTTGAGATACACCTTCAGCTTTTCGGCCCGCGGGATCAGCTTGCGGACCGCCTCCTTCGCGCGCCGGTCGCACACGTCGTTCGGAACCGGCTCGTGGTCGGTGCGCCAGGGGATGTGGACCGCCCCCGGAACGACCAGCACGTTCTCGGTGCCCAACTCCGCCGCGCACTCGGCGATCTTCCCGGCCAGTTCGAGGCCGCGGGCGCTCTTGGCCGGGTCGTTGCTGGTCAGCGGATAGGGCCAGAACAGGAACGAGCACATCCCGCTGATCGCGATGCCGATCTT
>JAFKJJ010000360.1 GCA_017306025.1 Planctomycetota bacterium
TTCGAGCAACTTGTCTTCGTTATATTTAATAGAATATAACGAGGCAGCTGACCTGCGTCACGAGCCAACTGGCGGGCCGCCCCGGCGGCCGCCTCCAGTATCGTCACCAGTTCGACCTCCAGGCGCACCGACTGGCCGCACCGCGGGTGGTTCAGGTCGACCACGACGACATCCCCGAACACCTCGACGATACGGACCCGGCGGCCGCGCCCCCGACTCAGCCGCATGCGCGCCCGCCGGCCGGGCACGACGTCCCCGTCCGCGAACCGGGCACGGCTCACGCGCCGGACCCGGCCCGGGTCGTGCGGCCCGTAGGCCCGCTCGGCCGGGACCTCGGGCGCCACGGCCTGTCCCGCGGTCAGGCCGAACAGTCCCAGACCCAGGCCCGGCAGCCGGCGGTGGTCGGTCCCGACGGTCACCTCCAGCGGCGGCCCTCCGGCGGAGGACCGCACCGTCCCGTCCTGGAACCGGAGCACGTAATGCACCCGAACCCGGTCGCCGGCGTGACACCTGCGCATCGAACGGTACTCCCGTGAGAGGTCGTGGGCTCGGTCCCTGCCCGCGCCACTCAGTCCACGATGCGGTGCAGGCGCAGGCCGAGCCGGAGGCAGGCTGCGGCCCACGCCCGGTCCTCGCTCGCGCACCACGGGCCGAGGTCCGCTCGGCACCCGTCCGTCGGCGGGCACGCGACCCGGTGCTGCGGCCGGCCGGTGCGCGGGCTCGGCCGCGACTCGACGAAGGCGGCGGGCCGGTAGCCCCGCACCAGTTCGCGGTCGGTCGGCCGTGCGCTCTCGTCGGCGCTCATCCTCGTTCCTCCGACGCTGGAGCGACGTTCGGGGTTTCGTCTTCTCGGCCGGGCGGTGGTAGAAGACAGCTTGGCGCTGTTGAGGTACTTCGCGTCCGTAAAGTCCGGGAGCGGGCGGCGTGCCGTCGCGTCGCGGCGCGCTCACCGGACCCCGTGCGTCACCTCTTCGGTGCGAGGGCCGCCTTGCGGATCGCGCGCACCCGCTGGGCCTCCTTGCGGCGCCGCGCCTCGCACGGCTTCTCGTAGTACTCGCGGGAGCGCAACTCGCGCTTCAGCCCGCTCCGCTCGATCAGCTTCTTGAACCGCCGCAGGGCGGCTCCGATGTGCTCCCGGTCGTAGACGCGCATTCGCAAACCCATTCGGGCTCCTTGTCGGTCGGCAGGGGCGAGGTGATCGGGCTTCAGGCGGTGACCGCGGGTTCGGCGGGCGGGTCGTACGGGTCCTTCACGAGCGCGAGGTAGTACGTTCCGGGCTTGCGCGCCCGTACGTCGGCGAGTTTGGCGTCGGCCCCGGCCCGGTCCTTGTACTCGAACACCGCGACCCGCTTCGCCCCGTTGTCGCACACCGCCCAGCGCGCGACCGTCCGTTCCAGGACCTTCACCGCCTTTTTCCGCGCGCGGGGTTTGGCCGGGGCCTTCGGCTTGGCCGCCGTCTTGCGGGCGCGCGGCTTCGGGGATTCGTCGGCCGCGTCCCCTCCACCGTCGTCGACGTCCTCCTCACGCTCGTCCGGTTCGGCGTCGTACTGGTCGCGCAGCGCGCGACGGCTGAGGGTCCGTGTCGCCATGAGGGTCGGTCCTGGTGTGGGATGGCGCGGAATGCCGCCGGGTCAGATCCGGTCGGCGGACATCGGCGCTCGCGGGGTACGGGACACCCGCTCCGCACGCTTGATGTCGGCCACGACCAGGAGTTGGGACTGGTGGAGGTGGGAGGCACCAGGAATGAAGAGCAACACCGCCATGCTACAGACCGGACCGCCGCAACCCAAGACGAATCCCGCGCCGCGCGGTCGGGGCGTGCGGTGCGGGACCCGATTTCCGGTCCCGTCCCGGGCGGCCGGGCAGCGGAACACGGGCCGTGATAACCGTGCAATACGGGGCGGGCGGCCGACGAAAGCGGACGCCGCCCGGCACCGGTAACCGAAGAGGCGGTGACAATAAAATAATTCAAAAATATTCGATGCGTATAATGGAGGGCACGCTCCCGATTTCCGCCCGGATGTGCGCAGGAGGTCGAGACGATGACGCGCGACGAACCAAGAACCCCAACGACCCCGACACCGGCGCCCGATCGGGCGCAGCGCGAGGCCGACCATCAGCGGTGGGCCGACGACGGCGGCCGGTCGCCCGAGCTGCTGCCCGAATCGACGCGGTCACGACCGACCGAGATGCCCACACGCGCGGTCTACCGCCGCACGGCCGGACGAGGTCCATCGGTCGTGCCGTTCGTCCCGGTCGGCGCGTGATCGTGCCGCGCCCGCCTTTCACCGCCCGAACCGGTCGTGAAAAGGGTGGCGCGGCGGGACACTCCCGACATCCACCGGTCCCGGATTTGCGTCCGCATTCATCGAACGCGCCTGAACCGTTCCTTCCCATATCCCTGGAGACTCCGTTCGTGCTCAACGTGCCTGTCCCTTCGCTCACCGCCCCGAATGAGCTGCCCACGAGCCCGCGGCCGACCGCGTGGGCGACCGCGGGCTCGTGGGCGATCGTGCTGACCGGGGTCTTGGTCCCGCTCCTCGGGGCGGGGGCGGCGGCCGCACTGGCGTGGCGGTACGGCCTGCTCGGGTGGGCCGACGTGGGCTTGCTGGCGGTTATGTACGTGCTGACGATGCTCGGGGTCACAGTCGGGTTCCACCGGCTGTTCACCCACCGGTCGTTCGAGGCGGTCAAGCCGGTGCAGTTCGTGCTCGGGGTGCTCGGCTCGATGACCTTTCAGGGGCCGCTGTTGGAGTGGGTCGGGCGGCACCGCATTCACCACCAGCACTCCGACCGGGCCGGCGACCCGCACTCGCCGCACGCCCCGCGCCGGCGGGGCTTCTGGGGACGGTTCCGCGCGTTCTGGCACGCGCACATCGGGTGGGCGCTGCCGGCCGAGACGGCCGACCTCGTCCGCTACGCCCCGGACCTGCGCAAGAGCCGGATGCTCCGTGTGGTCAGCGCGCTGTTCCCGCTCTGGGCGGCGCTGGGGCTCTTGATCCCGGCCGGGGTCGGGTACGCGCTCGGCGGGTGGTGGGGCGCGCTGACGGGGTTCCTGTGGGGCGGGCTGGCCCGGATCGCCCTCGGGCACCACGCGACCTGGAGCGTCAACTCCGTCTGCCACCTGTGGGGTACGCGCCCGTACCACAGTGGCGACGAGAGCCGGAACAATCCGGTGGTGGGCGTGCTGGCGATGGGCGAGGGGTGGCACAACAACCACCACGCGTTTCCCACTTCCGCGCGGCACGGGTTGCGCTGGTGGCAGATCGACTTCGGCTACTATCTGATCCGCTTGTTGAACGCGGTCGGCCTCGCCTGGAACGTCAAGCTGCCGTCCGAGCAGGGCCTGGAGAACAACGAGCGCGCGGCCCGCAGTGCGGTGACGGTCGGTCGAACGACTTCCGAATAAACTTTGTAATTTCCGAGGCGCCCGGCGCCCGCCCGCGTATAGTGAGCGCGGGTCGGGCCGTTCGGGTCCGGCCGCGACGACGAACGCAACGCAGCGTCCCTCTGACCCGTCCTGGCGCCGCTCTTCTCAGCCCGGTTCGCGAGCAGCTCCTGAGATCGTCCGTCCGATGTTGCCGTCCGGCGCGGGGCCGTTGCCCGGCCGTGTTCGCACGTCCGCCCCGCTCGGCGCGGGGCGCCGGTTCTTCATGCGCGGCCGAGACACGGCCGCAGAAGGTGCTCCGTGAGCAAGAAACTGTACGTCGGCAACCTGTCGTTCGACACCACCTCGGACGACCTGATGAACCTGTTCGGGCAGTACGGGACGGTGACCAGCGCTCAGGTGGTGACCGACCGCGAGACCGGGCGCAGCCGGGGGTTCGCGTTCGTCGAGATGTCCAGCGGGTCCGACGAGGCCATTGCCGCGACCAACATGCGAGAGTTCCAGGGCCGTAACCTGACCGTCAACGAAGCCAAGCCGCGTGAAGGTGGCGGTGGCGGGGGCGGGCGGGGCGGCAGCGGCGGCCGTGGGTTCGGTGGCGGTGGCGGGTACGGCGGCGGGCGCCGGTACTGATCTCGCGTGCGGCCGAGTGACCGAGCCCCCGACTGTGGGGGCTCGGTCGTTTCTGTGCGTTCCCGTCCCGAACCGAGGTGCCCGTCGTGCGAAAGAGCATCGTCCCCGGCGGAGAACCGGACCGGTCCGTCCCGGCCGACGAGTGGCTGGACCTGGAGCGGGTGGCGTGGGTCGAGGTCAGCTCGGAGGCGCCCGACCACCCGGTCGAGGCCGCCCTGATCCCCGTGCGCGGGGTGGAGTGGCGGGCCGGGGGGCCGGGACCGCAGACGGTGCGTCTGGTGTTCGACGGTCCGCGCCCGGTCCGGCGCGTGTGGCTCCGCTTCGCGGAACCGTCCGTAGCGCGGATACAGGAGTTCGTGCTGCGGTGGGCGACCGGCGACGTCCCGCGGGTGATGCGCGAGGTCGTGCGCCAGCAGTGGACGTTCGACCCACGCGGTTCGGTGCTGGAGATCGAAGACTACCGCGTGGAGCTGCCGGGGGTCGCGGTGCTCGAACTGTCGATCACGCCGGACATCTCCGGCGGCGAGGCGCGGGCCTCGCTGGCCGAGCTGCGCGTGGCGTGACCGCGCCCGGCCGACACCTCCCTGCGGACGTCCGACCACGCCCGAGCGCGACCGCACTCGCCCGGAACGAAGGCGCTGCGGTCGCTGCTCGCGAGGTCGCTCCGCCATCGTGAAACGCGCCCGAACGGAGCGGCGCCGACCGGTTCGCGCGGAGGCCACCGACCCCGGTCCTTCGCCGCAAGGAGGACCCGGTCCGCCCGGTCCGCCCACCTTCGCGAGCTTAACTTTCCCGCCGATAATCCCTTTCGCTGGCGCGTCCGCGCGGGGGCCGTGATACTATGCTCGCTTTCGCCCTCAAAACGGAGCAGCATGCACACGTCACCAGCCGGGCCGCCGGCGCCGCGCGGACGCACCGCGCTCTGGCGCGCGATCCGGATCGGCTTCTCGCTTTCCCCGCTCTTGGCCGTTCACCTCGCGCTCTTCACCATCCCCGTTATCGCGCCGACCCTCCTGGGGGTAGCGCTGGCGCTGGTGGTGTCCCGGGTCGCCGGGTTGGGCATCACCGCGGGGTTCCACCGCGGGCTCACGCACCGGTCTTTCCGCACGGGCCGGGTGGTCCAGTTCCTGCTGGCCGCGGCCGGCTGTACCGCGCTCCAGAAGGGGCCGCTGTGGTGGGCGGCGCACCACCGGCTGCACCACGCCCACTCCGACCGCCCCGGCGACCCGCACTCCCCGGTGCTCGGCGGATTCTGGCACGGGCACATGGGCTGGCTGTTCACCCGCGACCTCATGCACCCCGACCCGCGTCTGGTCCGCGACCTGGCGAGGTTCCCCGAACTGGTGTGGCTCGACCGGCTGTGGATGCTGCCGGGGCTCCTGCTGGCCGCGGGGTGCTACCTGGCGGACGGGTGGTCGGGGGTGGTGTGGGGGTTCTGCCTGGGGGTGGTGGCGGTGTTCCAGGTGACGTTCGCGGTCAATTCGGTCGGGCACCTGTTGGGCCGCCGGCGGTTCGACACCCCGGAGGGGAGCCGGAACAACTTGGTGCTCGGGTACCTGGCGATGGGGGACGGCTGGCACAACAATCACCACCGGGCGCCGGGCAGCGCGCGGCACGGCCTGGCGTGGTACGAGTTCGACATGACCTACCGGGTGATCCGCCTGCTGGCGTGGCTGCGGCTCGCGTGGGCGGTGCGGGAGCCGCCGGCCGCGGTCCTGGCCGCCGCGCACCGGGACGCGGTTCCTCCGGCGGACTCGGGCGGGGCGCCGACTCCTCCGGCGCCCCGCCGGTCCGCATGAGCAACGGTCGGGGCCGCGCGTTCGGTGGCGATCCGGTTTTCCGTTAATCGTCGATCGACCGTGCGCTACCGTCGTCGCGGCCAACCGGCGAACTGTTACGTTCGGCCCGCGCGTCATACCGGAGCCAGTAGACCCCATTCACGATAGCGGCGAATGCGTAGCTTAGGGGTACGAATATTGTCGTTGTGAGTGCCCCATGATTGCGCGTTTGGCCAACCTGCGGAAGCACCGGTCCGTGTTCGAGCACCTGACGGGCTTAACGGTTGCGGCGTTCGACGCGCTGGCCGGGGACCTGGTGCCAGCGATCGAAGCGGCGCACCGTAAGGGCCTCGAGCGGCCCGATCGGCAGCGGGCCGTGGGTGGCGGCGACGACTTCGACCTGTCGAGGGTGAGCGTCATTAGTGTTGGTAGATTTCATGCGGCGAGCGAGGCCCAGTAAGCCTCCCACTGGCCTTTCTCGCTGCGGAACAAGGCACGCAGGTGACACACGGCGTCGGCACCGGCCTCGCCCCAGCGCATCCCGGATCCCTTCATC
>JAFKJJ010000361.1 GCA_017306025.1 Planctomycetota bacterium
CGCACCGGCCGGGTCGCCCTGCCCCGCATCCGGCGCCGGTCGGCCGAGCTTTCCGCCGTGCCCGACGCGTCGTAACCTCTCCCGGTTCGCTCGCGCCCTCCGGCGCGCCCGTCCCCGCCTGCACCCGTCCCGCGTCGCCCACCGGCGACGCGGAGCATTGTCCGCCGCCCACGTCGAGCGTCCACACCACCTTGCCGGTTTCCGGGTCGTACCCGCGGACCGTCTGACCGCCCGCCGCGACGACGTCCGTCCGGTCCTTCGTCTTCCACACGAACGGCGTGGACCAGCCCGACTTCTCGCGCCGGTCCACCTTCCACTTCTGCTCCCCGGTCTTCTTGTCCAGCGCGATCAGGAACGACTTCTCCTCGTTGTCGCACTGCACGACGAGCTTGTCGCCGACCAGCACCGGGGAGCTGCCGGTGCCGAACCCGAACTGCATCGGGTAACTGCCGAGGTCCTTCTTCCACACCTCCTTGCCGTCGAGGTCGTAGCAGAACAGCCCGGTCATCCCGAAGTACGCGTAGACGCGCTCGCCGTCGCTGACCGGCGTCTCGGTCGCGTAGGTGTTGCTGCCGTGGGTCGGGATCGTGGGCCGCGCCTCCTTCGCCACCTTCTCCCACGCGGTCTTGCCGGTGGCGCGGTCGAGGCAGACGATCTTGAACTGGTACGTCTCCTTCGGCACGGCGCCGCCCTTGCCGAACCCGCCCCCACCGCCCTTCGGGCCGCCGCCCCCGAACCCGCCGGCCTTCGGCTTCGGCTGGCCGCTGGCGAAGGCGGTGGTGACGATGACCTTGTCGCCCACGACGATCGGGCACGACCACGCGACGCCCGGCACCGCGACCTTCCAGGCCACGTTCTTGTCGGTTCCCCACTCGCCCGGCACCTTCGCGTCGGTGACGACGCCCGTTCCCCCCGGCCCGCGGAACTGCGGCCAGTCCGCACCGTAGGTGCTCGTGTCGAGGAACGGGGCCAGCACGGCCAGCGCGAGAAGCGGTCGGAATCGGCGCATGGGAACTCCCTTTGGGCGGACCGCCCCATTAAACCCGCGAGCGGGCGGGGCGGAGCCATGAAATCGCGGTGAGTGATCCTTCCGGCGCGGCCGTTTCACGCGCCGCGGTTCGCGGGTACGATGTCCGGCACCGTTTCTCCGAGGGCCGTTTCATGCGCTTCTCACGCTGCCCGCTTCTCCTGGCGCTTCTCGTGTTCGCGCCGCCCGCGGGCGCCGCCGATCCGAAGGTGGCCGACAGCCTCAAGCCGTTCGTCGAGAAGAACCAGCTCGCCGGTGCCGTCGTGCTGGTCGCCGGCCCCGACAAGGTGCTGACGATCGAAACCGTCGGCTTCGCCGACCGCGAATCAAAAGTTGCGATGCAACCCAACGACCTGTTCTGGATCGCGTCGATGTCCAAGCCGATGACCGCCGCCGCCCTCATGATGCTCGTGGACGAGAAGAAGGTGGCACTCGACGACCCGATCGCGAAGTACGTTCCGGAGTTCAAAGAGGCGTGGGTGATCGCGGAGCAGGGCAAGGACCAACTCCTCTTGAAGCGGCCGCAGCGCCCGCCGACCGTCCGCGACTGCCTCCGGCACACGAGCGGAATGCCCTTCGCGACGGCGCTCGAACGCCCGACGCTCGACCGGTTCGCCCTGAGCGACGGCGTGCGGGGCTACGCGATCACGCCGCTCCAGTACGAACCCGGCACGAAGTACGCGTACTCGAACGCCGGCATCAACACCGCGGGGCGCATCATCGAAATCGCGAGCGGGCAGAGTTACGAGGACTTCATGGCGAAGCGGCTGTTCGCCCCGCTGGGCATGGCCGAAACGGTCTGGCGCCCGACCGCGGAGCAGCAGAAGCGGCTCGCGAAGACCTACAAGCCGAACAAGGACAAGACGGACCTCGAAGCCACGCCGATCGGTCAACTGGCGTACCCGCTGGACGCCCCGTCGCGGCAGCCGATGCCGGCCGGTGGGCTGTTCTCCACCGCGAAGGACGTCGGCGCGTTCGGGCAGATGATCCTGCGCGGCGGTACCGCGCCCGACGGCACGCGGCTGCTCTCCGAAGTGGCCGTTCGCGAGATGACCGGCACGCAAACCGGCGACCTGTTGAACAAGGGGAAGGGCGAGAACGGCTACGGTTTGGGACTGAGCACGGCGCGGAAGGCGAAGCCGGACGGGCCGGCGGTCGCGGGGCCGTGCGGGCACGGCGGCGCGTACGCCACGAACCTGTGGATCGACCCGGACAAGAAGCTCGTGCTGGTGTACATGGTGCAGCACGCGGGCTTCCTCGGCGACGGCGGCAAGGCCCGCGGGGCGTTCGAGAAGACCGCCGCGGACATCTACGCGAAGTGATCCTTCAGAGTGGTCCGCTCGCTCCGCGAGCGGTGCGATGCGTGCGGAAACAGCAACGGGAACAAGTCCTCGCGCCATCCGCCGTAAAGCTCCCGCTCGCGGAGCGAGCGGACCACTCTGAAAACAGCCCACGCTCGGAGGCCATCGTGTCGCGAATCTTCGCTCTGTTCCTACTTCCCGTTCTGGGGGTCGTCGCCGTGCCGGCTGCCGAACCGACTCCGCCCAAGAGCCAAACCCTGACGCGCGAACACGCCTCCGCGTTCGCGAAGCTCGCGCTCAAGGGCGCGCGGAAGCAGTACCCCAACAAGACCGGACACGTTCAACTCGACGACGCCGACACCAAGACGCCCCGGCAACTGCACCCGGCGTTCTACGGGTGCTACGACTGGCACTCCGCGGTCCACGGGCACTGGATGCTGGTCCGCGTGCTGCGCACCCACCCCGACCTGCCCGAAGCGAAGGACGCCCGCGCCGTTCTCGCGGAGCACCTCACCGCGGAGAACCTGAGGGCGGAGGCCGATTACTTCAACCGCGGCGAGGCGAAGTCGTACGAACGGCCCTACGGCTGGACGTGGCTGCTCAAGCTCGCCGAAGAACTGCACGCGTGGGACGATCCGGACGCGAAGAAGTGGTTCGCGAACCTCAAGCCGCTCGCGGAACTGATCGCGAACCGCTACATCGAGTTCTTCCCGAAGCAGACGTACCCGATCCGCGCCGGCGTTCACTCCAACACCGCCTTCGGCTTAACGTTCGCGCACGACTACGCCAAAGCCGTCGGCAACAAGAAGCTTCAGGAACTGATCGAAGAGCGCGCCAAAGCCTATTACGCGAAGGACGCGGACGCGCCGGCGCGGTGGGAGCCGGACGGGGCCGACTTCCTCTCGCCGAGCCTGTGCGAAGCCGACCTCATGCGCCGGGTCCTTCCGCCCGCGGAGTTTCAGACCTGGTTCCACAAGTACCTGCCGGGCGCCGCGAAGGGCGAACCCGCGACGCTGTTCGCGCCCGCGACCGTCACCGACCGCACCGACCCGCAACTCGTTCACCTCGACGGGCTGAACCTGAGTCGGGCGTGGTGCCTGCGAGGCATCCTGTCGGCACTTCCGAAGGACGACCCGGCACGAAAGGCACTGGTCGCGTCGGCCGCCAAGCACGCGGAAGCCGGGTTGAAGCACGTCGCGAGCGGCGACTACGCCGGCGAGCACTGGCTCGCGTCGTTCGCGGTGTGGATGCTCGCGCTGCCGGCGCCGGAGTGAGGCGGTCACGAGACGTAGCTGTCGGCGGCCGCGCGGGAGTAAGACGTTTCCAGATCGACCATCACCGCCCGATCGGGGGTGAGGGGTAACGGCATCGGCGGGAGCGGTTCACCAGCCACGAGCGCGTGTTGCCAGACGCCGAGCATCCGCCCGCCCTGTGCCGCGGCCGCGCCGACGCGGTAGCTCACCGCTGACGGGGCCGCGGGTCCGGGAAGGGCCGGGTCCAGTTCGGCCGCGATCAACTGTGCGAAGCCGAAGTCCAGTGGCCGGCGGTGGACGTCCACCAGAAGCAGGTGAACGCCCCCGCGGAGATAGTTCAGGTACCGCGCGGCGTACTGCTCGCGGGCGCTCGGCCGGTCCTTGTTGCGCGGCGAAATGAGTTCGACCGCCGCGACCAGTCGGCCCTCGCGCTCGACGAGAACGGTTGCGTCCTCCGTCAGCGTGGCTACGGCAACCTCCACGTCCGGTTCGAGTGCCTCGGGTGTGGTGGCGGTCGGTGCCGCGCTCGGTTGCGGAGAACCGTTAGTGACCGCGACGCCGGGCTTCACCGGCGCGACGCCCACGGCGACGAGCGGACTCGATCCGATCACCGCCCGGTAGCCCGGGGGGAGGCTCCCGCGAAGTCCGCGGGCGATCTCCGTCATCCAGAAGATGTGCATCCCCTCCCAGCCGGGGAGGTCGGTCCAGTCGTGGAGCGGCATCGGTCCCTCGCGGTTCGACCTGTGCCGCGATTGTACCGCGCTCGTCGTTTGCGTCCGGGTATTGCTTGCGGTTAAACTTTGTCGGGTGCCCGGAACGGGCGGACTCGCGCCGGATCGCAATTCGGGCACGGGGTGAAGAAAGCCGCTTTCTTTGCGCTGTCGCGAAATGAGCGGTGCGGGAACTTTTCGCAGAATTTGGCGCACGTCATCGATCCTGTCCTAAGGGCAAACTAGTTGAGCGCGTCGCTACAACCGTTACCACCGATTTCGTCGCCTGGAAGGTCGATCGAACCCTCGTGCGCCCGGTCCGTAACGGAGACGGACTTCCGCGCCGCCCGCGAGCCACCGTGTTTTCCACCACGGCCGTTCCGAACGTCGATCCCCCGTCGCGACCGCCGTCGAGCGGGGGGAACGCACACAGTTGGGCCTATTCCGACGCGGCCGAGGCCGACGGGCCACCGACGCTCCGCGTCCCCGTGCGCCCGCCGCTGCCGGTGCCCACGGCGCCGCCGGTCACCCCCGGCCCGCTCGCCACGACCCCGCCGCCGGTCTCCGACCTGAAGCTCTCCGCCTCGGAGTGGAGCGCCGACGGGGACGACGTCCCGGCCGCCCGGCGCGGCCCGCGCGTCGGTGACACGGTCGTCGGCTTCAAGCTCGTCGGCGAGCTCGGGCGCGGGGCGTTCGCCCGCGTGTTCCTCGCGCACCAGGAGGCGCTCGCCGGGCGGCCCGTCGCGCTCAAGGTGTCGTTCCGCCCCACCCGCGAGGCCGAGCGCCTCGCCCGCCTTCAGCACACCAACGTCGTGCCGGTGTACTCGGTCCACGACGAGGGTCCCGTGCAGGTCATCTGCATGCCGTTCCTCGGTCGGACCACGGTCGCCGACCTGATCCGCGCTTACCGCGTCGACCACCCGTCGCGCCACAGCGGGCGCCGGAGCACGTCCGCCCGCGCCGGCCGCACCACCGCCCTCGACAGCAGCAGGAGCCGCTCCGGGGCGAGGTCCGTGCCCGACTCGGGCGGCCGCTCCGGCACGCACCGCGCGCCGGTCTGGGCGTGGACCGCGGACGGCCCGCCGCCGATCGTCGGCGACCCGCGCGAGGTGCTCGAAGTGCTCGGCCAGCTCGCGGCCGGGCTGTCCCACGCGCACGCGCGCGGCATCCTGCACCTCGACCTGAAGCCGGCCAACGTGCTGCTCGCCGACACCGGCGAGCCGATGCTCCTCGACTTCAACCTGTCGTTCGACGCCTCCCGCCCCGACCGCGAGCTGGTCGGCGGGACGATGCCGTACATGGCGATCGAGCAGTTGCTCGACATGCGGAACCGGGGCAAGGGCGCGATCGACGCCCGCACCGACCTGTACTCGCTCGGCGTGATGGCGTTCGAGATGCTCACCGGCACCGTGCCGTTCCCGACCTCGTCGAAAGAGCTGCGGGAGATCGACAAGCTCGTCGCGGCGCGCCGGGCCGGGCCGCCGCCGCTCCGGGCGCTCAACCCGGCCGTCACGCCCGCGGTCGAGGCGATCGTGCGGAAGCTCCTGGCGGCCGAGCCGGCCGACCGGTACCGGTCCGCGGACGACCTCCGGACCGACATCGACCGGCACCTCAACGACCTGCCCCTGGTCCACGCCCGCGAGGCGTCGCTGCGCGAGCGGCTGGGCAAGTGGCGGCGGCGGAACCCCGGCGTGTGGGTCCGCCTCCTCGCCGCGGGCCTCGGCGGGGTCACGATCGGCCTGGGCGCCGTCGCGCACCGGCGCGTCGAAGCGACCGCGCGGGCCGGGGCCGTCGAACAGGCCCGCGTCGTCCGCGCGGCGCTCGACGCGACCCGTCTCGACCTCGTACTGCCCGACGACCCGAAGGCCCGTGCCCGCGGGACCGACCGCGCGACCGCCGCGCTCGCTTCGTACGGACTGCCCGACGATCCGGACTGGCGCAAGGGGGACGTCGTGCGGCTGTTGTCCGAGTCCGACCGGACCGCGCTGGCGGGCGACCTGGGCGAACTGCTGGTCCTGCTCGCCGAGGCGAAGTGGCAGTCCGCGGAGGCGC
>JAFKJJ010000362.1 GCA_017306025.1 Planctomycetota bacterium
TCCTTCTGAGCGGCCGCGACCCGCTGGTGGCCGATCACTACCCCTATTTCGGAAGGGGTCGACGCTGCCCCCCCCCGAGGTGGTATCCACTGGTCGTGGCGTATGACCGCCCGAACCCGATATCGCTCGATGCCCGGATCGGGTAGCAGTTCCAGTATGCTGCTGCCGGTCTCGCCCGTGCGCAAAGAGAGCCGGGCCTCCTTATCGGCGGGCGCCAGCACGACTTCGCCCGAACCGAGCACCCACGCGAGCGGGACGCGCGGACCGCTCGGGCCGACCAGAACCACGCTCCGCCCCGCCCGTAGGTCTCGGACCGCCTCTTGGTGCGTGATCTCCGGGGACGGCAGTAAAACGGGCGTTCCGGGGACCGGCGCGAGTTCGACCCGTCGGACGGGCGCCGGGGTCACGCCCCTCTTGGCCCCGGACTGGACGCGGCCGAGCACGAACGTTACACCCAAGAGCGCCGCTATCGCACACGCGATCGTCAGCCCGTTGCGGTGGCGGACCACCCACCGCCGCGCCCGCCGCCTGCGGGTCAACCGCGGGGCGAGCGGCGTCTGCCCGGGGGTGCTGAACCGGTCGAGGTCGGCGGCCAGTTCGGCCATCGACGGGTAGCGGTCCGCCGGGTCCTTCTCCAGACACTTCAGGACGATCCCCTCCAGTGCCAAGGGGATCTCGGGCCGCAGCGCCCGCGGGCGCTGCGGCAGATCGGTCAGCACCCGCATCACGACCTCTTCGGGCGAGTGGCCGACGAACGGCACGCGCCCGGTGAGCAGGTGGTAGAGGGTCGCGCCCAGTCCGTACACGTCCGCGCACGGGCCGAGGTCGCCGTTCTTCTGCGAGATCTGCTCCGGCGGCATGTACTCCGGGGTGCCGAGCGCGCCGCTGTCCCGCGTGAGCGGGTCGGCCGCGCCGAGGCGCTTGGCGAGACCGAAGTCCACGACCTTCGGCACCCCGTCGGCCGTCAGCAAAATGTTCGACGGCTTGAGGTCGCGGTGGATCACGCGCGCCGCGTGAGCGACCCCGCACGCGAGGGCGACCGCCCGGGCGATCTGCACCGCCCGGTCCACGGCCATCGGCGCGGCCCCTTCCGTCGGGCGCGCGAGCGACCCGCCCGGCAGGTACTCCATCGCGAAGCACGGGTCGGCGCCGTTGAAATCGGGCGCCAGCACGCGGACGATGTTCGGGTGGTCGAGGTTGGCGAGGACGCGGAGTTCGAGCCTGAACCGCTCGAAATCCTCCCGGCTGCCGGGGAACCGCAGGAACTTGATTGCGACGAGGCGCTCGGACGTGTCCTCGCGGGCGAGGTGGACCTCACCCATCCCGCCCCCGCCGAGACGGCTGAGCAGGACGTACCCGTCCGGGGCGCGGGGGAGCCGGTGTTCGTCCGGGTGCGCGCCGCCGGTGTCGTTTTGCAAGTGAACCGAGCCGTCCGCCGGAGCGCCCACGAGCGGGGCGGGTTCCGGGCGGAGAACCGCGCGAACGGTGAGGGGGGTATCGGCCGTAATGGCTCACTCCCGACGGGGCCTAACTTGCCCCGCGGGTGCTCCGGTTGACGAACCCGTACTCGGTTCGGGTGGAGCGGGAGCGAGACGTTTCAGGATGTTACTTCCGACCGACGGACAACACAAGCGCGGAGGTCCGACGATTTCGCCATAACGCCCGCCGGGGCGTTCGCACCCACCCCGGTCCCGAACCGGTGTCGGGCCGTGGGACGCAGACGCGCCGGCCACGAACCGCCACCGACCATACTCTGTCTTCACCGCGAAGTGTTCCGGGCGCTGTTTAAGGATCGCGTATGGCCATCGACGAGTGGAAGGCGCTGGAGAGCCAGGGGCTGAACGAACTCGGCGCCAGCACCGACGAGGCCGCGCTGCGGGCGTGGTACACCAAGTTCCTCGGCGAAAAGGGACTGTGGAAAGCCGCGTTCGGCAAGATGAACGCCGTCCCGAAGGACCAGAAGGCCGCGTTCGGTGCGGAAGGCAACCGCGCGAAGACGGTTCTCACGGCCGCTTACGAGGCGAAGGACGCCGAGGTCAAGGAGCGCAAGCTCCAGGAGAGCCTCACGACCAATCCGCTCGACGTGACGCTGCCCGGCCGCCCGCGGGTCCGCGGGCGCCTGCACCCGGCGACGCAGATCCTCCGACAGATTTATGCCATCTTCGCGGACCTCGGCTTCCAGGTGTACCGTACCTGCGAGGTCGAGACCGACGAGATGAACTTCGAGTTCCTGAACATGCCCGCGCACCACCCGGCGCGCGACATGTGGGACACGTTCTTCACCACCACCCCGGGCGTCGTGCTCCGGACGCACACGTCGCCGGGCCAGATCCACGTGATGCGCGAGGCCGCGGGCAAGCCGGTCCGCGTCATTCTGCCGGGCATGTGCTACCGCAACGAGGCGATCAGCACGCGGAGCGAGATCCAGTTCTACCAGGTCGAGGGCTTGGTAGTGGGCGAGGGCGTGACGATGGCCGATCTGAAGGGGACCATCACCGCGTTCGCGCGCCGGATGTTCGGCCCCGAGCGGCAGGTGCGGATTCGCAGCAGCTACTTCCCGTTCACGGAGCCGTCGATCGAGGTGGACATCGACTGGCCCAAGGACGATCCGAACCGCGACCGGCTCACGAAGGGTACGGGGTGGCTCGAAATCCTCGGTGCGGGGATGGTTCACCCGAACGTGCTCCGCGCCGGCGGATACGACCCGGAGAAGGTGACGGGGTTCGCGTTCGGGATGGGGCCGCAGCGGATGTTGATGCTCAAACACGCCATCGACGACATCCGCCTGTTCTGGCAGAACGACCTGCGGTTCCTCAAACAGTTCTGATCGGCACGAACGGTCTGGCGGCTCGCCGACCGGGCGTCATTTCGAACTCAGCGCCAGATCCTGGGCGTTCGTCTGGCCGCTGCTCACCGTCGCGGTCAGCCCGGGCCGGGTCGGCGTACTTCGCCGGCAGTTTTACCGGCTTCGAATACGGGGTCGGCGTGTCGGTCTTGGTCACCGTGAGCTGGTACTCGCCGCCCGGGGGGGCGGCGAATTCGTACGCGCCGTCCGGGTTGATGTTCGCCTCCGCCACCTTTGTTCCGCCCTTGTAGGCGGTCACGACGCCGGCCGTGACCGGCTTGTTTTCGACGGTCACCTTGCCGCGGAGGAGCGACTTGGTGACTTCATGGTCCGTGCCGCCGCAGCCGGTGAGACCGAGGGCGAGGAGAACGGCGGGGAGAAACCGAAACGGAGAGGTCATGGTGGTTCCCGATAGAGGGAGGAAGTGAAGGGGCCGGGGCACGCGCCCCGGCCCGCGGATTTATCGGCGGACACTTAGTCGACGGTGGTGACTTCGCCGCCGTTCCGGCTGCCGAGCGCGCCCCACACGCCGTACGGGCTGATCCCGGCGACGGTGTTGGAGTCGGCCGCCTGGTTGCCGACGTCGATGCTGTCGCGGATGAACCGGATGCTCCCGTCGGTCATGGCGCAGTTCACCCCGCCGGAGTGGTTGCTGCTGGCGGTGTAGAACCCGCGGTTGTCGTCCCACGACTGGTCCTTGGTGCAACTCGGTCCGTTACCGCCCGTCGCCCGCACGCGACGAGGACTTGAACCCGCTGTTCGACAGCGGGTTGTACTGCTTGGTCGAGGCGTTCCAGGTCGTCCGGCAGTCGTTCGGGATGGTCGAGGTGGTAAACCCGAGCATCCCGAGGTCGTTGGTGCCGGCCGGCCGCTTCCGCTCGGAAAACAACAGGGTGTTACTCGTCCCGTCGGTGATGGTCAGCAGCCCGCCGCTGTGCTTTTCGGGGGTCGTTCCGCTGACCGGCACCGCCTGGAACGCCCCACGCGTGCCGTCGTAGCGGTCGCCCACGTTCATGTGATAGTTCCGCGGGGCGACCCCGCCGGCCGCACCGGCGCTGTCGGACGGGCACTGGAACACCGAGACGACGACCGTCCACGGCTGGAAGCCCGAGTCCCACGGCGAACCGGCGGTCCCGGCCACGAACGTCGGGGCGTTGTAGATCGAGTCCTTCAGGGCCGCCTGCTCGACGTACGGGAGCAGGTAGACGAACCCGGTGACGAATGGCACATCCGTGGTGTTTTTGGTGAGCCCAGCGCGGACGCGGCCCCGGGACGCCCTTGGCACCCGGAATAATTTCGTTGTGACGGCGGTGCCGCCTTGGTCACCAACTCCTCCGGCGCTACCGTACGGGCAGCATCGAGGTGTTCCGCGCTCCGACGGGTCACGCGGTCGTACGGGCGAGGTCGGCCTCGATGCCTCTTTCATACGCTCCCACGCCCTCGGTCCGAACGACACCCCGCACCTCCGCGCAAGGTCCCGATCGGCCATCGGGCGCGTGGCGGACGGAGCAACACATCCCGGCCGCGTGCGACGAGTTGGGCGCTCACCTCGCCACCGAAGATCACCACGTGTGGACGCCCGCCCTGACCCGCGGGACGTTCCTCACCCCGTGCCTCGGCGATTCCGAGTCGTGCGCCGCGGCCGTCGCCCGGGCACTGGTTCTCCGCGCCGGCCTCGGGTTGAGCCCGTGCTCCGAGGGGACCGGGGCGACGGTCAGGCAGCAGCGGGAAAATGATCTACCATCGTCCCGCGTGATTGTGGTACACCATTCCATCTCACGGAGGAGATGGGATGTCCGAACTCACGGACGAAGTCATTGGCACCATCCGGTCGGCGGCGAAACGGCTGACCGGTTACAAGCGGTGACAATTCCGAGCCCAGATCGCCCTCAAATACTGTAACGGTTCGGCCCGACAGGCCGAGGCCACATTCGGCTGGGGGCGGGCCGCCGAGACCGGCCTGGGCGAGCCGCGAACCGGCATCCGGTGCCTGGACGCCTACGAACTGCGCGGGCGCAAAAAGGCCGAGCACCGCTGCCCCGAACTCCCGGAACACATCCACCGCCTGGTCGAACCCCAGGCCCGGGCCGATCCCACGTTCCAGACCGCCCGGGCATACACCCGGATCACCGCCCGGGCCGTTCGCCCGGCGCTCGCCGCCGTGCCCGAGTTGAAGGATGCCGTACCCAGCCGTCGGACCGTCGGGGTGATCCTCAACCGCCTGGGCTGTCGACGCCGTCGGGTGCTGAAGGCCCGACCCGAAAAAAGGTCCCCGAAACCGATGCCATCTTCGGACACATCCGCGCCGCCCGTTCCCGCGCCGCCGCCGAATCCGACACGCTGCGGACCTCCATCGACACCAAGGCCAAAGTCAAGATCGGCGACTCCTGCCGGGGTGGTCGGGCACGCGGGGCGACCGCTGTAAAGGCCGTCGATCACGACACGGCTCCCGAAGCGGTGCTGGTCCCGTTCGGTGTACTGGAGATCCATCGCGGGGCGGTGCCGATCCACCAGCCGCTGTTCTTCCTCGGGCGCTCGAAGCAGACCTCGGACTTCATCGCCGACGGTCTGGAAAGCTGGTGGGGCGAGCGGAAGCCGCATCACCCCGGCGTCGGGCGCATTCACATCGAACTGGATAACGGCCGGAAATCGCCAGTTGCCGGACGCAGTTCATGAAGCGCCTGGTCGAGTTCGTCGATCGCCACCGTGTGGAAGTGGAGTTGGTGTACCTTCCGCCGTACCACAGCACGTACAACCCGATCGAGCGCTGCTGGGGGATCTTGGAGCAGCACTGGAACGGGGCGCGGCTCTCGTCCGTGGCCCAGGCGCCGAGTTGGGCGGGGACGATGACCTGGCGCACGATCCGCCCGTTGGCCCGCGAGATCACCACGACGTATCAACGGGGCGTCCGGTTAACCAAAGCCGCGTTCCGCCCGGTCGCCGAACGCTTGATCCGTTCCACAACCCTCCCCAAATGGAGCCTCTCCATTCGACCCCGGGCGCCGGTAGATTAATTCCACGCTGTTGCCTTATGCTGCGCGTGCTGCCCGGCGGCGCGTTTGAGGACCGCCCCTCGACTCATGGGGCGACGCTCAACCGCCTCCAGTGCCACACCGAGCTCGCGAACCTTGCCGAAGCGCTCCGTTCGGAAACGATCTGCCGGGACGGATTCGGGCAGGTGGGCAAAGTCGTTCGACCGGCCCGCGGAGGCCGATTCCGAAGGACCCGCAAGTCGCGACGCGGGTGCCGCCGCAGACGAGCTGTCGGTAAGGGCTCGCGTGCGGACGCTCACACCGCGGTGCCCTGTTCTACCGGTGATGGGAACACCCCCGAGACGCTCTCCCGAGGGCCGATCGTGTCGAACCGCTCCTGTTCGTCGCCGCGGGCGCGGTGCTCGTTTCGGGGTGTGGCACGATCGGCAACTTCAACGAGGACGATCGCGAACCGGGCGGGCCGCCCGTACCCAGGGTCTTCGGCGGGGCGGGAGGGCGTGAAGTACCTGAAAGAGACCGAGCGCCCGTTGCTCGTGCTGGCGGATCTCCCGTTCTCGCTCGTCGGAGCCGTTTTCACGCCGCCCGGGTGCGCAATGGTCGGCCGACGGGACGTTTGTTCCGTAATCGCCGTCATTTCGTCGCGCCGACCGGGCCGAACGTGGCGAAGCCGCGCCGCGCGTCTATGCTAACCCCGATACTCGTTACTCTCAACGCGGGGTGCGCCGTGGGCGTCGTGGTTCAGAAGTTCGGCGGGTCGAGCGTCAAGAACGCGGGGCGCGTGATGGAGGCCGCGCGCAAGGCCATCCGTGCCAAGCACGACGGCAACAAGGTCGTCGTCGTCGTCTCCGCGCAGGGCAGCACCACCGACGATCTCATCGCGAAAGCCGCCGAAATCACCGCGATGCCCTCGGCGCGCGAGATGGACATGCTACTGGCCACCGGCGAGCAGATTTCCATCGCGCTGACCGCGATGGCCATTCAGGAACTCGGCGAACAGGCCGTCAGCTTCACCGGGCCGCAGGTGGGCATCGTCACCGACAGCACGCACCGCAAGGCCCGCATCAAGAAGATCGACACCGAGCGGCTGTCCGAGGCGCTCGACAGCGGCCACATCGTCGTGCTCGCCGGGTTCCAGGGGATCGACGAGCACGGCGACATTTCGACGCTCGGCCGCGGCGGCTCGGACACGACCGCCGTCGCGGTGGCCGCGGCACTCAAGCTCGCCGGTTACGAGGTCGAGTGCGAGATCTACACCGACGTGGACGGGGTCTACACCACCGACCCGCGGATCGTGCCCGACGCGCGCAAGATGGACGCCATCAGCTACGACGAGATGCTCGAAATGGCGAGCATGGGCGCGGGCGTGATGCACTCGCGGTCGATCGAGTTCGCCAAGAAGTACGACGTTCCCCTCATGGTGCGGAACGCACAGTCGGACGCGATCGGCACCTGGATCGTGCCCGAGGCGCCCTGGATGAGCGAGATCCCGGCGTGCGGCGTCGCGCTCGCGGCCGATGAGGCACGGCTGGTGCTCGAAGGCGTTCCGGACCGGCCGGGCGTCAGCCACCGCGTCTTCGCGGCGCTGGCCGACGCGAACATCGCGGTGGACATGATCGCGCAGAGCGTCGGGAGCGGTGGCAAGGCGACCATCGGTTTCACCGTGCTCAACGCCGACCTCGATAAGACGAAGAAGATCCTCACCCCGATCGTGGCCGACCTGGGCGCGACGGTGAACGAAACGGGGAAGGTGAGCAAGGTGTCTGTGGTCGGGGCCGGGATGCGGGCCATCTCCGGGGTCGCGGAGCGCATGTTCCAGGCCCTGGCGATCGAGGGCGTGAACCTCAAGATGATCACCACCGGCGACATCAAGATCAGCGTGCTCGTCGAGGAGGACGGCGCGGCCGAGTCGGGGGTCGTCGAGCCGAACCCGGGCGAGCCGATCAAGAAGGCGCACCTGGAGAGTAAGAAGGCGGTCCGCGGCCGGCGGGCCCTGCGGCCGGTCCACGCGGCGTTCGGGCTGCCGAAGGCCCGCAAGGGCGCCGGCGAGCAGACCGCGGGCGGCGAGTACAAGTCGCGCCCGAACCCGCTCATGGTCGCGGCGGCAAAGGACCGCGAGGCCGCGATCGCGCGCCTCGACGGGATGGAGGACGTGCTCGTCAGCGGCGTTCACCTGAACGTCGATCAGAGCCGCATCACGATTCACGACCTCCCCGACAAGCCGGGGAACTGCTCGCGCGTCTTCAACGCGGTCGCGACCGGCGGCATCCTGGTGGACATGATCGTTCAGAACCAGAGCGGCCCGTCGAAGGCGGAGCTGTCGTTCACCGTACCCCGCGCCGACCTGACCCGCGCGCTGAAGCGCACCCAGGACGTCGTTCACGAGATCGACCCGACCTGCCGGGTGGTCGGCGACGGTGACATCGCGGTGCTGTTCGTGCTGGGGGTGGGGATGCGGACGCACACGGGCGTCGCGCGGACGATGTTCGGGGCGCTGGCGGCCCGCGGGATCAACATCGCGATGATCAACACGAGCGAGGTGTGCGTGGGGGTGGTCGTCGAGCGAACCCGCGGCGAGGAGGCGCTCGCGTGCCTCACCGAAGCGTTCAAGCTGGGGTGAACGGAAATGCCGGGCGGCTACATCACGGTCGAAGAGCCGCCCTGTGAGAACGCCGCGGAGTTTCGAGAATTCGCCGGGTTCTGGTTGATGCAATATCGGACGGCAGGTGATACCGATGACTACGCCTGAATTTCGTGGTTGATGACCCCGACGAGGCTCCCGGCCGCGGTCAGCGCGAGCACCAACCGCGTCTTCAGGGCACCGGGAGCGCTGCCGCTGTACCCGATGCCGACGTACTCGCGATCGCGCAGCCCGGGCACCGTGGCGAACCAGTCCGCGAACGGCCCCCACGCCGCCCACCGCTTCTCCTCGGTCGGAGGCCACTCCTCCTCGGGCAACTCGACCATCGCGCCATGGATCGGTTCCCACTGCCCGTCGTGCTTCTCCATCGGCTGCACCGAAATCGCGATGCCCTCGGGGAGTGTGCCGCCGAACGCCGCGCGGATCAGATCCGCATCTATTGTCCCGAGTCAGAAGTCCGTTCACAAACCCTCTTGAGCCGTTCGAGAATGGCGTCGGCGGTAGCGGTCCAGACAAACGGCTTGGGGTTCTGGTCGTATTCGGCCAGGTAGTCGGCGATGGCGCGCTCCAGTTGGGTCACGCGGGTGAACACGCCCCGGCGGATGCGCCGCTCGGTGATCGCCGCGAAGAACCGCTCCACCTGGTTGAGCCACGAGCGGCTGGTCGGGATGAAGTGCCGGTGGTATTCCGGGTGCCGTAGGAACCACCGCTTGACCGCCGCCGTCTTGTGCGTCGCGTCCGGGCCACCGCCAGGTACGGCCACCCCTCGCGGGTCGGGATGTACGTGATGTCGGCACACCAGCACGTGTTCAGCTCCTCCGGGTCGAACTCCCGATCCCGCACGTTCTCGGCCACCGGCAGCCCGTGGTTGGAGTCGGTCGTCTGGCGGAACGTGCGCTTCGTCTTCGCCGCGATCCCGGCCTCGCGCATGACTTGGGCCACGAAGTTCGCGCTGCACGCGTGCCCCTTCGCCACCAGCTCGGCGTGGATGCGCGGGCTGCCGTAACGCGCCTTCACCTCGGCGTGGATCGCCTTCACCTCGGCGGTCAGTTCCTCGCGCCGAACTTCGGCCTCGCTGGGTTGCCGCGCCCGCCACGCATAGAACCCGGCCATCGACCAGCCGAGCGCGCGGCACATGTGCGCGACGGGCCACTGGTCCTTGCGTTCCTCGATCCAGGCGAAGGTCCGCTCGCGTGGGCGGCGAAGAACGCCGTGGCTTTTTTAACGGGTATGAACATTAGGAGTTACGCAGTTGCGGTTTGTGGGAGCGTCAGCGTTGGCCGTGCGAGGTAGACGCGGACGGCGTCTCGAACGATCTGGAGTTTGGCCTCGATCCAGCCGATGCCGGTGGTGAATCGGTGCCACTCCCGGCGCACGAACGCTCGATCGCGCAGCCGATGTGGACCTGCTGCGCCCGGCTCATCCGAATCTGGCACCGCTCCACACCCGTGCATTGCTTCAACCCACGATGGTACTCCTCGATCCCCCACGCCCGCTCCGCCAACACCCGACGAGCTACCTCGTCCATCTGAAGGTCGTTGGTGATCCAATGCTCCGTGCCACCATCTGTGGTGGCGATCCGGAATGCCTTGACCAAACCGAAGCCCTCCAGATGCACGATCGTTCCCGTCGAGGCGATCTCACATTGCTCGATCGGGCGGTTGCCGGTCCGATCCGGGTTGACACGCCGATTGCACCGCACTTGCGTCAGAAACGTCCAACCGCACGCGCGGATCACCTTGAGGTTATCCTTGCCCGAGTACCACGAATCGAAGCACACGCACGGCGGGCAGAAGCCGCGCGTGTGCGCGTGGCGGACCCGTTCGGCGAACAGGTCGTTCTTGGTCTGTTTGGGTCGTGTGGCCGGATTCACGAGCCGGTAGTCGGTGGGATACACGCGGTCCCCGTCGGTCCACACGAGGCTCACCAAGTTGATACCCCGAACGATCCGCTTGTACCGTCCCGACCGGAACGGGGCGACCAACCCCATGTGCTTGGCGTGTGGCTTGTCCAGAACGGTGTCGTCGAGGATCAGAATGCCGGCGGTCCGGTCGACCAGTGGTCGGGTCTCTTCCCAGAGGGTTTGGGGATCGGGCTCGACGCGGTTGAGCAGGCGCGTGTAGGAGTCGTGCGCGGGTGCGTTGGGGGTATCGGGTTGCACGCGTGCGGCCTCCGTGAGGCAATACGACCGGGGACTGGCCAGCAGGAACTGGACGTAGTCCTCCAGGGTACACCGTGGCGCGTTCATAACCCCAACGCTAACCGAAACAACCACCCGACGATCCTATACACAAGTACCCAACTGCGTAACTCCTATTAATCTCAACCGCGTTTTCGCGAACGGTTTAGCTCGCTGCAACGCAGCCGGACGATGTTGCGTCGTCCGAGCGCTTCGCCAGGCACCCATCGCGGGGAGGGCTGTTCCAGCGCCGCTGAGGTGGTTCAAACACATGTGTCTACAGCGGCCTGCATCAACCCCGCCAAACGGGGCGCCGCTGTAGTACATGTGTCTGAACCACCGGCGCCGTGAGCCCTCCGCGCATCAGGCCACGAAGTAAACACCGCGAAGAACGCGAACGGGCCGGGGAGTGATTCCCCGGCCCGTGTCGTTTCGGTGTGGTCCGGTCACTCCGTGACCGGTCGCTTTGCGTGTGTTGGGGCGCGGGACTACTTGCGCCGGCGGTCCGCGCCTTACACCGGTCACGGAGTGACCGGACCACACCGGAGCCGCGAGCCCTCCGCGCCACAGGCCACGAAGTAAACGTCGCCACTCTGCTTCCCACATCCGATCACCGCCCCTCGCGCGGTCGCGCTACCGACGGTGACGGCACCGGTCCGACGCGGCGCGCAAAATCTCCGCAACGGACATGGAGAGCGGAGTGAGGTGCGATCAAGGTAAGTCTTAGGTCGACGGAGGTACATCTTGAGAAGGTAGCTCAACCGGTCAGAGCGGCGGCCCCCTCCCCCCTCGGGTGCCGACGGTCGCGGGTTCGAACCCCGCCCTTCTCCCTGCTGTGATGTTGTTTTTGTGTCGTGTTTCTGTGTTTCTTCGGAGGGTGTCATGGCGTTCGAGATCAAGAAGGCGAAGCGGCAGCGGCGGCCGCTGAAGATCAACCTGGAAGGGGTGAGCGGTTCCGGGAAAACCTACACGGCCCTGCGGCTGGCGTTCGCGATGCGGCGGGCCGGGATCGGCAAAAAAATCGTGGTCGCCGACAGCGAGAACGAGTCGGCCGGGCTCTACGAGGGCGTCGTGCAGGACGGCGAGCGGTGGGAGTACGACGTGTGCCCCATGCCCCCGGAGAAGCAGAACCCGGCCGGGTACACGGAAGCGTATGAGTACCTCGTCGGCCAGGGGTTCGATGTCATCATCGGCGACTCGCTGACGCACGCGTGGTACGGCGCGCAGGAGATCGTGGACCGCTACGCACAGGCCAACAAGAACGACAAGTTCGGCGGCTGGGCCAAGGTCACGCCCCAGCAGCGGCAGATGCTCGCGACCCTCACCGACGCCCGGGCACACTTCATCGGCACCATGCGCGTGAAGAGCGAATACGACCGCGTGCAAAAGGAGGGCGGCGGGGCGCAGATCAAGAAGGTCGGCACCAAGACCGACCAGCGCGAGGGGGCCGAGTACGAGTTCGACTGCGTCGTGCGGATGGACAAGGGCGACGTCCCCACCGACCACGTCATCGTGGTCGAC
>JAFKJJ010000363.1 GCA_017306025.1 Planctomycetota bacterium
TCTCGACCGCGAACTCGGTGTAACAGCAGCCCACGCTCCACGGCTGGTGCGAGTCGCTGTTGCCGAGCTGCGCGAAGTGGGGGTACTTCTCCAGGAGCAGCGCCGCCTTCGCCCGCAGGTCGGGGTCCATGTTGTTCGACATCACCTCGATGCCGTCGAGTTCCGGCTGCTGCTCCTTCAAGAGCTTCTCGAACGGCTGGTTCCACCGGTTCGGGTGCGCCGCGACGCACGCGCCGCCCTGTCGGTGGACCTCGCGCGTCAGCGGCCCCCACTCCGTGCCCCGCGGGATCGCGGACGGGGTCGTCACGCCGTAACACAGCACGTCGCCGCCGCGCCCGGTCACCTCGACCCCCGCGAGGATCACCAGTTCCGGCGCCGATGCCCGCAGCTCTTGCAGTTCGTCCTCGGGCCACAGGAAGTCGTGCTCGGTGATGACGATGCCGTCGAGCCCGGCTTTGATCGCGGCTCGAACCAACTCGAAGGGGTCCGAGTCCGCGTCGGGCGAGTGCCGGGCGGTGTGCATGTGGAGGTCGAACTTCATCGCGGTTCCTTCGGGTGGGAGTGAGTATTGTAGCAGCAGGTATCGGGCGTCAGGAGCCGAGGTATGTCACGCGAGCGCGCGCGGGCGATCTGGAACGCGGCGGTGGACGTCGTCCGGCCGGAGCCGCTCGTGCGGGCCGTCCTCGAAGAAGAGCGCGAGATCTGTGAGGCGCCGCGGGTGATCGTCGTCGGGGCCGGAAAGGCCGGCCCCGGGATGGCCGCGGGGCTGGAACAGGCGTTCGCGGACCGGCTCGCGCACGTCGCGGGCGTGCTCAACGTTCCGGCCGGGATGTCGGCGCCGCTGAAGCGGATTCGGCTGCACGCGGCGCGGCCGCCGGGCGTCAACGAGCCGACCGCCGCCGGCGTCGCCGGCGCGGAGGAGATGCTCGGGCTGCTCCGGGGCGCCGGGCCGGAGGACGTCGCGGTGTGCCTGCTGTCGGGCGGCGGCTCGGCGCTCCTGCCGGCGCCCGACGGCGTCACGCTGGCCGACAAGCTGGCCGTCACGAAGCTCCTGCACCGGTGCGGGGCGAGCATCGACGAGATGAACTGCGTGCGCAAGCACCTGTCGCGCGTGAAGGGCGGGCGGCTCGCCGAGGCGTTCCGCGGCAAGCGGCTCGTGTCGCTCGTCATCTCGGACGTCGTCGGCGACCCGCTCGACGTCATCGCCTCCGGGCCGACGGCCCCCGACCCCACCACGTTCGAGGACGCGCTCGCGGTGCTCGGCCGGTACGGGCTGACCCCGTCCGCACCCGACGCGGTGCTCCGTCACCTCCGATCCGGTGCGGACGGCGCGCTCGCGGAGACCCCAAAGGCGCTTCCCGCGAGCGTCGAGAACCGGGTGATCGGGAGCAACCGCGTCGCGCTCGACGCGGCCCGGCGCAAGGCAGAGGAGTTGGGCTACCGCGTGCTCGACCTGGGCTCCTTTGTGGAGGGAGAGACGCGGCACGTCGCGACGGCGGTAGCGGGCGTCGTGCGGAGCGTCCGGAGCGACGGCGTTCCGTTCAAACCGCCCGTGTGTGTCCTGTTGGGCGGCGAAACGACCGTCACACTCGGAGATTCGCCGGGCAAGGGCGGGCGCAATCAGGAGTTCGTGCTCGCGGTGCTGGCGAAGCTCGGCGCACGGGGGATGCGCGGCGTGACCGTGTTGAGCGGCGGCACCGACGGCGAGGACGGTCCCACCGATGCGGCCGGCGCGGTCGCGGATGCCGGCACGTTCGCCGGGATCGCGCAACACCGGCTCGCGGCCGAGGATTACTTACGGCGCCACGACGCGTACACGCTGTTCGACCGCGTCGGCGGCCTGATCCGGTCCGGTCTCACCGGGACGAACGTGATGGACGTCCGGCTCGTGCTGATCGACTAAGTGTGAAGTTTTTGCCAAGACCGTCGCGCGACGGGTTGTAATTCCTACACGCGACCGGCCCGTATTGGTGCTTTTTTCCTATTGACCGCCCGCGGTGTTCCGACAGGGTGGGCGTTTCGGCCGCGTGCGGCGTATTTCGGCAATTGGCACGCCGCGTGCTTTGTTCTTGTGCGTTCTCGACCAGAACCGCAGCAGAAATGTGACGGGGCTGGAACAGAAGAGGCAGGTGCCACGCGGCCGGAACCGCTTGGCATAAAACCGACCGGTCGGGCGCAGGTGGGGTGAGGAGGTTGCGGGCGATCCGCTCCACTCGCACCGCCCGCGCCCGACCGGTCGGGCTTTTTGTGGTCCGGTCACTCCGTGACCGGTTCTGGGGAGAACCCGTCACTCCGTGACCGGTCTCCGGAGAACCGGTCACGGAGTGACCGGACCACGCCCGGCATCTCACTTCACGGCCAGTTCTTTCATCAATTCGCCGATCGCCTTCTCGATCTTCACCGAGGCGTCGACTTCGAGGAAGCTCGATCGGGCGCGCCAGGTCTCGTAGCCGCCGAGCGCGTGATGCTCCGGCGTGGGCAGGTAGCCGAAGTACCCGTTCGCCAGCGACACGACGCACGTCGTCTTGAAGGGGCTGATGTCCTTCTTGATGCGCAGCCCGATCTCGGCGAACGTCTCGCACGGGATCGCGACGAGCGCCGTCTCGTTCACCGTCATCACCTGGATAGGCACTTTCACCGTGTCAGGGTACTTCGCGATCAGCACCGTTTCGCGGGCGTACACTTCCTCTAAGCCCTTCAATTCGCGCCCCTTCGCCTTCTCCAGAATGCCCTCGGCCCGCTTGATCTCCTCCGTAGTTGGCTTGCGCACACCTAATTCGATCTCCTTCGTCACGCACCGGAGCTGACCGCGGGCTTCGTATTTGGCGCCGTCGACGGCCTTCGTCGCGGCCGTGGCGACCGCGTCGGCGACCAGCCGGCACCGCTCGCCCGGCAGCGTTTTCATCGCCTCCGCCTTGAAGTTAACGTTGTTCACGTCGCCGCTCGTCCCGTTCGACAGGGCGCCGACGAACTCTTTTCCCCCCTTCAGCTTCGTGCCGATGCTGTTGGCGAACGCGCCGAAGTAGTCGGCCGACAGCGGCGGCAGGTCGCCGACGTAGTGGAGCGAGTAATTCGCGTACAGCGCCAGCGGCTTGCCGTCGGCCGTCTGCACCGAGAGCACCGTGACGCGCGGGTCGGTCGGGCCGGCGGGCTCGATGAGGTCGGGGCTCATCCGCGGCGGGTTCATCCTCACCTTGTCGGTGCCGTTGCCGAACGGGTCGAGGTACTTGAAGCCCGGTTTCATCCGCCAGCGCCGGTTGAACACCTGGTTCGGCTCCTCCGCGACGCCCCAGGCGATCTTCGCAGGGGCGAGGTTCTTGTGGGCCTTCTCGATGCCGTCGGCGATCTTCTGCGTGAGGAACCGGACGTATTCCTCGTCCGGGTCGCTCTGGAACACGCCCGCGACGGTCGGCGCGGTGTGCGTGTGGGTCGCCGAGATCAGCACGTTTTTGGCCGGGATGCCCGTCTTCTTCTCGGCGAGCGCCTTGGCCGCGTCGAGCAGCTCCCGCGGCACCATGCAGCTATCGACCACGACGATCGCGAGCTTGGTCGTGCCGTCGTCGAGCACGAGGCACCGCGCGTGCAGCGGGTCGTTGGCCGCGGCCGCCTTCTTGTCGGCCATGTTGCCGTTGACCGAGATCGGAAACTTCTCGGGCGTGACGTCCTGCGCGAACGCGCCGGCCTTCAGTTCGGCGGCCCGGAGGTCCGCGCCGAACAGCGCGAGGGCAACGAGCGGTAATAATCGGCGCATCGGTATTCGGTTCCTCAATTTAGGGGCGGGCGCGGTCGCGCGGCGTCCGTCACGTCTCCGGGATTCGCCACCAGCTTACGCACTTTTTCGGAATGTTGCACGAAGCAAGACGCGCCGCCCCACTATTGAGGGCGAGGGACGATAGGGAGGCCACCATGCCGCGACTGACGCTCCGCACGCTCCTGGCGTACATCGACGACACGCTCGAACCGGTCGAGGCCCGCTCGCTGGGCAAGAAGGTCGCGGAGAGCGAGGAGGCCCGGCAGCTCGTCGACCGGATCAAGAAGGTCACGCGCCGCCGCGGGCTGGCCGCCCCTACCGCCAACGACGAGGACGACGCGACCGCCGACCCGAACACCGTCGCGGCCTACCTCGATAACGCGCTGGACTCGGCCACCGTCCGGCAGGTCGAGGAGACGTGCCTGGAGTCGGACGTTCACCTCGCCGAAGTGGCCGCGTGCCACCAGATCCTGACGCTCGTGCTCACCGAGCCGGTGCGGGTGCCGCCGCGGGCGCACCGGCGCATGTACGAACTCGTTCAGCCGCCGGCGGCGGTGCCGAACCGTCGGCCGAGCAAGTCGCTCCCGATCAGCGGTTCGGCGCCGTCCGCCGACGGCCCGGTCGACGCGGACGACGCCGACGCGGCGCTGCTCCTGGGGATGAAGCGGTACTCCTCCTCGTCCACCTGGGCGGCGCGGTTCGTCCTGCTCGCGGCCGTTGCGGTGCTGCTCGTGCTCCTCGCCGGGGCCGTCGTGAAGACCCTGTTGCCCCCGAACCACCCCCAGCCGCCCGAGGTGGCGCAGCGCCCGGCCGCGCCCGCGGAACCCCGTCCGACCCCGCCCGAGCCGCCGCCGGCCGGGCCGAAGCCGAAAGGTCCCGACACGCCCCCGGTGAAGCCCAGGGACAAGGGACCGGATGTGGCCGAGGTGAAGCCGAAAGACAAGGGGCCGGAACCGGCCGACGCGGGCGACATGATCCCGCCGCCGCGGCCGGTCGGCCCGGACCCCTGGGCCGGGATCGACCCGCCGCTGGACCGCCGCGACCCCATCGGGCGCGTCGACACGGACCACGTGCTCGTGGTGAGCCAGCGCGGCAAGGCCGGCTGGGGCCGCCTGCCGTTCAAGCCCGACACCGACAACCCCAACGACCCGGACTCGGTGTTCTCGACCGACCCGGTCATGGCGCTGCCGGGGCACCAGGCCGTGGTGAAGCTCGGCGAGTTCAAAAAGCCGGTCCTCGCGGTCACCCTGTGGGGCAACGTACCGGAGCAGTTGCCGTACCGCGTGTTCGAGTCGAAGGTCACGTTCCACCAGCCGCCGCCGAACTTCGACGCGGACATCACCCTCCACGCCGGCCGCATCTACCTCAAGAACCAGAAGGCCGTGGCGGAGAAGGGGGCTTTGGTGCGGGTTCGGGTACGGCTGGCCAACACCAAGGAGGTCTGGGACCTGACCCTCCCCGATGTGGAGACGGACGTGCTGGTCGAACTGATCTCCTGGTTCCGGCCGGGGGCGCGGTACGCGGTCAAGGGCGGGGAGGAGCCGAAGCGCGAGGCCCGCGCCGCGGTCCTGGGCGGGCCGGCGGCCTTCTTCGCGTCCGAGGCCCGGTTCAAGAAGTTCCAGATCGCCCCCGACACGCAGGCCCAGTGGGACTCGGGCACCGGCGCGCTGTCGGAGCCGGTCAAGATCCCCAACATGGAAGAGGTCGTGCGGGTGCCGACGCTCGCGGGCGTGCCGCAGAAGGTCGTCCGGGGCGTGTTGAGCGACATGGCCGACGCGGTGACGCAGCCGGACCGGGTTCGCACCGTGTTGAAGGTCCGGCTCGACCCCCCGGAGACGATGGTCCCCCGCGACCTGATCCAGCGGCTGGCGATCTACTCGTGGGCGGCGCTGGCGGACTCGGACGCCGAGGGGTGCGACACGCTCCGCGATCTGGTCGCCATCCTCAACTCTGAACTCCAGTGGCTGGGCCGTCAGGCGGTCGTGACCGCGCTGGTCCAGTGGGTCGCCCGCGACCGCGGGAACACGGCCCTGTTGCACGCGCTGCTCGGCCGCGACGGGAGCGGGATCCCCGCCGAGCAGGTGGACGCGGTGATCGAAATGTTGCGCGGGTTCGTTTCGCCCACGCAGCCCGACCCGGGGCAACTGGACAAGCTCCTGTTGCGCCTGGGCGGCGTGAAGTCGGGGGAGTTCGAGAAGCAGGACCCGGCGATCGCGCTGCGCGACATCGCGCTGTGGAACCTGGTCGTCGCGGACCGCGGCGTCTGGATTCCGCCCCCGGTCGGGGTGAACGTCGGGGCCATCGGGAACAAGTTCGACGACCCGGAGTACCGGAAGTTCCTCAAGGACTGGCGCGCGCGGGTGGACGACATCAAACGGCGCCCGCCGCCCGTGCCGAAGACGCCGTAACGGGAAACGGAGAAGAGAAGTGGTGAGGGGGTAACAAAGACCGACGGAACTTCCGCCGGTCTTTGTCACCCCCTCACCGCCAACACTCATACCAGGTCCGGGTGAAGGGTATCGGTCACGGTTCGAGCACGTGCCTTTTGTCGTGGGGCCGGCCGCC